>CALVHF010000056.1 GCA_944327295.1 uncultured Desulfovibrio sp. | reverse complement strand
TTCCTTGAGGTTGGTTGGCTTGAGGCGTGAACTATCACAGGCTGCGTCCAACTCAAACTTCCATCTGTGGGTCTGCGTCGCTCCCCTACCTCTTCAACCTCAATTTACACAAAGGATCTTACACTACCGCGGCCATAACTTGGTCTCGTCTGAACTCATTTGTCCTCGCCAGAGGTGGAAATTGAGTTGATACAGCTGAAAAAGCGACTCAGTCATTTCTAGTACAGAGTTTGCAAAGTTATTAACTAAAAGAAAAATTCCTACAATATAGTGGAAAATGAGTTTTCCAAATCCTGACTTATTAACGAACTTCAAAAACAAAATACTAGACTGGTCCTTAGGTGCGTTGGATTTCACGACATCCCTTGCGCACTGAAAAGCCGCCGTACAGGTTACCCCATACAGCGGCAGCACTCTCATTTGTCGAACAGGTCGCTGTGCGTCCCGGTGCGGATCAGCGTCAGCACCAGCACATTGTCCTCAATGCGGTAGATGAGTAGCCAGTCCGGCTGAATGTGACATTCTCGATGCCCCACCCAATCGCCGGTAAGCTCATGGTCTTTATTTTTTTCTGGCAGTTTTTCGCCCCGTGACAAGGCCCGGATTATGTCATCTAGCAGGCCCATGTTCATGCGGCGCTTGATTGCTAGTTTGTAGTCCTTTTTAAATCTTGTCGTCCAAACAATGTTGCGCTTCAATTTTTCAGCTCCCTGAGCGCTTCTTCCACATCGGAGTAGTGCTTTACGCTGGGATCATGTGCAATCCGTTCTGCCTCCAGCATGGCGGCAATGGTTTCCTTGTTGGGGCGCTCCATCCTGATTGTGAAGGGAAAACCTCCGGCACGGAGGGACTGACGCAGAAAGACATTGATTGCTGTGGTAAGATTCATGCCTAATTCATTGAACAGTGTTTCACACTGCTTTTTGATGTCACTGTCCATACGGACACTGAAATTGACCGTGTTAGCCATAGTATCAGCTCCTTTTTATCTGTTGCATATATAGTGTATATTATTTGCGGTGCAAAATCAACTCAAAATCCACCTAAACGTTAAAAAATTGGCTCTGCTGGGGTATTTGTAGGCAAGGGGCCCAATTCCCTCATGAGCCTTCTCTCCAGATACTCTTTCCATCCTGAGGGAAGCAGCCACTGACCGCGCAGCAAAGGCATCTTCAGAGAATTTACCAGTAGTATTTGCCAGTTAGGAATTGTCAGAAAAGAGCTGATATGGGACGGCCTTGATGTGATACAAAATTTGGCGATGGCTGCAGCGGGAATCCCCCTCGGCCAGTCAGCCGTCAAATTGGAGAAATCCTGGGCTGCTCCAATTTCGTTTTGGGGGGCACAAAACCTTCGCCAGACAGTGCCTGGCATGCAGGCATCCTGATCCTTCACGGGCCTGTGTCTTTCAGGGCGCAGGCCCGTTTTGTTCCTGCTCCCTGCGTTCCTGCGCCCAGCTTCCCGCTTGCAGGCCCTGCCTCACCTCCTTTGCGTCTCCCATGCTGCAAAGGTATTTGCTACCAGAAAAAAAGAACAGGTTTCCTTCTTGATCATTGCCGGGGCTTCGGGCATGCTTTGGGCCCCCGAGTGCTCGAGCAGCCTGTTCCAAGGCAGTGCCGCAGTGTCCCGGGAATCCGTCAAGTTTAAGGAGGCGGCGCTTCCTCCCCCAGCCCTGGGGGCATGTGCGCCGATTGTGGATGAAACCAAAGCCCATGCCTGTTCCCGTTCTGCCCATCCTGCTTGCGTCCCTGCTCGATCCCGACAGGGATACAGTGCGTCTTGTCTGTCCGCCCGTCGGGAAACTGGGGCAGAATCTGGCCCGGGAGCTGGATCAGGGACTGGGACAGACCTTTGCCGCCTGCGGCTTCAGGGGCTGTCATGAGCCGGCGAACGGCGTGCCTTCGGCTCTGGCAGACGTGAAGGCCGAGGACTGCACAACGGTTGTGTCCATCATTGCCGGCCCCCTGGCAGCTCCGTCTCCTGCCTCGTCTGCGGCTTCTCTGCGCCTGCCCCTGGCAGCACTGGAAAAACGCGGCTGTGCAGAGACGGAGCATGTGCGTGCCCTGCTGGCCTCGCCGGCCCGGCGCATCCTCCTGGTCACGCCGCAGTCCCTGCTGTTTTCGCGCCGCCTCTTCGAGCGGGATCTGCGCAAGGATCTGCTGGCAGACAATCTTGTCGAAGCCTCCATCTCCCTGCCGGCAGGGCTGATTCCCTTCAAAGTTACGTCCTGCTCTCTGCTTGTCCTGGACAAGACCCGCCGGGAGCAGCACGATTACGGGGTACACTTTCTGGATGCCGGCGCACTGGACACCGGGCGCCTGGCAAGCCTGTGGGACGACGGCAATCTGGAGGGACTGCGCACCCTTGTGCGCAGCAGCCTGAGCCTTGATCAGGCAGGCTGCGTGACCGAGGATGTGCGCACGCTTCTCAAGGAAGAAAGCAGCCTGCTTGCCACGGCCCACTGCCTGAGCGAGGAGGCCCGGCAGGTGCGCGAGTACCTGAAGACGCGTCCGACAGCACCCCTGGGCGCACTGGTTAATTTCTTCCGGCCTCTGCTGGCGGACAAGGAGCACAAGGGCGAGGAAGTGCATGTCCTGAACCAGGGCGATCTGCAGGGCGTTGGCTATACCAGGCCCTGCGGCGGCAGCACCATGAGAACAGAGCGCCAGGGGAAGATGGATCCCTTGCTGCAGCCTGGCGACATTGTGCTGGCCATTCGCGGAACGCTCGGCAAGGTGGGCATGCTGCCCCCGGACTGGCAGGACGAAGAGCTCTGGGTGGCCAACCAGTCCTGCCTCGTGCTGCGGCCGGCCCGCAGGGACGTGGATGCGCGCCTTGTATACCTCTACCTGCGCTCGGCCATAGGCCAGGCTGCCCTGCAGTCCCTGGACTGCGGCGCCTCGACCCCCCTTGTGCAGCTGAGCGACCTGAAAAAGATGCCCGTGCCCGTGCCGTCCCCTGAAGAGGCGCAGGCCATGCTCGCCGACTTCGAGAAGGAACTGGCCCTCTGTGCCCGCATGGAAGAACTCAGGAAGGAAGTGGATCTCCTGGCCGGCAGCCACTGGTCCTTGAACAAGTAGACGCACAGAGCTGCACGAAGCTGGCACAGGCAGGGCGCAGCCGTGCCGTGTTCAGGCAAAGCCGGCAGAGGGCGGACGGGCTCGGTCTGGGCCCCGGGGCAGCAGGTCTCTGTCCCAGAACGTGGCAGGATGGGGCTCTCTGGCAGGCGCCGGAGCAGTTCCCGAAGAAGATACGAAAGGACTGGTCATTCGGGAAGGAAATCGAAGACCAGTCCTTTCACAAAGAGTATCTTGCGGCAGACAATGGCGTCAGTCTGCCGCAATCAATTGCATGATATTAGAATTCGTAGCGGAACATGCCGAACACGCCGTGACCAGTGCTGTTCTGGCCAGCCTGCAGGGTGTAGTTCACACCTACGCTCATGTTTTCGTTGCCAAACTCGATACCAACGCCACCCTGCCAGGTGAAGTAGTCCATCATCTGGGTCTCCATTTCGGTGGAGTACGGCAGGCCGGTAAAGCGCACGTCTTCCTTGGCCTTGATGTCGCCGGCAGCAGGAATGACCGTGAAGTCAACGCTAGGCTTGAAGTACCAGCTGTTGTTCATCTCGAGTTCCTTGCTGAAGGTGATGCCCACAGGGAAGGTCCAGATGTTCTGCTGGAAGCCGTCACCCTCAAGCACTGTGCCGCCATTGGTCTCCACATCGTAGCCCCAGGTGTTGATGCTCATGTAGCGTGCACCAACATGAGGAATGAAGTCGAGGTATTCGGTCTCAAGCTTGTACTCGAAACGCAGGCCGGCGGAGAGTGCGGAAGCCTGGATGTCAGCTTCAAGGTCGCCCATGCCCATGCGAGAATCCATGTCCTGCTCAACAGAGTTCCAGGTGGAGGTGTAGGAGACATCGCCCATGATGGCAAAGTTGTTGTACTCACAGCCACCGTAGCCCCCCCCAGAAGGTCATGCTGTTTTAGAACGTGTAGGCTACACCGATTGTTCCACTATGACTAGTATAACAATCTCTGGCATCAATATTATACTTTACGTACACGGAAAAATCATTGATTTGGAAATCAAGACCAACATTACCTCTGAAGCTATCCTTTGCAAGACTGGGACCGTGTGTATCAATTTCACGGTTCATGCCGGGAACAGAGACATGGGCTTCAGGAGAAAAGTCATTGAGATCGCGAGCATAGGCAACACCGATAGAAGGAGTGAACTTCCAGTTGTCTCCAGTAAAGGTGTGCGAAGCCTTCACTCCAACAGGCAGAGTCCACAATGTTGCGAAATCCTCACCAAAGTCGCGGGAAAGATAACCGTCATCCTCCCAGCCGTGCTGATGAATGCCGAAGTATTCAATACCCACGAAGGGAGCGATCTTGGTGGCATCATCATTAAAGGAGAAGATATAAGAGGCAGTCAGTGAGGCACCGAAGGTGTCCGCAGAGATGTCGCCGCTATTGCTGCTAAAGCCCCTGATATTGTTATCTATGCTTGTCTGGCTGTTGGCATAGAACACATCTGCATCTATAACCAGAGGATCGAAGTTAAAGGAACCATACAAGGACACGTACCAATGGTCGCTGAAACCTTCTGTAAGGTTATCATTGGATTCGAAGTAGCCTCTAGCGTAGCCAAAAGCGACGCCTGCCATATAGCGGTCAGCAAAGGTGTGATCATAGCCTGCGACAACACCTACTGCATTGCTGCTATAGCCAGTGCGTCCATCGTTGCTATACTGATCTGATGTCATGCCGATAGCATTGATCCATAAACGATTGCCGTGACCAAGATCTTGGCTCATCCCCTCTTGATTGGTACCAATATTTCCGAATCCCCAGTCTCGGACAGTATTTTGCATTTCTCGTACTGTAGAGAGAATGGCATGTGCATTAGCTGTAGTGCTTTCACCTCCGGCCTGGCGCAGCATTTCAGCAGCAGCTCCAGTGTCATTGCCTGTAGCAACCACAGCGTTTGAGAATTGACGCCAGGGGCCTTGGCCGTTAACCAGAAGGTCAGCAAAGGCTCCAGCATTGTTCCTGACATTACCACTAGCTGGCATATTGCGCACAATGGGAGCAGGATCATTTGTTGTCAGGACAAGATCAACATTGCCTTCTTCATTAGCACGAAGCTGAGTTGTATAATATGGGTTGTCGTTATAAGTAATATTTGCAGTTCCTATGGAAACTGAACCATTTTCTGCAACTGCAAAGTCCTTTATTTCCTTGATGCCAACACCAGTTTCATAAGGATTGTTGATGTTAAATGTAGCGCCATCTGCAATGTTGATGCTTGTTGCATTTGTTCCATCGATTGTATAGATGCCACCTATATTTTGACCAGGAGTATAGGTTCCATCTTCGCTCTGGCCAAGAGTCAGATTTACCACAGCATCTTGGCCAATATTTACGCTATTGGTCGAGGTGACATAGGGTGAAATTGCCAAGCTATCGCCCTTGATGGCTCCAATGAATGCTCTCTCTCCCAGATTCACAGTGCCTGCATTGATGACAACTGTTCCGGCACTGGCATTGATGGCGCTGTCTCCCATAGCATTGATGACACCACCGTTCATGGTTACATCGCCACCCATCTGTCCATTGTAGAGATTGATTGTACCACTATTGAGAGTGGTGTCCCCTAGATACATAGAAGAGCTGTCTACACCGTTGCGATTGATACGGTCAGCCGTTATTACATTCAGTGTACCGCCATCAATGATAGTCTGGGCCATACTACCAGTATTGAGCGTAGAACGATACTGTCCATCTAAAGTAAGAGAACCGCTATACAGATAAAGATTCCCCGTCGCAGCTTGGTTATTAACACCTGTAAAGAACAGCATACCATCGCTGACATAGACTTCGGGACCGGAACTACTCCCTTTCTGACCGAGCGTGATATCTCCATTAGTCTGCAAATACAGATAGTTACCTAATGTCCAACGGTCACGGTCCAGGCGACCACGGTTGTCGTACTTCTGGGCGTAAGGACCAGCAGCGGTTGATCCTTCACTGCGGATAGAGCCGCTTTCGATGTTAATGCCGTCAGGTGCGGAAATGGACAGAGCACCACCACCTCCACCGGCCACAAGAGAGGCATTTTTCCAGTTCAGTGTCTTACCTGCCGAGATGTTGGCAATGTTAGTTGTTACGAGGTTGAACGTACCACCACTCACGTTGATATTGCCATCAGCACTGAAGTTCCAGCCCTGAACAGTTGCGGAAGTAGCGATATTGTTAGCGGCTTCCAAAGCCTTCAAGACTTCTTCTTGAGTGGGGATGGCAGTGGGATTATTTGCTGGGCAAATATCGCAGCCTGCCCGTTAGCATAGGCCTCGGCGACTGATTCTGGTGTGTGCAGAGAGTAGAGTCCTGTGACAGGATCTTTGGAGCTGGGATTGTAGAGACGAATATTGTCATCACGGACAGTGACAACACCATCAGTGTAGATTTGAGGGGAAGCTGTAGAGAAAGTGCCTCCAGAGATATTCAGATCTCTTCCATCATTGCCTTTTATGGTCATCAATTCACCATTGATGCCATCAACTTGACGAATATAAGAACCTCCACTAATGTCGCCTGTGTACACTTGATTTTCAGCATGCGCCTGCGTCCCTATCAATAGACTACAGGACATGCATAACAACAAAAATAACTTACTTCCACCTCTTCTCATCTCAATACCTCCATCTTTGTAAAGACAATTGATAGAAGGGGATTGCGCACGTATGTTATTTTTTTTGTATAAATTATTCTCAAGTATTATAGTCAATATAAAAAACGAAAAAGAATGTTTTTGTATCTATGTGCAATAATTTATAGTCGAATGAGAATAAAGTATACGTCTTTCTGGCGTGTGTATCAGTGAATTTTCTGTCCTATTGTTCAAAGATTGATAATTTGGATTAGCCAAGTTATCCGTTTTGAATTCTTAATGCGTTTACTATAGTACTTCCAGATAATTTAGGACTCGCACCGATATAACGCTGTCTTTATCAGCAATACCATTGAAATATTTCAAGTGGTTATCAGTGTAATAAGTGAGCGTTATTTGCGTGCAAGTCCTTACCGATGAGCCATCAGCAAAGAACCCCTGGTGGTTTGGCTGACTTTGTTCTTCCGCTCATCGGCAGAGTGTCACTCGCTGAACTTTTGACTACAAATATGTTACATAATGAAATTTTGCAAGTCTTTTATCGCGGCTTCTCGGAGCATTCCGACATGGTTCACTACGTGTCTTGCAGAATTAGATCGCATGGATCCTCATGTATATCAAAAGAATAGGTTATGTCGTTTCGGCAGGACAGTCCACGTCTGAGTGGGCTAAAAAATCGAGAGTGTTACATACCTGTTGATGGTTTAAATATTTGTTATCACTAAGTATTATTGCTGTAGTCTACAAGGTTTGACCCGCGGGTACACATAGGTAAAGTATTGAAATCACTTCATTTAGACTTTGAGACCTCTCAACGAACAGAAAAAAAAGGATCCGAGATCTCAGTGCAAAATATGGAATATCAACAAGTTAAGTCATCAACAGACATGTGATACTTTCAAAAAACATGAAATAAAAAAAGCCCGGACGGGCCGCTCCGGTCTCATTCATGCATTGCAAGACTGTACATGTAACCTCTTTCGGCTACACCCCTGTCAATGAAACATCGGCTCACATGTTTTCAACAGGTTAGTCAGTTGTTGGAAAGGAGAGACAGCAGATTGTCTGGCAGCTGGCCCGGCACGCCCTGTGCCTGCCCCTGCATTCCGTTTCCAGTCCTCCCCGGTTCCCGGCAGCTGCCTGTGTCTGTGCAGGGCCTGTGTCCTGACGGCCTTTCTGTTTCCTTAGTGCCGCCGCCGAGGCGCAAGCCTGCGCAGTTCGCGCAGATCCTCGGCACTGGAGAGGATGAGGCCTGCCAGGGTCAGGATGGTGCCAAGGCAGATCATGAGCGTGAAGGGCTCATCGAGCAGGAAATGGGAGAAGAGCACGGTGACCACGGGCGTCAGGTAGATGTAGACCGAGGTCTTGAGGGCGCCGAGCACACGGATGGAATAATTCCAGGAAACAAAGCAGGCAGCCGAGGCGCCAAGGCCCAGAAAGGCTATGTTGGCAAGACAGACGGGCTCGGTCAGGGCCTGCGGCAGAGGCGACCCGTCCAGGACAGACAGGGCTGGCAGCATGAAGAGGAGACCGTAGAAGAAGGTGCGCCGCGTGGCCTGTATGGAGGAATAGCCGAATTCGGCTATCTTGCGTACCAGGATGGAGTAGCAGGCCCAGGACAGGGCCGCAAGGACAGCCAGGATGTCGCCCTTTGGGGAGAGCGCAAAGCGCGTGCCATTGAAGCTGATGAGACAGATGCCGGCCATGGCCAGGAGAAAGCCGAGCAGGAAGTTGAGGCGCAGCCTGTTTTCTCCTGGCAGGAAGAGGCGGGCCAGCAGGGCCGTGAAGAGCGGAGCCACGACCACCATGACGCCCACGTTGGAGGCAAAGGTATAGGTCAGGGCCACGTTTTCCAGAAGATAGTAGAGGAAGATGCCAAAGAAGCCCGCACCGGCAAAGAGGAGTTCGTGTCTGACCGGCACATGGCGCAAGGGACGTGGCATGATGAGCCACAGGGCCACATACCCCAGGACAAAGCGCGAAAAGAGGATTTCTATGGGCTGCATGTGCTCGAGCAGCACCTTGGTGGCAATGAAGGTGGTGCCCCAGAGGAGAATGGTCAGAAGGGCTGTACAGTGCCCCTGCAGGGAAGAGTCGGTTGTTCCGGCAGGACAGGTGGGCGTGTTCATGGCATGAGGATCCTTGGAAAGGCGGAGAGCAAGGGCAGGGGATCAGGCGTTTTTGGACAAAGAGGTTGTTCCGTGGGCGAACATCTCCCGGTAGAGTCCCGGAGGAATGCCGATGAACCCCGTGAAGGCCCGGGAAAAATGGCTCTGATCGACAAAGCCTGTCTGTGCGGCCACATCGCCCGGGGCAATGCCCTCTTCGAGCAGCTTTCTTGCTGCGGCAATACGGATATTGGTGAGGTACTGATGGGGCGTGACGCCCCTGGCATTCAGAAAGCCCCGCAGCAGGGTGGACTTGCTCAGGTTGAACTGGGCACAGAGCTCGTCGAGCAGGATGTGCTCCCGGAAGTTTTGCTCCAGATAGCGGCAGGCCCGTTCTATTTCCTCCCGGCCCGCAGACGGGCCTTCCGAGGCAGGGCTTGCGTAGCGCTTCATGGCTGTGAACAGCAGGTAGCCCAGCAGCTCCTTGCAGCGCAGGGGCGGCTCGGCCTGGAGGATGGAGGCGTGCAGCAGGCGCAGGCAGCCGGCCAGATCCGCGTCGTCCACGGCGCTGGGCGCAAGGAGGGCAGGGCGTCCAGAGCGGCGGCCCTGGTCCAGTGCTCCATGGTCGGAATCGGAACGCTCAGGCTCAGGTAGGTGATGGCGCCCTCCCTGCCGGCCTCGCAGCCATGGTTTTCGCCAGGATTGATGAGCAGCACATGGTCTCTGCACAGATGCCAGACCCTGCCCGCACACTGAAGCGTGCGCGAGCCGTCCTCAATGAGGCCGAAGACATAGTGGGCATGAAAATGCCTGGCAAAGGGGCGGATGAAGCCCTGGAACAGATAGGCCTCCACCCCCAGTTCCCGGTCAGGGACTAGCGTTGTTCTGGCGCTGTGCATCGTGAACCTCCGGAACGCTCTTCTGGTTGCTCTTCTAGCATAAGGCCCGGTCGTCTGGCTTGTACAAAATCTTCATCTCCCCAGGCCGTTCCTGTGTCGTCTCTGCGCAGACCCCGGCCAGACAGTGCTGGAAGGCCAGACAAGGCCGGCCTGTTTTTCGACGGCTCCCGACAGGATGTGAGCAAAAAAGGACCAGGACAGCCCCCTCCCTGAAAACCGCTCCCGGGAGCCAATCCACGTCCGGTTCCATCCATGCCCGTTGCGGTTCCGCAACTCTTCATTTTGATCTTCGTTCTGATCTTCGTTCAGATCCGCCCTGGGCAGGATAATACAGAAACAAGACGATTCGTGCCGCATAAGCTGTTTCCTGTATTTTTTCGGATTTTGCAATGCATGCCGGCAGGCTTGTCAAGGACAAAGACCCTTTTTCAAGAAAATTGAAATTTTATTTCAATTTTATGTTGACTTTGAAATCCGTTTTCAATACCTTGGATTCAAAGCTGACGTGTACCTGCTTTCTCAATCCTTTTTTCAGTCAGCCCCATTTCTCAATCACTTTGCAGAAAGCAGGCCAGAGCACCCCTTCGGGAGGAGATATGAGCATCACCCTTATCGGCGGCATCGATCGCCTCAAGCAGGACTATATCAAGACAGCGAAAAAGCGCGGCGTGGAACTGAAGTGCATCCTGCACGACACCCCCGATTTCAAGGCTCGCATCGGTTCCCCTGATGCCGTGGTCATCTTCACCAAGCAGATTTCCCATGAGGCCAGGCGCAAGGCTCTTGAGCATGCCAAGGCCCAGAACATTCAGGTACACATGCTGCACTCCTGCAGCGTGTCGTCCTTGAGCAAGTGCTTCAACCGCTAGGCCAGCCATTCCAGCCACCCCAGGGTACAGACATGAAAACCTGTCCAGGGCACAGACTTTTTTGATTGCCTGTTTGCAAGCCCCCTGTTCCTGAAGCCTGTCCCTTGCTGGAACTGTCTGTGACTGCCTCTGCACAAACAGTTCCAGGCTTCGGGGCCTTGTGTGCCTTGCCTCTGCTCCGATCCCCAATTGTCCCTCTTGTGAAGCAGGAGGAAGATCCCTCATGCCCCTTGGGGTCTTCCTCCTGTTTCCATGCCCGTCTGTCTTTTGCCGGCAGCGTCTGCTCGTCTCCTCCCCCAACTATCTCATGATGCAGACCTGCCCGAAAGCCCGGGCTCCGAAGACGGCCTTTCTGTGTCCTTCCCCCCTGTCCTGGCTGAGTCCTGCCTTGCCCTGTGCAGGAGGTGTTCCTGCACAGGGCAAGATGGCACCACCACAAAGTCTCCCAAAAAAACGCAGCAAAAAAGGGCCCTGTCCTTCGTGCCGAAACACGAAAGGCCAGGGCCCTTCCTTAGTTGAATGACCTGCTCCTTGCGGTCTGACAGGCTTGTGTCAGGCCTTCAGGCAAGGCTCAGACTAGACATTGAAGAGGAAGTGCATGACATCGCCGTCCTGCACCACGTATTCCTTGCCTTCCACGCGCAGGACACCTGCAGCCCTGCAGGCCGCCTCGCTCTCGTGGCTCATGTAGTCGTCATAGGAGATGACTTCGGCCCTGATGAAGCCCTTTTCAAAGTCCGTATGAATGACGCCGGCGGCCTTGGGGGCCTTCCAGCCCTTGTGAATGGTCCAGGCACGCACTTCGTCGGGGCCGGCCGTAAAGTAGCTGATAAGGCCCAGGGTGGCGTAGCCCGCACGGATCACGTTTTCAAGGCCGCTCACCTCGATGCCGTAGGAGGCGAGCATCTCCTTCTGCTCGGTCTCGTCCAGGCCCTGCAGCTCTTCCTCGAGCTTGGCGCAGATGATGGCAAAGCCGGAGGCATGCTCCTTTGCGTAGGCGGCCACGGCCTCGGTCATGGCATTGCCGCCAAGGCCGTCCTCTTCCACGTTGGCGCAGTAGATCACGGGCTTGGCCGTGAGCAGGCCCATTTCCCGCCACAGCTGGGCGGCCTGATCGTCGTCCTCGGGAAGGCTGAAGGCAGAGGCAGGCTGGCCATCGTTGAGATGGGCCACGAGCTTTTCGCAGAGCTCGGCCAGGGCGCGCATGTCCTTGCTCGTGCGCGCCAGCTTTTGCAGCTTTTCCAGGCGCCGGCCGGCAGTCTCCAGGTCTGCGAGCAGCAGTTCGGTCTCTATGGTGCTGATGTCGCGCAGGGGATCGATGCTGCCGTCCACATGGGTGATGTTCTCGTCCTCGAAGCAGCGCACGACTTCCACAATGGCCGCGCACTCGCGGATGTTGCCCAGGAACTGGTTGCCCAGGCCCTCGCCCTTGCTCGCGCCCTTCACAAGACCGGCAATGTCGATGAAGTCCACGCTGGCATAGATGGTCTTTTTAGGATGCGCCTTGGCTGTGAGAGCATCGACCCGGCTGTCCGGCACTGCAACAGTGGCCTTGTTGGGTTCAATGGTGCAGAACGGATAGTTGGCTGCCTGGGCATTTTGTGCCTTGGTCAGGGCATTGAAGAGAGTGGACTTGCCTACATTGGGCAGGCCGACAATACCGATACTCAGAGCCATGTATGCCTCCAGTACACGCTCCGCGTCCGTGCGGGCGTGCAGGGAAAGGATTGCAGAAGAAAAACAGGAAAAAAGACAGGCAGGAAAAGCGCTTGGCCAGGGAAACACCCGGGGATGCGCCCCTCGGGCGCGGGCCCCTCTATACCCTCTGTCCAGCAGTCTGGCAAGAAGCGGAACTTTGGCACGAAAAGCGTGCGAACTGGCCTGCAGACCAGGCAGGCAAGACAAGCAGGCCGACAGTACGGCAGATCGGCTCATGCCCGGGCAGCCGGGCAGGGCTACTGCGCGTCCCTTGTCTCGTCCTCGCGGACAAAGTAGTAGGTCTCGCCCTCGCGCTCCTCGCGCTCGATCTGGCCATCGGCAAGAAGGGCGTCCACAACAGGGGCCACACCAGCCTGCTCCACGTCCAGGCCTGCGGCAATGCCAGGAATTGTGCTCGGATGACAGCGCACAAGCTCAAGCACCTCGTCCCTGCCGGGCATGCGGCTGCTTGCCCTGTGATCGGAAACCTTGGGGAAGGAGGCAATGATCTCGCAGGGCCAGGGCGTCTCCTTCTGAATCTCGTCGGCCACGCGCTGCAGCGCCTCCCTGTCCAGGGGCGCAATGTCCCTGTCTGCCGGGGGCCTTGTCACGGTATTGATCTGCACCCTGTCCACCCGGGCCAGTGTGCGCAGCACTCTCTTGAGGGCCTCAAGATCGTCCCGACTGTCATTGACACCTTTGCACAAGAGGATCTCAAGCCAGATTTGACCTGTGTATTCCCTGCAGAAGGTGGCAAGGCCTTCCAGAATCCGCTGCAGGTCGAGGCCGTCAGCCAGGCGGTTCACCTGCTCGGCCGTGCGGGGCAGGGCGGCGTCCAGGGACGGACTCACAATGTCTGCCCTTGCAAGATCCGCACGCACCTCGGGCATCCACAAAAGGGAGGCATTGGTGAACACGGCCACGGGCACGGAGGTCATCTCCTTGATGCCGGCAATGCAGCGGCCAAGGCCGCTGTTCAGGGTGGGCTCGCCGGATCCGGCAAAGCTGATGATGTCCGGGGTGTCCCTTTGCAGATGCTCCTTCAGCTCGGAGAGCACCAGGTCCACGGGCACGTATTCCCGGCGCTCGCAGGTGTGACAGGTGGTGTGGCCAAGCTGGCAGTAGGTACAGTCATAGGTACAGGTCTTGAAGGGAATGACATCTATCCCTAAGGATCGACCCAGCCTGCGGGACGGGACAGGACCATAGACGTGATGACTTTGCATGAGCATTCCTCCGGGGCAGCGGGGTCTGGACGGCCCCTGCGCCGCAGTCTTTTTTCCCCATTGACGAAGGATCGTCAAGGGGCCGGCCTGGGGTCAGGTTCTGGCAGGAGTTCTGGCCGGGGGCAGGCCTTGTTTCCGCCAAAACCCGTTTTCCTGCAGGCAAGCCCGTTTGTTTCGGCTGTGCCTGCGAAAAAAAGCCCCTCCGAAGAGGGGCCGAAGCAATCAGGACAATCTGTCCAGGAGGAGACCAGCGAGGACGCCGACTCCCGTGACGCCAAACACCGCAATGGTGAAAACGATCCAGATGCTCACAACAAGGACTCCTCAAGAGCTGGTGCGCAGCTTGCGGGCAGCACGACTGCGCCAGCCATTCTCCCCCTGGGGTTGTTCCCGGAAAAGCTCAGCCAGTCTCCTGCCTGCCGTGATCAGGTGGACGGAACAGCGACAGGAATGGAATGAAACGTGATGGCTCCTTCAGGAACAAACCCTGTTTCCTGAAGAGCACGTGCAGTTGCAAACGGTCAGGCGCGTTTGTGCGTTTGGGAACTATTTCTTCCAGTTGAAGGTGAAGACCTGCTCGGTTTCGGGATGCAGGCTCAGGTGCACGGGGCAGGTATGGGCGCAGCGCTCAAGGGAGGCCTTCTGCTTGTCCGTGTACTCGCGATCGGGCATGTCGAAGGTGATTTCGATCTTGCCGATGCGGCGGGGATTGGCGCTCATTTTCTTGGTGATGGTGAT
>CALVHF010000055.1 GCA_944327295.1 uncultured Desulfovibrio sp. | reverse complement strand
GGCTACGAGGCCCAGGGCTTCGCGTCCGACTCCGGGCTGCCCGGCAGGGACAGCCTGCTTGTGCAGGCAGGACTCACTCTGACCAGCTCCAGGGACTTCACGGCCCAGCTGGAAGTGGGCGGCGAGTTCTTCCGCGAGGCGTACACAGGCATGAACATTGGCCTGAACCTCGCCTGGGAGTTCTAGCCGCAAGCCCATTCGGCCCCATCCACAAGCGCTCCACCACCTTTCAGGGAGCACGCTCCCTGAAAGCCCGCAAGGACACGAAAACAGCAAGGCCGCCTGCCGCTTCCCCCGGATTTGAGGGGAAACCGGCAGACGGCCTTCTGTTCATATGTGCGCCCCTGAAGGTGCGGCGCCGTTCCTGTCCGAAAGGCGGCAGGCTATGCCTGCGCTCCAAGCCTTGCAAAGGTCTTCAGCAAGATGGCCAGGATATGGTTCACGTTGTCCTTCATGACCCCGAAGATTTCCTCTATGCCCAGAGCCGGGCGGTTCTCGTCCCAGCAGTCGTAGTCCGTGACCATGGCCATGGCCGCATAGGGAATGCCCGCCTCGTTGGCCAGGATGCACTCGGGCGCCACGGTCATGTTGATGAGATCGCAGCCCCAGCTTCTGTACATGCGCGACTCGGCCCTGGTGGAGAACCTGGGCCCTGCTATGCTCACAAGGGTTGCGCCGTCATGGGCCGGAAAGCCGCACTCCTGCGAGGCCGCCAGCAGGGCGCTGCGCAGGGCCGGCGCAAAGGGATCGGCCATGATGGTGTGGTGGATCTCGCCGCCGGCAAAGGTGTCGAAGAAGGTCACGGGATTGTGGGTGGCGTCAATGAACTGATCCGGCACCACCAGCATGCCCGGGTGCAGATCCTCCCTCAGGGATCCGCAGGCTGTAGTGGCCAGAATGTGGGTGCAGCCGGCATTTTTCAGGGCCATGATGTTGGCCCTGTAGTTCACGCGGTGCGGGGGAATGGTGTGCCCGAGACCATGCCGCGAGAGCAGCACAAGCTCAAGGCCGCTCTCTTTCAAATGCCCCTTGCGCAGGGGGCTTGAGGGCAGGCCAAAGGCCGTTTCCTCCTGGATCTGGCTCTCGGGCACAAAGAGATCCGGATTGTCCAGGCCACTGCCGCCTATGACACCAATGCATGCTTTCATCGAAACGAAACCTCCGGGAAGACAGGACCAGCCGCAGGACAGGCCAGCGTGTGACAGAAAATCGAATCAGGACAGAATCAGGGCGGCCACATCCGCAGGCTTTGCGCAGACAAAGGTTGCGTGATCCACTTCGCCGGGCTTCGCATAGCCCCAGCCTGCGGCTGCGCAGGCAAGGCCCAGCTCCAGGGCCGCGTTGACATCGTCGCTCCTGTCCCCGACCATGAGCACCTCTTCCGCTTTCGCCCCGGTTTGAGCCAGATCGCGCTCGATCACGCCCTTCTTGGTGCGCACAGGACCGTTCAGATCCGCTCCGCCCAGATGAGCAAAGTAGCGGGCAAGGTTGAAATGCTCCAGAATGCGCCTGGCATAGACCAGGGGCTTGGCCGTGGCCAGCACGTTGCGGCAGCCGGCTTCTGCAAGCTCTGCCAGAAGGTCCTCTATGCCTGGATAGACGCTGTTCTCGTAGAGTCCCTTTTCGGTAAAGTACTCGCGGTAGAGGCGCAGGGCTTCCTGTCCCTTCTCGCTGCTGCCCGTGATCTTCGTGAAGGAATCAAGGAGCGGCGGTCCTATGAAGGCATAGAGGGCGCTGCGCGGCACGCTCAGCCCGAGGCGGGTGAGCGCGTACTCGCAGGAGTTGAGGATCCCTGGTGCCGAATCGGTCAGGGTTCCGTCGAGATCAAGGAACACATGGGAATAGCGGGGCTGCATGGCGCGCAACTCTCCTCGATTGGGACTGCAGGGTGGATGCACAGCACCTGCCTCGGGGGCACGGATGAACGACCTCGCTTGCGTGCGGGGTCGTTCATGGGCTTTTTTCCAAGGGCCTGGCAAAAAACAGGGCATGTTCTATCCCCCCATGGTGCGCCCGGGGCCTGCCCTCCATCCGGCACAGGCCGGAGGGACGCAGGCCCCGGGCGCACAGGGCTTTGAGACAAAACATGCCTCTCGGGCGTGCTCAGGCTGTTTCCTTGAGAAGGCCAAGTTCGCCGGCCCTGGCCGTCATGGAGGCTATGGCCAGGGCTAGGAAGTCCTCCAGGCTCAGCCCCATGTCCGTACAGGACTTGATGATGTCGCGGTTGACACCGGCCGCAAAGGCCTTGTCCTTCATCTTCTTTTTCAGGCTCTTGACTTCCATGCCCGTGATGCCCGTGGGCCGCACCAGGGCTGCAGCCGTCACCAGGCCCGTGACCGTCTCTCCGCAGCGCAGGGCAACATCAAAGCGGCTGTGCACAGGCGTGCCCGTATGCTCGCTGTTGTGGGCCCGTATGGCCTGCAGGGCCTCCTCGGGCAGTCTGCCCGCAAGCAGTTCGGCGGCGTCAAGGCCATGCCGCTCGGGACAGGACTCGGTTTTCGGATAGTCCAGATCGTGCAGAAGCCCGGTCCTGGACCACAGTTCCGCGTCCTCGCCAAAATGCTCGGCCAGCCCCTGCAGGACGGCCTCGCTGGCCAGGGAATGCTGCAAAAGATGCTCTTTCACCCCGTTTTCGGCAAGAAGGGTCAGAGCCTCTTCCCTTGTAATCATGTAACCGCTCCTCAAGAAAAGACAGCCCTCATTTGTACCTGCCCGCATCCGGGGAGACACCCCTTGCAAGGGCAGGCGCAGGCCCCGCAAAACCATGGGGGCCGTTCCTCACAGGACCTGGACTGTGCTCCAGCCCCTAGAGGGACTCACGCAGGCTCTCGATGGACTCCACAAGTTCCTCTATGGTGACGAGAACATTCTCAAATTCATCAGCGAGGTTGGCGTTGTCCTCTTCCTCGTCGTCAGGATTGCTGTCTTCGGCAACCACGCTTTCCGACAACTCCAGGAAAATCTGACGTGCCTGATCCAGATGGTCCAAAGCGTCTTCAAGCTGCTCTTGTTGTTCGTCCGTCATGACCCCCTCCGTGGGTTAAGAAAAGTAAATGGCATTGGGAGACACAGAACCGGTACAACATACTGTCCAGCTCTGAAATACTCCGTGGTGCAGGGGCTGCCCGCCGGGAGACCCGGGATTGGCACGGCTTTTGCGATGCACCACAAAACGGCTTTGATAATCTTGAGACTAAAAAGCCCAAAAGGTCAACTCCCAATACGAACAATTTATCCCGTTTTGCGAGGCCTTTTCCTTCGGGCTGACCATAAGTTCTTCTTTTTCCATAGAATCCGTGACAAGGAAAAACAGGAAAACTGTCCGGCCAGCCTCTCCCCGACCTGTCACGGGCAGGGCACAGGAGCCAGGGAGCCCTGGGGGGAGGGCTCTCCAGGACTTCCTTCAGACCTGCTTGAGGCTCCCCGGCCCTTGCCCAAAAGGAGGGGCCCCTCAATCCCAAAAGAGCTCTCAAAGAACACCGCAAAAGCCCCGTCAAAGCCCGCCAAAGCCCTCCTTCAGGCGCGAAGGACGAACCATGCACAAGAAAGTCCCGGCAAGACCCTGTACAGATCCTCCTCAAATGCCTATCATTTTGTGCCGGCCCAAGGGCTTTGCTCCCAAAGGGCCCCTTCGCGGACTGCCCATGCCAGCGTTCATGTCCAGTCCCCAAAATTTTCCGGGGAATCCCTGCTGTTCCGCGGGCACACGCCCCCTGCAAAAGGGGATCGGCCCGGGGAGACAGGTCCTGCCCCATACAGGAGACCGCTCCATGCCCCTTTTCGACTTTGTCTGTGAAGACTGCGGCAAGCACTTTGAAGAACTGCTCTTTGAGGACGACGAGGCCCTGCCCTCCTGCCCTGCCTGCCAGAGCACCCATACAAGCCGCCTCTTGAGCATGCCAAGCCCGCTCAAGAAAAATCCCTTCCCCTACAAGATCGGCCCGGTCAACCAGGCCTTTGTGAACAACGTCAAGCGCGCCGAGGCCCTGGCAGCCCAGGGCAAGTCCCCCTGCTCGTCCTGCGCCTCCTGCGCCCACGCCAAGCCTGCCGCAGAATAGAGCGCCCGATCCCGGCGGCCTTTGCCGGTTTGCGCGCATCCTTGCGTTGCCTCGGATCCTGCAGTCCGCGATCGCACGGATCGTCTCTCCCTGCCCCTTTGTCCCCGGACATTCCTTCACTCTTCGACCACGACGAGGTTCCTGCATGGCTGCACACTTTGCCAGCCGGACTGCCAGACCGGCTCCCGGCCGGTCCCGCCACACGTTCTACTACGGCGCATGGCCCCTGACCCGGATGCTCACCGACTGGGTCCGGCGCCACAAGAGCGATGCCCTGGAAACCGGCGCTGCCGCCCTCATGCGCCAGCTGAGCTACTGCGAGGATCGCGAGCCGCTGGTCCGGAACCTTGTGCGCCTGCAGGAGCAGGGCTCCAGGCTTGCCACCTTCTGTGTGGCCGTGAACAAGATCTCCGGCCACCTTCTGCCCAGGGCCGAGCAGGAAGGAAGGGCGCTTTTGCTCAACCTTGCCAAAGAGGGCTTTGACCCTGCCTTTGCGGCCTTGCTCGAGAAGGTCACCCTCAGGGATCTCAAGGGGCAGCAGGGGCCGGAACTCATGAAACTCGTGTCCCAGGGTGCTGCCAGGAACGTGGAGTTCTGCGTGCTCCTCTACGCCAGGGCCTGGCTTGAGGGCCTCCTTGATGTGTCCTACACACGGGGCTGCCAGCTTGTGATCCGCCTTCTGGGTGCTGCCCGGGACGGCTGCTGGGATGCCCTGGACCTTCTGCTCGAACTCGCCATGCGCCTGCCTGCCAACGAATTTCCCGGGGACTACGTGGACGGGGCCCTGGATGTGCTCAGGATTGCTGCCGCCTCCCACTGGCCCGAAGCCATGTACAAGTACGGCTTTCTGTACTGCCACGGCCACTTTGTCAGTTCGGACTTCAGGCTTGGCCTTATGTGGCTTGAGCGTGCCTGGAAGGCCGGCAACCTGGACGCAGGCTGTCTGTATGCCGAGCTTGCCCCGCTCCTGTGCTCCGACAAGGACACAAGGATCAAGACGCAGCAGATTCTGGAAGAGTGCTGCAAGTACATGCACCCGCAGGCCCTGGCCCTCATGGGCGAGCTCTTCATGGATGAGAAGGAGACGCGCGAAGCAGGCTCCTCGCTCCTGGTCCGGGCTGCGGAGCTCGGCCATGCCGAGCCCCTGGTCACCATGCTCTGGCAGCGCCTGCTGAAGATGAACCTGCGCTCCAGGAACATGAAGCACGAGCGTCTGCTCGCGCTCTCAAGACCGCCCCTCGACAGGGCCCTCTGTGCCCGTCACAAGCGGGCGCTCTACATTCTCATGCTGCCGGTGGACGATCAGAAGCGTCATCAGTGCCTGCAGGAGCTGAAGAACTGTGCCATGTCGGGCTACGGACCTGCGGCATCAACCCTTGCCGAGCTCTACGGCCTGGGGCTGTGGCGCGTGCCGAAGAAGGAAGGCCAGTTCCAGAAATGGCTTGCCGTGGCAAGCAGGCTGCACGAGCCACGGGCTCTGAGCCTGAAGATTCTCCAGGAATTCGAAACCCTTCGCAAGCTCCCCGCAGACAGGCGCGAGCAGGAGGAGAGCGATCTCTTTCACCTGCTTGAGTGGGCCTGCAGGAAGAACGACCTTCTGGCCGTTGCCATCACCATGAGCATGATTCTGCACCTGAACGACGCGGAGCTGGCGCGGCGCGACCGCAAATACAGGAGCAGGGGGCCGTCTGAACGCAGCCTGCAGGACGTCTATGTGCACTGCGCAGACATGCTCGGCTATCTGCAGACCCGTGCCATGGGGACAGGGGATCTTGCTGTCTTCGTCTTTCTGAGCGAGCAGTTCATGCAGGCCGCTCTCCTGGGCCTCCATGACGACTTTGCCCGCTACTACTGCGACACCATGGGCGTGTGCGAAAACGGCACCTGCTTCAATCTGGCCGAGATGTTCCTCTTCTGTGCCGAGCGGCTCGTCGAGCCCGAAGCCGAGGACATGGGCCTCATGGTCCAGAAGCTGTACGACCTCAAGACCAGAATGGCCCTGAAGAACAAAAAGGCCGCAAGGCCCGTTCCGAAAAAAGGCTGAATCGCAGGGTGCTCCAGGGACAAGGGACCGCGCACGGCCACGCTTGTGCAGGCACTTTGGGCAGGAGCGCACTTTCTGCCCAAAGTTCAGATCTGCCTGCGTCCCGTATCCTGTGTCCATGCACCTGTTCCCAAACGGAGGCTTCCCCTGCCTGCTCCCGGAATGCCGGAACAGGGGAAAAGCACAGGGGAACACACAAAGAGAACAAAGAAGGGAAAACACCAAAGGAAGACATCCAAAGGAAGACACCAGGCGTGGCTCCCGGAGGCAAAAGAACCCGATCCTGTCTGCCCCTGTCCAAGCACCCCGAAAAAAAGGCAGAAAAAGAGACAGGGCGCACACCCTTCCTCTGTCCTTCGCCAGTGCGCCCCCTGAGCCTTGTGCACATGCCTCCGAAGGAGACAGCATCAGGGGGCGGCACCCTGTCTTCCCTGCTCGGCCTGCAGCCCCTGCAGGACAGGCAGACAGGAGCACAACGGGTTTGCATGAACCAAAAGTTCCGGCCAAAACAACTTTTTTTCAGGTCTTCTGCTCTCCCCCTTGTCCCGAAAAAGAAGGCACCTGCCCCTGTTGTGGGCTGGGGCTGCAGAATGCTAGGATTTGCAAAAGGAGGACTTGCAGGCGCCCGAAATCGGGACTCGCGCGGACGTGAGCGCGCTTTTGTCCACAAGACGGCACTGTCGTCGGGAAAGGCGCCATCGCAAGACGCGCTCGCGCGCCACGCTTCGACAATCGGGTTCACTGCAAGAACAGGGGAGGGCTTGCCCCTCGGTCGAAAACATCCTTGCCGCGCACATGTCCCGCATTGAGTGAGGATGTGCTGAAACTTTTGCCGGTCACAAGAAGCATCATCGAAGCGGCTTCCCCTGACCTCCAGCTCATCGGGAATCCCGGGATCTCGGGTCTCCAGTATCAGCAGGGGGAGCAGCTCGGCTTCTGAAACACGCGCGAGTACGTGCTCTGCCGTGACAAGCACACGTGCCAGCACTGCCATGGCACAAGCAGGGATCTGGTACTTCAGGTCCATCTCCTGGAGATCAGACGCACAGGTGGTGACGCCCCCAGCAATCTCATGCCCCTGTGCACAACCTGTCGATGCGCCGCATCGGGGCACGATCGAAACTCAAGGCAAGGCGCGGTCGGTCCTTCAAGGCAGAAGTCGTCATGAACATCATGAGATGGACTGTCCTTGAGAGGCTGAAGGCTGCTCACAAGGAGCCTGAGATTCAGCATACGTACGGCTCTCTCACGAAGCAGAGCCGTATTGACCTCGGCCTTGAGAAGACACATCATAGGGACGCTTTCTGCAGAGCCGGGAATCTGCAGGTCACAAGGCTCGACGGCTTTCTCTCTCAGAAGCAGACCCGTCGTCACAACCGGCAAATCCACAAGAGGAAGATCCTCAAAGGGGGCTTTCGCAAGCTCAATCAGGCACCCTGCGAAGTTTATGGGTTCCGGCTTTTTGGCAAGGTGCTCTGCAACGGCGAAGCTGGTTTCGTCTTCGACCGAAGGACTTTCGGATACTTTGATGTCCGCAGACTCGACGGAACGCGTCTTTTTTGCAGGCATCTGGTACAGAAGCTGCGTCGTATCGAAGGACGCAAAACAGACCTTACGGAACTCATAAAGGAGGAAGGCGCTTCCTCCCCTGCCTCAATGCAGAGGTCTCCGCGCCAGTACTTGTGATGAAAAATTTTTCCTTCTGTCACAATTCCGTCTCTTTTCTGCTCGCGTGCCTTGCGATCTGCCTGACCCTGTGCCTTGTCTCCTGTACGGATCAGCAAAAGCGCGGCGGCCAGCGCGTGCGCGAAGTGGCTGTCTTCAGGCTTGTGCCCCAGCAGGTGCCCCTCACGGCCGAGCTCTCGGGCCGTGTCAGTGCCTTCCGCAAGGCCGAAGTCCGTCCCCAGGTGAGCGGCATCCTGCAAAAGCAGCTCTTCACCGAAGGCACCATTGTCCAGCAGGGCCAGTCCCTCTACAAGATTGACCCGGACACCTACATTGCAGCCGTGGAAAGCGCCCGGGCTGCCAAGGCCAGTGCCGAGGCCCAGCTGCATGCCGCCAAGCTGCGCCTTGACAGGCGCAGGGCCCTGCTGCGCTCCCAGGCCGTAAGCCAGCAAAGCTTCGAGGACGCCAACGCCGAGTACCTGCAGGCCAAGGCCAATGTGGAAGTGGCCAAGGCCGCCCTGCGCACGGCCGAGATTCAGCTGCGCTACACCGATGTGCTCGCCCCCATCACCGGCCGCATCGGCAAGTCCAATGTGACCCAGGGTGCCCTCGTCACGGCCAACCAGGCCGACGAGCTGGCCGTCATCCAGCAACTCGATCCGGTCTACGTGGACATGACCCAGACAAGCCTGGCCATGCTGCGCCTGCGCGACCGCTATGCCGCAGGCAAGCTCACCAAGCCCGGCGCCGAGCACACAGAGGTGCATCTGCGCCTTGAGACCGGCAACTCCTACCCCCTGGCCGGAGAGCTCAAGTTTGCGGACATCTCCGTGGACGAGAGCACAGGATCCGTCCTGCTGCGCTCCGTCTTCCCCAATCCGAACCGCGTGCTTCTGCCGGGCATGTACGTGCGTGCCTCCATCAACGAGGGCGTGGAGGAACAGGCCCTGCTTGTGCCCCAGCGCGCCGTGCGCCGCGACCCCAAGGGCAATGCCTCGGTCTTTGTTCTGGGCAAGGACAACACGGCCGAGCAGCGCTACGTCCAGGCAACGGACCATGTGGGCCGCTTCTGGCTCATCAGTGAAGGCCTGAAGGAAGGCGAGCTTGTCATCATCGACGGCCTGCAGGGCCTGCGCCAGGGATCGCCCGTCAAGGTGCGCGAGACCCTGACCCCTGCCACCTACAAGCAGCCGCAGGACGGAAGATAAGGTCATGTCCATTTCCCGCTTCTTCATAGCAAGGCCGGTCTTTGCCAGCGTGCTGGCCATCCTCATCATGCTGGCCGGCAGCATCTCGGCCCTCTTTCTGCCCATCTCCCAGTTCCCGCCCCTGGCGCCGCCGACAGTCTCCATGACCATCGAGTACAGCGGCGCCTCGGCCCAGACCATGCAGGACTCCATTGCACAGGTGGTGGAACAGCGCATGGTGGGCCTGGACAACCTGCTCTACATAGCGAGTACCAGCAGCTCCGAGGGCCGCGCCCGCCTGAGCCTCACCTTCGAGCCCGGCACAGACCCCGACATTGCCCTCATGCAGGTGCAGAACTGTCTGGATCTGGCCATGCCCGTGCTGCCCGAAGTTGTGAAAAACCAGGGCATACGCGTGCGCAAGATCTCGGACTCCTTCCTCTGCTTCTACTCCTTCTTTGATGCCAACAACGTCATCCCGGTGGAGGACATAGGCGACTTCATCTCCTCCACCCTCATAGACCCTCTCTCGCGCATCAACGGCGTGGGCGAAGCCCAGCTCTTCGGATCCTCCTACGCCATGCGCATCTGGCTCAACCCAAGCCAGCTGCGGTCCTTCAGCCTCACGCCCCAGGATGTGGTCACTGCCGTCGAGAACCAGAACGACCAGATTTCCGTGGGCCAGATTGGCGGTCTTCCGGCTGAACCCGGTCAGGAACTCAACGTGACCCTGCTCTCCAGGGTCAAGCTGGAAACGGTCGAACAGTTTCGCAACATTGTCGTGCGCGTGAACCCGGACGGTTCGGCCGTGCGCATCCGCGACGTGGCCCGAGTGGAAATGGGCCTGCAGTCCTATGTGGTGAGTTCGCGCTACAATGCCCAGCCCGCCGTCTCCGTGGGCATACAGCTCGCCGAAGGCGCCAATGCCATAGACACCTCGCAAAGAGTGGCCGACTTCATGGAACAGATGTCGCAGTTCTTCCCGCCAGGCGTCACCTACCGCATCCCCAACGACACGGTGCCCTTCATCAAGGCCTCCATCAACAGCGTGGTGCACACGCTCATCGAGGCCATAGTGCTCGTGTCCGTCATCATGTACATCTTCCTGCAGAGCTGGCGAGCCACCCTCATTCCCACCCTGGCCGTGCCCATCGTGCTCATGGGCACCGTGGCCATCATGGGCGCTGCCGGATCCTCCATCAACACGTTAAGCATGTTCGGCCTGGTCCTTGCCATCGGCCTGCTCGTGGACGATGCCATCGTGGTGGTGGAAAACACCGAGCGCATCATGCACGTGGAGCACCTCTCGGCCGCGGACGCCATCCAGAAGTCCATGGACCAGATTACCTGGGCCCTCATAGGCGTGGCCGCCGTGCTCTCGGCCGTCTTCATCCCCATGTCCTTCTTTGGCGGCATGCCGGGCGCCATCTACCGCGAGTTCTCGCTCACCATTGTCTCGGCCATGACCCTGTCGGTCCTTGTGGCCGTCACCATCACCCCGCCCCTGTGCAAGTACCTTTTGAAGCCCAAGGACAAGGGCCACACGCCCAGGATTTTTGCGGCCTTCAACAGCTGCATCGACCGCTCGACCGAAGCCTACGGCCGAGCCGTGCGCACCCTCATCCACCATTCGGGCAAGGTCATGGTGGTCTTTGTCTTCCTGGCTGCAGGCGCCATCTTCGCCATGAAGGAAATGCCCACCTCCTTCCTGCCCGTGGAAGACCAGGGCACGGTCAACGTGAACATCTTCATGCCGCCCGGATCCACCCGCGAGGCCACGGTGGAAGTCATTAAGGAGATCGAGGACTACTTCAATACCAACGAGGCGGATCTCATCCGCGGCATGGGCATGATGATTGGCCTTGGCCCCAACGGCAGTCGCGGCCAGAACGTGACCAACGGCTACATCAACCTGAAGCCCTGGGACGAGCGGCCCCACCCTGAACAGAGTGCCAGTGCCATCGTGAGCAGGGCCAGAGCCCACTTTGCCAACCATGCCGGCGCCCGCATCCGCTTCTCGGAGCCGCCGCAGGTGCGCGGTCTCGGCCAGTCCTCGGGTATTGTCATGCAGCTGCAAGACCAAGGCGGCCTTGGCTACAATGCCCTTGTGCAGGCTCGCGAGGATCTGCTGGAAATTGCCGAGCGCAGCCCCCTGCTCTTCAACACGCGTACCTCCTCCCTGGACGACGTGCCCCAGCTGCGCCTGAACATCGACGACCTCAAGGCCGGTGTCTTCCACTTGAGCCCGGATGCCATCAATGACAACCTCTCCACGGCCTGGGGCGGCACCTATGTGAACGACTTTGTGGACCGGGGCAGGGTCAAGCGCGTCTATGTGCAGGGCGATGCACCCTACCGCATGAACCCGGACGACTTGAGCTACTGGTACTTCCGCAACGACGAGGGCGGCATGGTGCCCCTGGACGCCTTTGCCGACTTGCAATGGACCTTCGGGCCCTCGCAGCTTGAGCGCTTCAACGGCGTGCCCTCCACCCTCATCGAGGCCTCGCCGGCTCCCGGCGTGAGCTCCGGAGACGCCATGAACGAGCTTGTGCGCATCATCCGCGAGGATCTGCCCCATGGCATAGGCTATTCCTGGTCCGGCCTGAGCTTCGAGGAAGTGCGCTCCGGCTCCCAGACCGTCTATCTCTATGCCCTGTCCATCCTGGTGGTCTTCCTCTGCCTGGCTGCCCTCTACGAGAGCTGGAGCATTCCCTTTGCCGTCATCCTGGTGGTGCCCATCGGCGTGCTTGGGGCCATGGGCCTCTCCACCCTGCGCGGCCTGCACAACGACATCTACTTCCAGGTGGGCATCCTGGCCGTCATCGGCCTCTCGGCCAAGAACGCCATCCTCATCGTGGAATTCGCCAAGGCCCTGCACGAGAGCGGCAAAAACCTGGTGGATGCCGCCGTGGAAGCGGCCACCATGCGTCTGCGCCCCATTGTCATGACCTCCCTGGCCTTCCTGCTTGGCGTCTTCCCCCTGGCCGTGAGCCATGGTGCCGGCGCCAACAGCCAGCACGCCATTGGCACGGGCATCATTGGCGGCACCTTCCTGGCAACAGCCCTTGGCGTCTTCTTCATCCCTGTCTTCTTTGTCTTCGTAAGCCGCCTCTTTGATCCGAAGCGCTGGCATATACGGCGCAGGAGAAAGGAACAGCAGAACGAACGGCGCAAGACCAGGGAAGCGGCAGGCCCCGAAGGCGCCTGAAACGCTGACCAGATCCATGCCCGCAGAACGTACTGAAAACCACGGCAGGGCCCGGGAGACAATCTCCCGGGCCCTGTCGTCTTTTGGGGAGCCTGCCCGTTCCCGGTACCAGGGCCCCTGCCGCCCCTTGTGTAACAAATGTGTTACAAAGCAGAGTGGACAAACAGATGTTGACTTTTTCCAAAAAATTTTCAAAGAAGGATGATGTCTGTACTGTGGTGCGCTCCCCTGCCTGCCAGGGGCCGTGCCAGCCTGCATGTGGCGACCGCACCTCCATGAGCGTCCTGTTCTCCGGGAACATGGACGGGCAATACACAGGTCTCCAGCACGCACAAGGCCTTCATTCGCACGACATGTGCAGGGAAAAGACCGTCTTCCGGTCCATTGTACAGTCCCTTTTTGTCCCCTGTCCAATCCTGCAGGAAAGACCCGGCCCGCAGTGACGGCCCAGGCCTTGTGATCACAAGGGTCTTTCCCTTCACCCCAGAGGTACAGACACTGTACCACCTTCTTTTGCAATCCCGTTTTCCCGATTATGCTGCCAAAGAATGACATTCTCCAGGCCATAGCGCTTCACGATTGTGACCTCGCCCTTGTCATTGACTGTGCCTCAGGGCACTACCAGCTCTGCCACGCAAGCCAGGCCTTCAGCATTCTCCCCGAGAGCGGAGACTACACAACTGCCCTGCTCTCGGCCCACGAACAGATCATCTATCCCGAAGACCGGCAGCACTTTCTCAATGTCATGGAGCTCCCCTCCCTGCAGAAAGCCCTTGCCGCCAGCACGCGCAGCACCTGCCGCGTCCTTTTTCGCAGAAAGGCGGCAGACGCAGGCTTTGTCCGGGGCGAGGCGCGCTTTTTCTACCGGACAGAAGAGCGGCAGGAAATTGTCCTCTCCTACCACGACGTGCATTTCAACGATCCGGTGTCCCTGTATACCACACCCGAGATAAGCATCTTTGATCCCAGGAGCTCCCTGCCCCTGGACATACGAAAGATGTATACAAGCCTCACCGTTCTCGATGTCCGGAGCCGCCGCATCTGCAGCACGCCCCACTACACCAGCATTCTCAACTGCCAGAGCTACGAGGAGCAGATACAGTGGTTTGCCGAAAACCTGGTGGTGCCCGAGGAGCGGGAGCAGTTTCTGCGCTTCTTCGAACTGGATCATCTGCTGGCCACGGTGCGTGCCAGTCACGGCTTTTGCAGTACCCACTATACCTTTGTGGTGGGCGAGCAGCGCCACAACTTCATCCTCTGCATCTATCAGATGGCCTTCCCCGGTCAGGAGGGCCGGGAGTACCTGGTGGGCTACTCCCTGGACATCACCCATCTGCAGCAGACGGAGATGCACACAAGAAAGCTCCTGGAACAGAGCTCCCTTGATACGCTCACGGGCATTACCAACCGCCAGGCTGCGGAGCGGGACATTGCGAGACACCTGCTCATGCAGGCTGAGGACGAACAGAGCCTGCTCCTTGTCCTGGACGTGGACAACTTCAAGTTCTTCAACGATCACTATGGCCATCAGACCGGCGATGCCGTGCTGGTCTTCATGGCCCGCACCCTGAAGTCCACCTTCCGCAAGGACGACATTGTCTGCCGCTGGGGCGGGGACGAATTTCTGGTGCTGCTCAAAAACGTGCGCTCCGTGGACAGTGTGAGCAACCGCCTGCGCAGGCTCTGCACAACCACGGCAGGCTTTACCCTCAAGGACATCCCCCTGCCCGTCACCCTGAGCATTGGCGGCGCTCTGGCAAAGGGGGCCCGCTGCAATCTGCAGGACCTCTTCCGCGCTGCGGACTCGGCCCTCTATGCCGTCAAGCGCGGCGGCCGCAACGGCTTTGTCTGCGCCGACGGAAGCAGCGTGCACCGCTTCTGCGGCCCGGCCATTCCGGCCCGTGCCCGCGGGGACAGGCAGAGCGAAACGGCCCTGGACGAGGACAGGCAGAGGGTCATTGCCGACGCCTGAGCCGACGTCTGAATGGCCGACGCCTGAGCGTGGCCTGCCCTTCTCCAGGCTCTGAGCTCGCTTGGCATCATGGCATCATACGGGACACCGAGGCAGATCAAAGGGCGTGATGATCGTCTGGGCTGCAGGAGCGGGATTACTAGGGTGTGTTGACAAAATCAAAATCCGGCAGTGGCAAACCGCCATATGCCGATATAATGAGGCGCACCGACTACCATTAGCCTGAGTTCCCGGGTAGATTTTACTACCACACCCTGAGATGTGTTCAGGGGCATCACCCCCCACGTGAGTATTCC
>CALVHF010000054.1 GCA_944327295.1 uncultured Desulfovibrio sp. | reverse complement strand
CCTATCTCCTCTACTCGTACTACCCTCTTTCCCTGGCCGTTGGGGGGAGGCTATCCCCCGAAATGTTCCACTCTCCAGCTTCCTTCCTGGCTTTCTCCATGGGTGTATAAAGACATGCGGGCACTTCAGCTGGCAGATGATGGACAACTTTTTGATAATAATGGAAATATCATTGAGAAACTTTTATATTCTCATAAACTAGGTTTAACAATAAAAAATTAATACAAGTTTTTTATAATATATAATAAGGAAGAAGTATGACTACACAGGAACAGCGATATAATTTAATCGAAGAACAATGGATCCCTGTTTCTGGATATGGAAGAGTAAGTCTTCGAGACATTTTTTCCAGAGAAGATCTTTCTGCTCTTAAAGGCAGTCCGCTCGAAAAAATTGCTCTTCTTAAATTTCTACAAGCAATTGCACAGGCAGCGCACACTCCTTCCACCACAGATGAATGGCTGGCACTTGGCAAAGACACCCTTGCCCAAGAGTGCCTTGCCTATCTGGACAAGTGGCATGAGTCTTTCTGGCTGTACGGCCCCGATCCGTTTTTACAAATGCCCGCAGTCTCAAAAGCAAAAAAGCTCCCCTGTGCGGCCCTGCAACCTGATATCGCAAGTGGTAATAACACCCTCCTTTTCCATTCGCAGATTGCACGCCCTCTTGATGACGGTCAGAAAGCACTCCTGCTCCTTGTCAACCAGAGCTGTTGCTTCGGCGGAAAAAAGCCAGATAATACAATAATTCTTACGCCTGGTGTTGAGAAAAAAGCAGCAAAAAATGGACCAGCTCTCTGTTCAAAGGGACTTTTGCACTCTTTTCTGGTAGGAAATAATATACAGGAAACAATCTGGCTAAACTTATTAACAAGAGAAAATATTGCAACTGAGCGTCTTTATGAAGAAGGCATTGGCATCCCACCCTGGGAAAAAATGCCTGCTGGTGAAGCAGATGACGTGGCACGCTCACTCTGTCGCAGTCTTATGGGACGTCTTATCCCTATGTCTCGCTTTAACCTGCTGGACGGTGACTCCGTACACTGCGTCGAGGGGATACAGCACCCCGACTACCTGCACGGTATAGTCGATCCGAGTGTCACTGGGGACCGATCATCCCAAAAAACTGTGATGATATGGGCCGATCCGAACAAACGCCCCTGGAGACACCTACCAGCTCTACTGAGCTTTCTCACGCATGACGAGACATCTCAAATGCGCTGTCTGCAACTCTACTGGTGCATCCCCCGCATTCGTCTGACCTCTCTGCAGACCGTCACCGTCTGGTCTGGTGGTATTCGCCTGAGCAACAATGCGGGTGAGTACTTCTTGTCTGGTCAAGATGATTTTGTAGAATCTGAAATTTCTTTTCCTGTATCTATCTTTGAAAGAGAAGGTGAAGACTGGTATCTTGCATTTAGTAAAACAATGAAAGATATTGATAAATTAGATAAAATTTTATATATCTCTGTATCTTCATACTATAAAAATGAAAAATCATCAACATATAAAGAACATGCAGACAAAGCAAGTCTTCTTTTCTGGCAAATGGCTGAAAGTCAACTCAAAAATATTATCAATTTCTGTACTGACAAGGAAGAAAGAGATTCTATTCTTAGTATACTTAGAGAATATGTAAGTGAGTGTTATTCACTGTTTTGCCCTCATGAGACAGCTCGTCAACTGCAGCTTTGGGCAAATAATAGACCTTTTTCACAAAAGAAAAAGAAGATCTAACACAGAGGCATAGTATGGAAAAAGATTCTCGACCTCAGCGATTTGTAGAAGAAATTCTCAATCGGTGTTTAAAAGACAAAGGTTTTGCCGCACAAATGCGAAGAGCAGATAATGCAAGTACAGAATTCTTTTCATATGCTATCCTCTGTTCCTTCGGCATTGATCTTGAGAGGGATGAAGAAAGGCTTCCCTATGCACTTATAGGAGCGAGTCTGAGTCGCAGCAAGGCTGCACATGATGGCGATCTCGGCCTTGGAGAAGCCCTTCTGCGCAGCGTCACGACGCAAGATCAGGGAGAGGCACGGCTGCGTCGCATCCTGGCCTGCCAGACTCAGCAAGAACTCTGCCTCATCCTGCGTCCACTGCTTAACTTCCTCCTCTCCAGGGGTGTTATGCTCAAGTATACACAACTTCTGGAAGAACTTATTGCGTTTCGCCACGAAAAAGCACGCACAAGGATATGTTTACGTTGGGCGCAACAATTTTATCATCCTCAGACAATCAACAATAAAGAGGAAGAATAATGTATTTTCTCAGCAATTATATTCTTTCTCCATTTGATCGCAGAAAGCTCCGCTGCACAGATACTTACTCTCTGCACAGGATCGTCTACAGTCTCTTTGATAAGAGTGAAGAAGTACAACCTCACCGAAATATACTTTTTTCTGAAAAATTGAATCAGCAGGGGTTAACAAGCCTCTATATTCTTTCTAACAAATGCCCTAATCAACCTGTGTATGGAAAAATACGAATAAGGGAATTCCCCAATCAGTATCTGAATGCCTCACAATATGCTTTTAGAATCACTATAAATCCAACAAAAAAAGAGAGCAAATCAGGAAAAATTATTTCTTTTAAAAATTATCAGGACATTTCTTCATGGTTCTGCAATCACTCTCCCTCCTGGGGATTCAAGACGTATGAATCATTACTCCAGGTAGAGAATATTCATGTTGTTCAATTCAAAAAAGAAAAACATCTCATTACTCTAGCAAAAGCTCAAATATCAGGACATTTAGAAGTTACAGACAGAGAACTCTTTGAAAAATCCTTTTACCAAGGAATTGGACGCGCAAAAGCTTTTGGATGCGGACTTTTACAACTTTTCCGTTATCAATAAAAACAACACTGAGGTTGCATGATGAGTACAGCTAATCTTCTCAAAGGAATCCGGATCGAATACCACATTTTACAGTCCTTCCCAGTGACCTGCCTGAACCGTGACGATGTCGGTGCTCCCAAGACAGCTTTTGTGGGAGGGGTACCCAGGGCAAGGGTAAGCTCACAGTGCTGGAAGCGCTCAATGCGTCTCTCGCTCCACGAAATGGGCTGCAGGATTGGCATACGCACCAAAATGCTGGCCGAATTGATCGCTCTTGACTGCCTTGAGCTCGGTGCCTCTGAAGACAAAGCTCAACTGTGTGGCACGCTCATAGCAAACTCCCTGACTGTAGATACACTTTTTTTCATATCCAAGGCTGAAGTTCGGCGCCTTGCTGAGTATGCTGCAGAAAAAGATTTTGATCTGCCTTTTGAAAAATCTAAAAAAGGCAAAGGAGAAGATGCCGGCAGCAACAAGCTCACCAAAAATGCTCTCCCCAAGATACGAAAATGCTTATCGTACGCAAAAACTGCTGCAGATGGCCTGGATATCGCTCTTTTCGGACGCATGGTCGCCCAGGACGCTTCACTGAACGTCAACGGGGCCGTATCTGTCGCCCATGCGCTGTCGACACATAAAGTAAGTAATGAGCTCGACTTCTTTACCGCTCTGGATGACTTCATAACTATGCACCACGAAGGAGAAGAAAAACTTCCCGGCTCAAGTCATATGGGTACCCTGGAATTTAACTCGGCTACGTACTACCGGTACATTGCTTTGGATCTTGGACAGCTTTGGGAAAATTTGGGTGGAAATGAAGACATACTCTCCTCAATAGAAGCCTTTACCAAAGCCTTATATGTAGCCGTCCCCTCTGCCCGTCAGACTACACAGACCGGTCTTTGTCCCTGGGACTATGCACGCATCCTCATACGCAAGGGACAGGGAATGCAGCTCTGCTTCGATACCCCTGTACGCTGCAGCCCTGGCGGAGGATGGCTTGAACCGAGCATCAAGGCCCTGGATGAAGGGCTTGCCAGGCAAGAACATCTTGCCGGCTCTCTGTATGGAAAAATCTCCGAAGTCACTTATGGTGGCAAAGAAAATTCCTCTATCGATGTTGTTCTTGACACGTTGAAAAGGACTGTCACGCAACTGATGGAGCCTGAGGTATGAGCCGGCTTCTTCTCTGGCTGGAAGGCCCCCTTCAGTCATGGGGCGCTGATTCTCGTTACTGCGCTCGAACTACCCTTCCCTTTCCCACACGGTCTGGCGTACTCGGTCTGCTCTGCAGCGCAACGGGCCGCAGAGGAGAACAGCGTGACTGGCTCGCGCACATGGCATCTCTGGGGCAGACAGTGCGCTCCTATCCAAGGGTCCACAATGACAGGATCCATAAAGCCCCCATACTGGTAGACTTTCATATGGTTGGCAGTGGGTACGATAAGGGCGACCCCTGGCAGAACCTGCACATACTCAAAAAAAGCGACGGAAAAGCTCCTCGTAATGCGCCTGGAACCAAGATCACGTATCGCCATTATCTGCAGGATATGGCTTTTGCCTGTGCACTGGAGGTCCCTGAGGATGAAGCACATCAACTGCTGCGGGCCCTGCAGCAGCCCGTCTGGGAACTCTCTCTCGGTCGAAAAAACTGCCCGCCTTCAGCTCGAGTTGCACGTGGTGTTTTTGCAACTGAAGAAGATGCCCTTTCTGCTGCTGATGCCATAGCGCGAGAGAAAAACAGACAGCCTCTCTTGACTGTACGTGACGGAGCTCATGAAGATGGTGATGAGACCTGGACACTTCGTGATGTACCACTCTGCTTTGGCATCTTCAAAGAATATCGAGAGCGCCAGGTTACACTCTACTACCAATAAGAATCAAAAAAGGCACCGTATCTCCAGTCTCGGAAATGCGGTGCCTTTTTGTTATGTCATTCCAACTTCAATTAGTCGGAATTCTTGTCCTTCTTGAGCCAGCTCATCATGCTGCGCATCTTGTCGCCAGTGATCTGCAGCTCATGCTCGGCTTCCATGCGACGGACTGCAAGGAAGTGGGCCTTGCCACGAGCCTTGAATTCGTCGATGAAGTTGCCGGCAAAGGTGCCGTCCTGGATTTCCTTCAGCAGCTGACGCATGGCGTTCTTGGTGTCCTCGGTGATGATGCGGGGACCGGCAGTGTAGTCGCCGTATTCAGCCGTGTTGGAGATGGAGTAGCGCATGCGGGCCAGGCCGCCCTCGTAGATGAGGTCGGTGATGAGCTTCATCTCGTGCATGCATTCGAAGAAGGCCATTTCGGGATGGTAACCGGCTTCCACGAGCACTTCAAAGCCGGCCTTGATGAGGGCGGAAAGACCGCCGCAGAGCACGGCCTGTTCGCCGAAGAGGTCGGTTTCGGTCTCTTCGCGGAAGGTGGTCTCGATGACACCGGAGCGGGTGCCGCCGATACCCTTGGCGTAGGCCAGAGCGTTTTCCTTGGCCTTGCCGCTGGCATCCTGGTAGACAGCGATCAGATCCGGCACACCGCCGCCTTCGGTGAAGGTACGACGCACCAGATGGCCGGGACCCTTGGGGGCAACCATGATGACGTCCACACCGGCAGGAGCAACGATCTGCTGGAAGTGGATGTTGAAGCCGTGGGCAAACATCAGGGTGTCGCCGTCCTTCAGATGGGGGGCAATGTCCTTCTTGTAGACATCGGCCTGCACTTCATCGGGCAGGAGCACCATGATCATGTTGGCCTTTTCGCAGGCTTCGGCAACGCTCATGGGTTCGAAGCCATGCTGCTTGGCGAGCTCGTAGTTGGGGCCGCCAGGACGCTGGCCGACGATCACGTTGACGCCGGAATCACGGAGGTTCAGAGCATGGGCATGGCCCTGGCTGCCGTAGCCAAGGATGGCAACAGTCTTGTCTTTGAGGGCGGCAAGATCTGCTTCGTTGTCATAGTAGATTTTCATAGGAGCCTTCTTTTGCAAAAAGTATAGGAGCTTCTTCCCCTCACTGAGGGAAAGAAGCTCTCCAAAGAATAGTTTTTAGCTCTCTTTTGTCAAGAGTGCATCTGGCAGCTGAATGTACTTATTCGCTGCGTCTGGACCTGCGCATGACCACAGAACCCGTGCGTGCAATTTCCTTGATGCCGAAACGGTGCAGCAGGCCCACAATGGCGTCGAGCTTCTCGTGGTCGCCGGTTGCCTCGATGGTGATTTCCGTGGGACTCACGTCAATGACCTTGCAGCGGAAGATGTCCACGGTGCGCAGGATTTCACCGCGCATGGCGCCTTCGGCCTGCACCTTGACGAACATCATCTCACGTTCGACGGCCGGGATATCCGAGTATTCCACCACCTTGATGACAGAGACAATCTTGTGCAGCTGCTTCATGATCTGCTCAAGAATCTGCATGTCGCCATAGGTCGTGATGGTCATGTGGCTTGTGCCTTCCTCAAGAGCAGGAGCCACATTCAAGGAATAGATATTGTAGCCTCTGCCGCTGAACAGACCCACAACGCGGGATAACACGCCAGGCTCGTTTTCCACAAGCACGGAAAGCACATGTCTGTCTTTTTCGTTTTCCATCATTGTCGGGCCTCCTACACAAGCAGCATTTCATCAAGTGCAGCGCCAGCAGGCACCATGGGGTACACGTCCTCTTCCGGCTCGATGAGCACATCGATGATGGCCGGATTGGGCGAAGACAGGGCCTTGCGGAGCATGGGCTCAAGGTCGGCCTCGTCGGTGATGCGATAGCCTTCGGCTCCGTAGGCCTCGGCCAGCTTCACGAAGTCCGGCTGACCACGCATGCTCGTACTGCTGTAATTGTGCTTGTAGAACAGCTCCTGCCACTGGCGAACCATGCCAAGATAGGTATTGTTCAGAATGAGTACCTTCACGGGCAGCTTGTTCTGCACAATGGTCGCCATTTCCTGGATGTTCATCTGAATGGAACCGTCTCCGGCAATGTCGATGACGAGCTTGTCGGGGAAGGCCACCTGGGCACCCATGGCGGCAGGCAGACCGTAGCCCATGGTTCCCAAACCGCCGGAGGTGAGGAAGGTGCGGGGAGCGTCAAAGTCGTAGAACTGGGCAGCCCACATCTGATTCTGGCCCACTTCCGTGGCAATGATGGCATCGCCGTCGGTGATCTGGCGCAGGACGCGGACCACGTGCTGCGGCTTCAGGTAGCGGCCCTTGGCCTGCCAGGAGAGCGGCTGCTCGGTCTGCCAGGTGTGCAGGGTCTCAAGCCAGGACTTGTGCCTGTTCTCCCACTCCTCGGCAGCGTACTTGCTGCGCAGAAGATCGAGCATGCCTTCCAGGGCCAGGCGACAATCGGCCACAACGGGCACATCCACCTTGACGTTCTTGCGGATGGTGGTGGGGTCGATGTCGATGTGCACCACCTTGGCCTTGGGCGCAAAGGTGGAGAGCTTGCCTGTCACACGGTCGTCAAAGCGGCCGCCCACGCAGATGATGAGGTCTGCGTTGTTCAGGGACATGTTGGCCGTGTAGGTGCCGTGCATGCCGACCATGCCGAGCCACAGGTCGGAGCTGCTCGGGAAGCAGCCCAGGCCCATGAGAGTGCAGGCCACGGGGCAGCGAGTCTCCTGGGCAAACTGGGTCAGCACTTCGGAGGCATTGGAAAGAATCACGCCGCCGCCGGCCAGGATGACCGGGCTGGAGCTGGCCTTCAGTGCCTCCATGGCCTTGCGCAGTTGATTGTGGTTGGGCCTGTAGTTGGGATTGTAGGAACGCATGGAGACGGCGTCGTCCGACCATTTGAATTCGGTCTTGGCCAGCTGTACGTCCTTGGGCAGGTCAATGAGCACCGGGCCCGGGCGGCCAGTCCGCGCGATGTAGAAGGCCTCGCGGATGATCTGGCTCAGCTTGGTCACATCCTTCACAAGGTAGTTGTACTTTGTGCAGGGGCGGGTGATACCGACAGTGTCGACTTCCTGGAAGGCGTCATTGCCGATAAGCCCGGTGGCTACCTGACCTGTAATGACGACTAGGGGAATGGAATCGCAGTATGCGGTTGCCAGGCCGGTTACCGCATTGGTGGCACCAGGACCGGAGGTTACAAGAGCGACCCCGACCTTGCCGGTGGCACGGGCATAGCCGTCGGCAGCGTGGACTGCACCCTGTTCGTGGCGTACCAGGTAGTGATGCAGTTCGGGGTACCTTGTCAGTTCATCATAGATATCGATGATTGCTCCGCCCGGATAACCGAACAGAACGTCAACACCTTCCTTCTTGAGCGATTCAAGAAGGATTTGCGCACCTGTCAATTCCATTAGTTTTCTCCGTATTACTGGGCTGCACGCAACGCATCGATCCTGTCGGCGAGACGCGTCTTAGCTTCCAGCTTCTGTTTCTTGAGTTGCCTGAGGCTCTGTTCTTCCGTCGGGTTGCGGAAGGGCTTGGACTCGAGCTTATCCACCTGTTTGCTCAAAAGAATATGATCTTCCCATAGCGACTTCAGTTCAGGATCCTTGTCGGCATATTCCTGGATGAAATCACGGTCGCGCTGGTCCATGACGAGTCTCCCTTTTTTGAGGTTGTCCGCAGGGGAAGCCCTGCGGCAGGGTATAGGGGCAAAAAGCGTCCGGCCCTGCAGCCGGAGGCCAGAGTACACACTAGAGGGTCATTGCAAACTGCCTGAGCGAGCGGACCACAATCAGATCCACAAGCTCCAGGGCAATGAGCACAATGAGGGGGGACAGATCCAGTCCTCCGAAACGGCGGGCAAAGGGGAGCTTGCGGCGCACGAAGTCGAAGACCGGCTCTGTCACCTGCCAGAGCACACGCACGGCAGGATGGGAATAGGGCGATACATTGAACCACGACAGCACGCAGACCGCCAGAATCACCAGGATGTAGGCACTGATGAGCATGTGGGCGACGACGGCCACGGCATCGAGGGCATAGGAAAGGACAAACATGCAGGCTCCGAATCAGGATGGATCGAGGGCAGGACGAACAAGGCGCTCCAGGGCTGCATAGGACTCTACGGTATAGTCACCGGTCAGTGTCCCGGCAGGGGATAGGGCAACAAAGGGTATGCCCGCGGCCCTGGCTGTGCGGCGATCCACGTCGCTGTCTCCTACGTAGAGGACGTCCTCCGGGGAGCACTGCCAGGCTGCCAGAATGGACTGCGCTCCCGCGGGATCCGGCTTGGGCGTGCCACTGGAGGCGGTCACTACTGGATCAAAATACGGCGGCAGACTGAAAATGTCCAGAACGGATTGCATGCCTGCGGCCGTCCTGTTGGTCAGTACAGCCATTCTGATGTCATGATTATGCAAATTGTCGACAAAATCAAGGAAGCCCGGAAAGATTTTTACGAGAGGCATGATCTGCCGACGGTAGTTGACGATCTCCTTGCCCATGCGATCAATGTCCTTGTGCAGGGAGGCAGGAAGCAGCAGTTCCAGGGCCTGCCTGGATGTGGCCATGAAGGCGTAGCGCTCCTGATCCGGACGCATGGGCGGAAGCCCGTAGTGCTCAAGGATGAGGTTGTAAAACTGGCGGTTGGCTCCTGTGGAGTCGATCATGACGCCGTCGCAGTCAAAGATGACACCCCTTGGTGCCTTCTCAAGCTCTGCCATGGCGCCCTACCCCTCAAGGACAAAGAGCAGGCGGACCATTCGGTCTGCGTCCACAAGCCCTGATGCGGCTGCACCAGGCACAAGCTCGTCTGCCCGCACCACGACTTCGGAGCATCCGTCCACAGCAGAAGAGGCGGCCTTCTCTTGCAGGGCCTGCAGGTCTGCCGGTATCTCTGCTCCGGGTACGCACTGCTCCCACACAAAGGCCGTGTCCTCGGGCACCAGGGCCAGGGCAGCTTCAAGCCAGACCTGCCACCGGCCGCTCATGCGGGCGGCATCCTGGGCAAGATCCTGTCCCAGGGGCAGAGGGCCTGCCTCCAGGATGGGCGCATGCTCCACATCCCGGGCCAGGCCTTCGCCAAGCCCGCGCACGCCGGCATTGATCTTCTCCACCAGAGCCGTGATCTCGGCCAGGGTTTTCTGCTGATACCAGATCCAGGCAAGCAGGCGCTGGGCGCGGCGACGCACAAGCTCTGCCTGCTTTAGGGCCGACTCCAAGCCTGCCTCTCCAGAGAGGGCCTGTATGGCCGCAAGGTCGCGCTGGACTTGCGCTTCCTGCTCGTCCTTCATGCGGGTGACCACGGCCTCGTGCACAGCATCGGAGCCGCGCACGCTGTCCCTGGCAAAACGTTCGAGCTCGGTCACAAAGGCGCCCATTTCGGTCTCTGGGCAGGGCAGCCCTGCGGGTATCCAAGGCAGGGCTTCGCCCTGCTTCTGGACGGCCAGCCGGCTGGGCAGGCCTGGCCACAGGCGCCTGACTGCGGGCAGACGTTTCTCGCAAGCCGTGCGTATGCCCGTGCCCCAGAGCCCGGGCATCCAGAGCATCAGGGGCTGGGCTGTCTTGTCCTGATCCTGCTGATTCTGCTTCGGATCCTGAGTGTTGCGTGCTGTATCCATAAATTGTCCTTCGTGTTCGTCGTTGAGCGTCGCCAGGGCCGCTGCGCGCTGTCCCTGCAAGAGGTCAGTCCCGTGCGTGTTCGCTGCCGAAGACCGCCTTGTGGGTGTGCATGCGCCTGATGGTTCCGGGCTTGCACAGGTGGACAACAGCCTTGACGTATTCCTTGCGCTTGTTCAGGAAAAAGGCCAGGGGCCGTGCAAAGTTGCGGCCCACCAGACCGTCGACCATGAGCTGACTCACCTCCCGCTCCCGCATGAGCACAAGCTGGGAGAGAGCAAGCACTGTTCTGTCGGCGCTGGTGAGGGTGCGGACCATCTGCCTGAAGGCTTCCTGAGCCCGCGGCTGATAGTACCACAGATACATCATGTCAAGGGCATTGACAATAAAGGTGCGTTCGAGCTTCTGCGCCTCCGGGCCGCCCCGGCCCTTGAGGCCGCCTGGTCTGGCCAGGCAGTTGAGGGCATCTTCCTGGGGGAACATGAGCTCGAGCAGGGTATAGGAGTCGAAGACGCTGCGCAGCTTGCTCTGGTAGTCCAGGCGACGCATGCGGATGTTCATGCGGCTGTCCGCAAAGCCCTCGATGAGGGCTGCCACCGTGTCCGAGGCACACTTGGAGATGACCGTGGCGCTGGGGATGAGGTAGAAGCCCGGATCGGCCACCCCGCTCCAGAGCAGAATCTGCCAGAGCAGGCTGTGGTAGAGGGAAGCCACGGGAATGGCCAGCACGGCCCGAAAGAGATTGCCGACAGCCGCCGTTCTGGGAAAGCCCCGGTAGACATTGTGCAGGAAGATGTAGAAGCCGTTGACCGTGTTGATGACGGCAAAGACCAGGAGGGGCTGCTCGGCCACGTCAATGTCCATAAGATCCTGCAAAATGAGCACACGGACCAGCACCTCCAGAAGGAAGACGCTGATGCCCGTGTACATGAGCGAGTCGCAGATGCGGTTCACGCTCACGTGGTCGCGCCAGTGCATGAGGCTGTTGCGATAGAGGCCCTTGGCTGCCAGCACCATCTGCATGACGTTGCGCACACCGGTGATGCCGAACCAGATGAAGGATCCGAACCAGGCCAGGAACCACCAGTCCTGGGTGTAGAGGAAGGAGAAGAAGGCCGGAATGAAGCCAAGGAGTACCTTGAGCACATTGGTCACGCTGCTGTTCAGGTAGTGGAGGCCTGGGGAGGACTGCTCCTTCCTTTTCTCCAGCACAGGCGAGGGAGTGATGGGGCCGTTCAGGTTGACGATATTCCCGTGCCGGCTCACCCGCATGACCGTCTCCTTCCAGGATTCGGAGTCTTCCCGGCCCAGGTTGGAACAGCCCGGAAGAGTACGCAAAAACGACCAGGGCTTGCCCCTGTGCTCGTGCTGCTCGGGCTCGCGGTAGATGCGGTGCCGTTCCACCGTGGCATGGATGGGAATGTCGACGTGCTCGGATTCGTCCAGGAAGCGGGCACTGCGGTAGGGCAGCGTGTCCGTGACCACAAAGCCCATGCCAAAGGAGCGCGACCTGTTGGCCGATCCCGATCCTATGCGGGACTTGAGGGGGACATGGCGGTAGCGCTCCCACAGGGTCGGCACATTGCAGAGAATGTCCCCGAACTTGGCCGCCCGCTCGTCGTCCCCGACATCCTGCATGTCGCGGATCATCTGCCGTATCATCTGCTTGAGGCGCGGGCCCTGACCGAAGTTGAGGGCATCCTGCAGCTCGCCAATCTCGTAGATGTCCCGGTGGTTGCCGTCCACCCAGCCGCGCATGCTGAAGATCTCCAGGTGCGAGATGGCCCCCTGGCAGTCCCACAGGAGCTCCATGACATCCTGCACGGTGAGCGAGCTTGTGCACAGGACCATGCGGTAGCCGGCATTGACGGCCTGCAGCTCCTCCATGAGCTTCCTTGGCGGACAGGCCATGAGTGCCGGCATGTGCTCAAGGTCATCGGGCAGGACAATGCGCGGCAGTTCCTCGTGGATGTCGCTGTTGAGCCACTCGTCGAAAATGGTGTCTGCGCACACATGCTCAAACATGTTCTTGCGGCCCTGCTCCTCGGTGGAGAGCGTGCCCCTGAGGGAGAGTTCCTCTATGCGCTCCTCGAGCTGGGGTTGCAGGATGTTGTAGATGTACTCGGCCAGACGCTCCCTGTTGGCATGCCCCCGGCCCACGTAGTTCAGAAAGTCGTCGGGGCTGATGGGCGGAATGCTCAGATCGAAGAGCTGGGCAAAGCCCGGGCGCAGGGTATCGTTCCAGACATCGAGCTCGCGCAGCACCTGCTCCCTGATGTAGGCCACGACCTCGCGGCCCTGGGCTGCAAGCTGCGCCATCTTCGGGGACTGCAGGAAATTGAGAAAGTCCTCGTCCGAGGAAAAGCCGCGGGGAATCCACAGAAAGCTCACGAAGCGGTTTTTGAAGGGCACCTTGAACTCAAGGCCAATGCGCAGGGTAATTCCCACGATGGCCGCTGCGGCAAGGGCCTCGCGGGCCACATCTATATCCACGCAGTTGTCGTAGACGAGGGTCAGGTGGCGCAGGCCCTTGATCCAGGCGTCCATGATGAGATGGGTGGGGCTTTTGCGGCCCTTGGTGTTCATGTCGTAGACATGATCGTCAAAGGCGAGCTGATTCCACTCCTCGGGCATCTCGGGGAGATGGTAGCGGCGCAGGAGCCGGCGCACGATGCGCGGCGTGCCCTGGGCCGCGGCCCGGAAGTCATGGGCCAGCTTGAGCTGCTGCTCCTCGTTGCCAAAGGCCCGCACCATCCCCTTCATGATCTGCATGAGGACGCGGGCCGTATTGCGGCGCAGCGTGGTGTGGGCACTGCTCAGGACCTCGTCGTAGAGAATGCGCAGGCCGAGCAGGCGGTCCCTGGACTGGGCTCGGCTTGTTTCCAGGTTGTGCAGCAGGTAGACCACAGCAAAGGCCATGCGTGCCACGGGCGTGTCAACAAGCTCCTTGATGCCATGCGGATGCAGGGTGAGATCGGCGAAGGCATCGGATGTATTGGTCCGCCCGCGCAAAACCCGGTTGACAAGCTGCAGGATATCGCTATCCCTGCGGTCAAAGTAAATCCTGTGTCTGGAATGCACGCTGCGCACCCCCTTCTTGCAAAAAGTTGTTCAGTCTGCATACTATCTTTTTTGGCGCACACTGGCTAGTCCCTGTTTTTGCGAACTTCTATGGTCCGCAGGGACAGGAGGAATGCCTCAAGGCCCTGCGGCTTTCCTTCCTTCACATTGCTCCCGAAAACCAGCATTCTGCAAAGAGAATTTCCATGGATGCACAGTCTTCAAAAGAGGCCTTGCGGCCAATTGCAGTAAAGAATTATGCAAGCAACAGCCCTATCCCTGTCTTTTCAAGAGGGGCCAGCCTGAGATCTGAACTTCGGAACCACCCGAGACGCCCGCGACTCCAAAGCCTCGCCCTCTTTCTGGCCGTCCTGACCCTCCAGCTTTTTCTGGCAGCAGCTCTTGTCCCCGGGGCGGCCTTTGCCTCGGAGGCACAAAAAGCGCCCCTGAAGGTCGCCCTGCTCCTGGAGGACGGGAGCGACCTGAATCCGGCAGCCAGGCTCATGAAGGAAGGCCTTGCCAGGGCAGCCAGGCAGTGCCGCATGGAAGCGCATGTTGTCCTGGCAGGACAGGGCACCGACAAGGTGGCCCTCTTTTGCAAGGCAGCCAAAGAGTGCGACCTTGTGCTTGTGGCAGAGCCCGGGCTGCACGCCGTGCTGCGCAGCAATGCGGGCAATTTTCGCACCACCTCCTTTGGCTGCCTTGATACAAGCATCCTTGGGCTGAGAGCGGCCAACATCATGTCCATCACCTTTGACGACGCCCAGCCGGCCTTTTTGGCAGGTGCAGCCGCAGCCCTGCTTGTGAAGGACACGCAACGGCTTGGCTGGGTCGAGGCAGCCGAGACGCCTGCGGGCAATACCATGCTGGCAGGCTTTGCGGCAGGCGCACTCCTCTCCAGGCCTGGGGTGCGCATTGTGCGCAAAACAGACAGTAGCCGGGAGCCCCAAGCGCTCCTTGACGAGCTGGCTGCCCAGAACGTGGCCGTGACTGTCCTTGCCCAGGGGGCACGGACAGAAGGCTTTCTTTCGGCCCTGCAAAAGACATCCCTCTTCGGCATAGGCATGGATGCGGACATGGCGCCCCTGGCACTCGGGCATGTGCCCTTCTCCATCATCAAGCGCTTTGACCGGGCCGTGGAGGAACTCTGCCTGCGCAAGGCACAGGGCACCTTCATGGGCAGGAAAACCCTTGTCTACAGCCTGAAGAACCAAGGCACGGACCTTGCCATCAACAAGGACTTTGCCGCCCGGGCCCATGTGCCGGCCAGTGTGTGGAATCATGTGCTCAAAAGGATTGGGGAGCTGAAACGGGAGCTTGAAAACGGCAACATCAGTCTGGAAGACAAGCGCGTCCCCACGCTCTGCAACTGCCTTGACTAGTGTCTAAATCGATAAATCTGACAACTTATATCCTAAGAGTTTGGTAAAAGTAGAACCATACGGTTATCGTTTCAACGAAATTATAATTTTTTCAAGCAATTACTT
>CALVHF010000053.1 GCA_944327295.1 uncultured Desulfovibrio sp. | reverse complement strand
CCCCAGGCAAAGGCGCCCATTTCAAAGTAGACCGTACCGGACAGGGATTCGGAGGCCACGGCATCCAGTTGCAGGCGAACACGAGTCTTGGCCTCGAATTCGTCCTCACCCCAGCGGCCCCAGCCGTTGACCTTCTGGCCCTGGCGATCCTCCTTGACGAAGCTGCCGCCATTGCCGTACTCAAACATGGAGATCCAGACGCCCTTGGCCTTGAAGTCAATGGCCTGGGCCGTACTGTATGCTCCGCAAAGCAGCCCCGCAGCCAGCAAAAGGGTTGTGAGTCGTTTTTTCATGACCTTCTCCTGAACGTATTGGTTTTATTGAGGTTGATGAAGAGGCACTGACAGCTGTGGCCTGCGCGTCCTGCCCTTTGCGCCGGTTCCGGCAAATGGCGGTTTGCCGGAACCGGACCGCAGGGGACAGGAAGACAGCGCCCCTTGTGCCCTTGCAGACAGGCTCTTGCCCCGGGACCATGGAGGTCGTTTGCAGCCTGTCTGCCAGTTTCCCAAAAAAAGTTGCCGGGTTGTAGGTTCGCCGTCCGTCTCTCTCGTTCCTGAGCCTGCCTGTACGCCTGTTTTATCTGGCTTGTGCCTGAAGCTCTCGGCCGGCCTGACTGTTCGCACTGCCTGCCAGAAGCTGCGTGCGGATGAGCTCGATAAGGCGCTCATATTCCAAGCCAGGCAGGAATTTGCGGCGCTTGATATAGCCAAGCGACAGGCAATTGCCACAGCCCTCAATGGGAATATCGTGTATGGCGTGGATGCGGTAGGCTTCCTTGAGCAGACGGATGCCAAAGTTGCAGATGTCCGTGTAGAGGAGCATTTCTATGAGCAGGTTGTCGCTGTTGGTGGTGATCACGTTGTTGAGCCTGCTCACATTGCCCATGCCGAGGCTGATAGAGTCGATGTGGTGATCAATGGAGAAATAGTCCTTGCTGGCCTGTATGAAGCGGCAGGTATCCAGTTCTCCGAAGGTGATGCTCTCCCGCTCGTAGAAGCGGTTCCTGGGGCCCACATAGATGCAGGGCTCGTTGCGGGCGAGTTCCGTGTACACAAGCTCCTTGTGGCCGAGAATGTGCCGAAACTGCCGTGCCTGGGCGCTGTAGAAGTAGACAAAGCCCAAATCGGCCAGGCCCCGTTCCACATAGTCCATGGATTCCGAGATGCTGCCTTCGAGAAAGGTGAGCGTGAAGGGCGGGTTTTCCTGTTCGGCCTGCTGTTCCTGCATCTCGTTGTAGAGCACGCACAAATAGTGGGCGAGCATCTTGGATGGGTAGCTGGCAATGCGCAGAACCTGCGCTTGCGGGCGGGCGTGCACGGCCTTGAACAGCTCCAGGCCGTGCAGGATGCTGCGGGCATGCTCGTAGAGCTCCCGGCCCTGCGAGGTCAGGGAAAGGCCGCGGTTGCTGCGCTCGAAAAGCAGCACGCCGAGCTCTTCTTCCAGCATGGCAATATTTTTGCTCACGCAGGACTGCGAGGTGTAGAGGTGCTCTGCGGCACGCCTGGTGCTGCCGAGCTCGGCAGCAAGCTTGAAGCATTCTATATGTCGGATTTCCATAAGCCCGCATGCTCCGGGAACTGGTGTTGAGACAGGAGGAGTGAGGAGAGCATCAAGACGGCTTGTCTGTTAGCCGTAGGCTACAAGGGGTGTTGCTTCCTTCACGGCCAGTGACACGGTCATGTAGAGCACCATGCCGTCCTGCTCGGCTCGGTACTCCTGCAAAGGAGCGCCAGAGAGATCGCGCACAACACCCAGGGTCTGCCCTTTGTGCACGGGGGCTCCGGGCTCGATGCCGCAGGCCGGATACCAGAAGCCGCGGCACTCTGCCTCCAGGTAGACAGGGCGGGTGCATTCGCGCTGCCTGTCTGCAGGCCCTGCGCTGTCTGTCCCCGGGGATTGGGAGGCCGGAGTCCCTGGCAGGATCGTCAGATGGCGCAGCAGGGCATAGAGGTCCTTCTTGTAGGCGTCCACCTCGGCCCGGCTCCAGCGGCCAAGGCCGCCGCGCTCGATGAGCAGGGAGGGCGTGCCGCGCAGGGCCGCGGAATTGTAGGCACCCGTGGTTGCCCCCGAGAGCACGCGCACATCCACATCGAGGCAGCGGGCCGCAGCCCGTGCGCATTCGGTCACTTCGGGCTCGGCCACGCCCGGCACAAAGACAAAGGGGTGCATGGCCTCGTGCAGATCGCCGCCGTGCAGGTCCACGTAGAAATCGGCCCAGTCTTGCAGGCTTGTGATGAGCAGGGCGAGCTGTTCGCTGAAGGATCCGTCGGCAGAGCCTGGGAAGACCCTGTTGAGGTTCTTGCCGTCTTCGGCCACCAGGGCCGGCAGGCGATCGTAAAAACCTGACATGTTGGCAACGGGCACAATGAGGATGTTGCCGGCAAGCTCCCTGGGATCAAGCTCCCGGACAAGTTCCAGGCAGGCCTGGATGCTGCAGTATTCGCAGCCGTGCACGCCGGCCGTGAGCAGGAGATTGGGACCAGAGGCTGCGCCGCAGAGGAGGGTGGCAGGAAGAGGCCAATCGTTGAGGGTTCGGGTCTGGAGCCTTTGTCCAGAGGTGGCGCAGGCAAGTTCTCTGGGCAGGGCGGAAAGGCGGTTGGGCATAACGTCTCCGTATGGGGGCGCGCTTGCATCAGAAATGTACAGATGCGCAGGAAAGGAAGCAAGGAAAAGGGGCTTGCGGCATGAAGGGCTGGCCAGTACCGGATCAGATCAGCATATGGGCCAGGTCAGGCACGGGTGGCCTGCATGAGGGTGCGCACATAGGGCAGCAGAAAGAGGCTTCGTCCCGTGTAGAAGACCAGGTAGGCTATCCACAGGCCGTCATTGCCAAGGGCCGGCACGGCCAGGGCCCAGACAAGGAGGAAGGCCAGGAGGGCCTGCAGGGTGGAGGCAAAGACGGGTCTGGTGACACTGGCGCCCGTGAAGAGGCCGTAGACCGTGAGACCCGGGCCGGACACCAGGGGGAAGAACACACCCCACAGGGCAAGTTCCGCGGCCTTGTCCAGGACCGCGTCGAGATCCGTGAACAGGGCGAGGATGGGCGTGTGCCACAGGGCGTAGATGGCGGCCATGACAAGGCCGGAAATCAGGGTCCAGCGCAGGGTGATGCCGAGCACCTGGCGCATGAGGGCCTCGTTGCGGCTGCCGCGGGCCTGGCCTGCAAAGACGCTGGAGGCATTGGCTATGCCCTCGAAGACATAGGTGAAGATGAGCAGAACCTGGACCAGGACGGCGTTGGCAGAGAGGGTGGTGGTGCCAAAGGTGGAGGCCGTGGCCATGAAGATGTTGGTCTGGGCCAGCATGCAGATGGTGCGCAGGAGCAGGTGGCCGTTCACGCAGGCCATGGCCACCATGTCCTGCCAGTTCAGGGCCTCCTTCAGAAGGGCCAGGCGGGCCTTTGTGTCATCGGGCAGTGGTGGCAGCGCCTTTTTGAGGCAGACAAGGCCCGTGACCAGGGCTGTCGCCTGGGCGATGAGGGTGGCACAGGCAACGCCGGTCACGCCCCATTCAAGCACGGGCACAAAGAGCAGGGCCAGAATCATGTTGAGGACATTGCTGCCCACCTGCACGACCACTGTGGCCCGGATGCGGGCTGCGCCCATGAGCCAGCCCAGAATCACGTAGTTGCACAGGACCAGGGGCGCGCCCCAGATGAGAATGTCATAATAGGTGCGGGCCACATCCAGGGTGGCGCTCTCCAGGGAGAGGATGAGCAGGGCGCCGGCAAAGATGGGCTTTTGCAGGAGGAGCAAAAGGAGCGAGAGGCCCAGGGCCATGACGCCCGGCACCAGCAGGGCCTTGCAGATGTGCTCCACGCTGCCTTGCGTGGCCGCCTGGGCGCTGAAGCCCGTGGAACCCACCCGAAGAAAGCCCAGGAGCCAGTAGATGGTATTGAAGATGACGGCCCCGACGGCCACGCCGGCTATGTAGGAAGGGTCGGACATGTGCCCCATGACGGCCGTGTCCACGGCTCCAAGCAGAGGCTGGGTGGCCGTGGAGAGCACAAAGGGGACGAGAATGCGGGCGTAGCGGCGCTGGGTGAGCGGTTCTGCGGAAGAGAAATCTGCGGTCATGCCGGTCCGGGAAGAAGCTGAAGTGAGAAAGCGGTTTCGCGCGAAGCGTCCGTTCGGAAGCACTTCGCCTGGTGCAGGGCGCTCTTCCCTGGCGTCTCCTGTCTCCAGGGGACGCCAGGGACACGCCGGGTCTGTCCCAAAGACAGGTGCAATCAGGCGACCCAGGCCTCGTCCGAGGCCTGTTCCTGACCGGATCCGTGCTCGCAGCCAATGCCCATGACCGCTTCGAGGAGCTGACGGGCATAGGGGGAAGTGATGGAAGCAATCTTTGTGATGTCGTCCACCTGCTCCACAATCTCGCCCTGGTTCATGAAGACCACGCGATCGCACAGATAGGTGATGCTGGTGAGATCGTGGGTGATGAAGAGGTAGGAGAGGGAGAGCTCCCTGCGCAAGGCGGCCAAAAGATCCATGACCTGCACCTGGGTGGAGGCGTCCAGGGAACTGATGGCCTCGTCGAGCAGGATGATGCGCGGCCGGATGGCCAGGGCCCTTGCTATGCACACGCGCTGCAGCTGGCCGCCGGAGAGCTCGTGGGGATAGCGGATGGCAAAGCTTTCCGGCAGGCCCACCTGTTCGAGAAGCTCGGCCACGCGGCGCTTTCTGTCGATGCGCTCGCCTGTGGCATGCTCCAGGGCGCGCAGGGATTCGCCGATGATGGACGACACCCGAAAGCGCGGGTTGGTGGAGGAGGTGTAGTCCTGGAAGACCACGGAGAGCATGTGCCTGAGGGCCCGGGCCTCGGCTCTTGTGTGGTGGCCGTAGAGATCCTGGCCGTCCAGGGTGATGGTGCCTTCCTCGGGCCTGAGGAGCCCGGAGAGCACGCGGCCAAGGGTGCTCTTGCCGCTGCCGGACTCGCCGATGATGCCCAGGCACTCGCCTTCCTCAAGGTGCAGGCTGATGCCGCGCAGCACCTGCTGGCGCTCCTTGCCAAAGAGCCTGGTCTGGTTTTCCTTCTTGAAGGAGACGCGGATGTTGTGTGCTTCAAGCAGCGTGCTCATGCGACCACCTCCCTGGTGCTGCTGCCGTGAATGGCCATGAGAAAGCGGTTCATGACGGCCTTGTGCTGGCTGATGAGGTGATGGGTATACGCGTCTTTGGCACTGGCAAAGACGGATTCGGCCGTGCCTTCTTCCACGGCCCGTCCCCTGTGCATGACAATGACCCTGTCGGCAATGAGGGAGAGCACGCCGAGATCGTGGGAGATGAAGATCATGGCCACGGAGCCTGCCTTCTTGATGCGCACAAATTCCTGCATGATGGAATACTGGCTGATGGAGTCGATGGCTGTGGTGGGCTCGTCGGCAATGATGAGCTCGGGGTCCAGGCTGATGGCCAGTCCAATCATGATGCGCTGCAGCATGCCGCCCGAGAGCTGATGGGGATACTTGCGCAGCACGTCCTCGGGGTCCCTGATGCGCATGAGGGTGAGGATGTCCACCATCATGGAGTGCATGGCCTTTGAGGAGAGGTTCATGTGCTCGGCAATGGTCTCTTCCATTTGCTCGCCCAGGCGGTAGAGCGGATCAAAGCAGGACATGGGGTTTTGCAGGACCACGCTGATGCGACTGCCGCGCATGCGGCGCAGCTTCTCGGGGTTGGCGCCGATGAGCTCGCCGCCGTCGAAGAGGGAGCTGCCGGTCACCTCGAAGTTCTTGTCCAGAAGGCCCAGCACGGCCTTGCAGGTCATGCTCTTGCCGCTGCCGGACTCGCCCAGGATGCCCAGACACTGGCCGGCCTGCACGGAAAAGCTGACCTTGTCCACAAGAAGGTGCTTCTTCTTGCCTTCAAGAAAGGAAACGGAGAGATCTCGGACCTGCAGGAGGGGCGTCTCGTCTGCAGGAGCTGTTGGGATTGTACTCATTGGCGCACCGCCTTCGGATCCAGAGCGTCGCGCAGGCAGTCACCCAGCATGTTGCAGGCGCCGACCAGCACCACAACGGCAAGGCCCGGGACGATCATCTGTTCGGGATTGGAGACCATGACGTTCTTGGCCTCGTTGAGCATGGCGCCCCATTCCGGTGTGGGCGCCTGAACGCCAAGGCCCAGGAAGGAGAGGGTGGAGATGTTGAGAATGGCCCAGCCAGTGTCCAGGGAGGCCAGCACGGCGAGCTCGGCGGCTATGCAGGGCAGCATGTGGCGGGTGAGGATGAAGAAGTTGCCCGAGCCTATGCTGCGGGAGAAGAGCACGAAGTTCATGCTCGTATACTTGATGGTGGCTGTGCGGATCATGCGGGCGTACCAGGCCCACTTGATGAAGATGGAGGCCAGCACCACGTTGCGGATGTCCACGCCGAGCAGGGCCACCACGGCCAGGATGATGATTTGGCTCGGGAAGGAGAGCATGACGTCGACCACACGCATGATGATTTCATCCACGGTGCCGCGAAAGTACCCGGCCGTGATGCCCATGACGACACCTATGCCGATGGTGCCGAGCATGGTCAGAAGGGAGAGAAAGAGGGTGGGGCGGATGCCGAAGAGCATGCGCGAGAAGACGCAGCGGCCGAGCTGATCGGTACCCAGCGGGTACTGCCAGGACGGGCCTGCAAACTTGTTGAGGATGTCGTTGGCATAGGGGTCATTGGGTGCGACCCAGGGGGCAAAGATGCCCAGCAGGGCCGTGATGAAGATGATTCCCATGCACAGCAGGGCCATGGGGCTTCTGAAGAGTTGCTGGAGCATCAGTTCTTCCTTTCACGCAGGCGCGGGTCTGCGGCATACTGCAGGATGTCGAAAAAGAGGTTGAAGAAGACGAAGAGCACGCCCACAAGCAGCACGTAGGCCTGGATGACGGGGTAGTCGCGGTTGAAGATGGAGGTGATGCACAATCGGCCCACGCCGGGCCAGGCAAAGACGTTTTCCACCACGATGGTGCCGGAGATGAGCTGGGGTATGCTCATGCCTATGGCCGTCACGCAGGACTGCAGGGAGTTCTTGAGAATGTGGCGGACCAGGATGGCGCGCTGCTTCAGGCCGCGGGCCTGGGCATAGAGCACGTAGTCCTCGCGCATGTTCTCCAGCATGTTGTTGCGGATGAGGCGGATGTAGGTGGAAATGTAGCTTAAGGCCACGGTGAAGGCCGGCAGGATGAGGCTGGAAAAGCCGCCGTAGCCGCTCGTGGGCAGAAGGTCCATCTTGATGCTGACGAGCCAGATGAGCAAAAGGCCCACCCAGTAGACGGGCATGGCCGTGCCGGCAAAGACCAGGCCGCGCATGATGCGGTCAAACCAGGTGTCCTTGTAGACGGCGCTCAAGAAACCGATGGGCAGGCTGAGCACGATGACGTAGACGAGCGAGAGGCCGGCCAGCTCCAGGGTGGCCGGCAGGCAGCGGCCGATTTCGCCAAGCACGGTGCGGGCAGGGTTGGTGTAGCTGATGCCGAGATCAAAGTGCAGACAGTCCCAGAGCCAGGTGGCATAGCGTACCAGGAAGGGATCGTTGAGTCCGAGCTCTTCTCTGGTCTGGGCAATGAGTTCTTCGGTGATGATGGGCGTCTGCCGGATGCGCAGGGCCACTTCGGCAGGATCCGACGGGATCAGGTTGATGAAGACAAAGCAGAGAAAGGATATGGCCAGCAGCAGCGGAATGGTCGCCAGCAGGCGCATGATGACATAGTTTTTCATCACTGGTTCCGCGTGGGGCCCCGGAGGCTGTCAGGAGGCCCACGATGGGAAGAGGGTTAGCGGGCGCGAGTCGTGCAAAAAAGTCATGCAGTAATCCTGCAGAGGGCCATGCAGGCCGTGTCCGGCACGTACAAAAGTGTTCCCCGGGCAAGAGCCCGGGGGGTGTTCAAGGGGGCAGGAGAAGAGGGCAAAAAGGAGGAGGTGTCCGGTCCACCGGGAGAGGACCGGACACCTCCTGACCACTCCCCAGGGGCCAGGACAGGTCTGTACTGAAAAGCGTTCACGGACAGGGGGAGGAAGAGGCTGGCCGGAACTGGACCCCTGGGGAAGCAGCGGAACTACTTGTCTTCTTCAAAGTACATCTTGGTGAAGGGGACCTCGTACTGAGTCTGGGTGAAGCCCACACCCTTGAGCTTGGCGTTGAAGAGGGCCTTGTTGGTCTCGTAGGTCAGGGGAATGTAGATGGCGTCGTTGTGCAGGTGGGTCAGGGCGTAGGTGAAGAGCTCCTGCCTGCGCTTCATGTCCGTGGAGGACATGATTTCGGTGATGGCGGCATCGATTTCCTTCTTGTCGGGCAGGGAGAGCTGGGCGGCATAGTCTCCGTACACGCGCTGGCGCATGGCGGCCATGGAGGACTGGGGATCATAGGGCATGCCCCAGCAGATGTTGAAGATCATGTCGAAGAGACCGTTCTTCATGTTGTCGCGATAGGACTGTTCTTCCTCGCCGCGCAGGGAGACTCTGATGCCAAGCTTGCCGTATTCGTGCTGCAGATATTCGGAGATGGTCTTTTCGGTGACGCTGTTGCTGTTGTAGAGCAGGCCCAGTTCCATGCGTCTGCCGTCCTTGGCACGCACACCGTCCTCGCCCATCTTCCAGCCGGCCGCATCAAGAATCTCGGCAGCTTTCTTCATGTCGTACTTGTAGGGCTCAAGATCGATGTTGCAGTAGGGGATGGAGCGGGCATAGAGGGTGTCTGCAGGGGGCTCGGTGTCGTGGAACACGCCCTTGGCAATGGCCACGCGGTTGGTGGCATGCTGCAGGGCCTTGCGGACATTGATGTCAGCCAGAATGGGATTCTGGCCATTGAGGACGATCTGGCGAGTGGAGGTGGGGGAGGAGAGGGCGGTCTTGAATTCCTTGCTGCCCTTGTACTTGTTCAGGGCATCGGCATCCAGCATGTTCTTGCCCCAGATGAGGTCGATTTCGCCCTTTTCCAGAGCCAGGATGCGGGTCTGGTTGTCCGGAATGACCTTGACGACAATGCGCTTGATTTTCGGCTTCTCGCCCCAGTAGTTCTCGTTTGCCTCAAAGACAGCGTATTCGTCAGTCACCACCTTGGCGAGCTTGTAGGGACCGGTACCAATGAAGGCCTTCACGCCGTCCTTTGTGGAGCCGTTCTTCATGGCCTTGGGAGAAATCATGGCAAAAGGCCTGGTCACGCCCAGTTCGATGAGCATGGGCCAGTAGGGGGCCTTCATGTAGATCTTGAAGGTGTGGGCGTCCGGAGCCTCGATCTTTTCCAGCAAATGCATCATTTCCAGCCAGGTATGGCGGGCCCTGTTTTCCAGAATGGCATCGAAGTTGGCCTTGATGGCAAAGGCGTCGCATACCGTGCCGTCATGGAAGGTCACGCCCTTGCGGATCTTGAAGGTGTAGACCTTGCCGTCCTCGGAAATGGTCCAGCTCTCGGCAAGGCAGGGCTTGAAGCCGTCGGCCGTGATGTCGATCAGGGTCTCGTAGAGCATTTCCTGGGCGTACATCTCGCCGGCATAGAGATGGGGATTGAGATCGCGAACGTCACGGTAGTTCACGAAATTCAGGGTATCTTTGACAGGTTCGGCAAGGACGTTGCCCTGCCAGGCACCCAGGACCACCGAGCCTGCCAGCACGCCGGCAAACACGGTTTTCTGCAGAAACTGCAGGGGATGATGAAGGTTCATGCGCTCACTCCTCACAATGAAAAGTACTGTGAAATTCTTTTTCGACCAGTCAAGGCCAGCAACGACTTTCTCTATGCCACGAGTCGGCGTGGCCGTAAAATAGATTGTTGTTCTTTTGGGCTATGCTTCCAGAGAATACCAGAAAATTGGGATGTTACAAAAAGGCAGGACCATCAGCTCTGCATAACGGAGTTTTTTTACAAGCAGGCACAGATTTTCCCTGGTGCACAGGAAAGGCGGGCACCTTGCTATTCTTTGTACGATTCATGCGACTGCGGCTCCAAGATCCTGGCTACCCTGCTGATTGCTGAACAAACAGGGCGAGACCCGTGACAGGACAGGGACATGGCACTGTGGACGCAGGACAGGTGCATGAGGACACGGGGGCGCTCTTCTCCTGCAGACCTACCCTGCAAAGGGCACCCTCTGCTGCACAGGGCGCATGCCCGAGCCCCAGGAGCGGAATATTCCGTCAGTTGTGACGTTGCAGTTGTTTTTCTTGGGCAAGGGACACTCGGCCGCGTCCGACAGGGAGCTCCTGATGTTTTTTCTCAGTCATCGGCCTGTCTGCAGGGGACAGGGTTCTGGCACGTGTTCGGGGTCAGTCTTTCGGTGAAGCTCGTGCTCAGAAGCTCCGGTCAGGAGCGCCGGCCTCGTCGAGACGGGCAAGAACGCCCCGTATGGCCACCTCGATGCCTTCCCTTGTGTAGAAGCTGCCGTTGACAAGGGCCCTTGCCTTCAAAAGGCGCTCAAAGTCTGCCAGGGCCTGACGATCCGGTCTGCGGGGATGGGTCCAGAACTCGTCCAGGGGCATCTCGCTCTTGCAGACGGCAAGGCCGTCCATGGCATAGATGGCCGTGCCCACGCAGTAGACGGGCTTGCCCTGCTGCAGGGCGGAAATGCCCACCGTGGAGTTGAGCACCACCACGGCCGTGCTCTTGTCCATCATCTTGCGCGCCTTGGCGCCCTCCACGAAATGGACGCGATCGTGCACGCCGCAGGCCTGGGAAAAGGAGTCGATGAAGGCGGCATAGTCAATGAGGCCGTTGTCCAGAGGGTGGTTTCTGATGAGCAGATGGTACTCCTTGGGTGCATGCCTGGAGAAGGAAGTGACAACGCAGGCAATGGCTTCCTTCATGCCGCTGTAGGGCGAGTAGCGCCGCACCTGCGAGTCCGAATCAAGCTGCAGTGGAAAGATGAAGTAGGGCGCACGGGAGCGGTAGGCCGCTCGAAGCGCTCTGATGGATCGCTTGCGCCGCGAGGATCGGGTGAGCACCCGGAGAAACCAGCCCCAGACCTCGTGGCTCGCGCTCTGCGGCCTGTGGGTCTGGAAATGGCGGAAGAAGGGCCACATGAAGATTGTGCCAGCATAGTGGCCAATGGCCCGCCAGGTCTTGGCCGTCTGCACCCGTCCCACCCTGTAGGGCGCAGGCGCAGCCGGGCAGGTGGCCGCAAGGGCCGTCATGTCGTCCCGTGTGGTGGGCAGGGAGGAGAGGCCGTTGACGCCGCCTGCCTCCATGGTGATGTAGTCCGGGCGCAGATAGCCCTCGTCATAGGCCCAGACATGCAGGCCCCTGAGCCTGGCCAGCAGGACGGCTTCCCTGTGCAGGGGCCGCCAGTCGCCAAAGACGTGGAGATCTGTCACGCCTTCCCTGTCCATGAGTTCGGCAATCCACCGGCTCCACTGCACGGAGTCGCGGGTGAAGAACCGGGTCCTTGGCCAGGGCCAGTCCGCCACATCGCCGCCGCAGCAGTTGACTCTTATGACCCTGTCCTGCCGCTGGAGCAGGGCCAGGCCAAGCCGCCTGAAAAAGGGACCGTGCGGTCCCTGAAGAAAAAGGTGGACTCTCACTGCTGCACCATGTTCTCTGCAGGCCTGGCACACCGGCAAGGGCGGCGACCCGAAGTGGCTAAAGGGGAATGAAGGAGAGAAGCCGAAAAAGCGCCCCAAGGATACGCAAAGAGGAAGGCCGGGACAAGGGGCGTTCGCACAAGGCACGCACGACCAGGGCAGGGCGGCAGCGGTGCGTGTGGAGGAGATGAGTGGAGGATGAAGAGAGGGACGGGTGGGGAACGCCAGCGGGCACCCCGGGCAGGGCGGCCTGTCTGCACAAGGCCCCAGGGGATTCCCGGGGCCTGTGCAGAAGGGCGTATGCACGTCTGGAGAGAAGGCCGCTGTACTGGCAGACAGCGGCCTTCCTGTGCACACTGGCGCACTACGGGCAGACCAACATCCCGGTTTTCCCGAGTGTCCTTATCCAATGCTCTTCGCAAGGATCTGCTCGAAGTTCTGCATGTCTTTGGCACGATAGGCAGCAGAGAGCCGGTTCTCGGCCACTTTCAGACTGGAAAGGGCTTGTACAGACGTGCTCACGGCTGCGGGCACGGCACCCAAACGCCGTTTCAGCAGCTTCAGGACGCTGTCCCGGGCGTTTTCCAGACATCCTTCCAGAAACGCTTTTTCGTACGCTTCCTGAAAGCCTTCCTTGCCCCGGCTCGAAAGGCTCATTCAGTTGGCCCCTTTTGTTCCAGCAGGGGGTCCGGTTCCAGCAGTTCCTGCACGGCGGGAATTTGTCCCTGGCAGTGTGCCCTTGCGCAGACAACACCATCCAGCCATTCGGCAAAGGGCCTGCGCAGTGTCTGGCAGTGTTCCTCCTGCAGAAGCGGCGCCACCCAGGCCGTCAGCTGGCGGATCTCTTCCGGTTCCCGGGCTCGTTCCAGCCGAAAGAAGGCACTGGCAAGGCTCGGGTTCTGCGCAAGCTGTTCTTCGGTCAGCTGGGGCACATCAATCACAAAGTACTTCTGGGTGGGACAATATTTTTGCGCGAAGGGCGGCATGAGATCGCGCAGGGAGGTGTGCTGCCTCCAGGGTTCGGTTCCCTCGTAAAGGACAAGGGGCAGGAGGAACGGCAGCTTGTCGTCTTCTCCCAGATTTTCAGCCTCGATATGGTGCTGGAGCAGGGAATAGGTGTGGGTCAGGACATGGAGTTCCGTCAGGACCGGATCCATGCAGTCCTGAAGGCACAGCAGGATCTCAACAAAGCAGGGAGTGCCCGTTTTCAGGTTCACCTGCCAGACGATATCGCTGAGCCAGTCCTGATGGCCAACGGGCATGAAATGGCCCGGATAGAGCCTGAGAGTGGACAACTTGAGTTCTTCCACTATGGATGAGTCGACATACCCCTGTACGAGCGGCCTGACCAGCGCAGCATGGCTGAAAAGCTCCGTGTAGACAGGATCAAGAAAACAGCGTTGGGACATACAACCTACCTTGGGGCTGCGGCCTTCCCCTGCAGGGAATCCGACCCCGAAAAAAATGTTTGTGAAGTCTGCCGTCAGAGCCCTTGCTGCAGGTGCGGCACATGCCCCGAGACTCTTTGCACCACACTTCCCGGGAACGCTCTTTCTGGCCTGCCACTACACAGGCTCGTCTTTTGCTCTGACGCAAACACTGAGAAGAAGACTTACGCTTTACTCCAGCACAGGTAAAGAGGCTTGCGAAAAAAAATGGTTCTTCGTGGCTTTCTGTGGGTACCCCCAGGGGCTCTCTCTTCCCTGGAGCTCTGGCCCTGGCAGACAGAGAAACAGTTCCCTCGGCTTCAGAAAGCTCACTGGCAAATACTATTGATAAATTCTCTAGGGCGTGTTGACAAATTAGGTGTCGCCCTGATCTGGCCTGATTTCAGACGGGGTCATGGTGCGACAATGAGCTCTAATAGAAGTCGGTGCGCCTCATTTATATCGGCATATGCCGGTTGCCACTGCCGGATTTTGATTTTGTCAACACGACCTAGGCCGTGTTGACAAAATCAAAAATCAGTCAAGCTGACTTCGGTTTTGCCATATGAGGTTCTATTTTTCATACTGTATCACTCCAGTTTACCAGAGATGTCCACAGTATGGATACCTTCAGCGATGTTGCTTGGCAAGGAGAGCCGCTGAGCACACGAGCTCCTCCTGCAGGGGGTGTCTGCATTTTGAGAGAGTTCTCCAAGGGGGCGCTGATGCAAGTGTGACACAGTCCCGCACTGAGCGCCAGAGAAATCGTTTTGACATTCTCCCCCTGCGACAGCAGGGAGAGAATGTCAAAAACAATACTGATGCAGAAATATGCATATATAAATCGCGATGTAAAAAGTGTATTATTGTTTTATAAAAACGTTTATAATGTTCAGTAATCAAATTATTGTAGTCAACTTAAAGACAATTTTACTGTTTTCTGCATTGAGTTTCTGCTGTTTTGCAGGTGTCCTTCTTGACAGGTGTTCCGGGCGTGGCTACACTCCTTCTCTCATCTGCAGTCTCCTGCAGACCCTGTTGTTCCTTTTCTGGCCCTGTCTGCCCAAGGCATACTGTGCCTTTGTGCAGCTCCTTCTTGCGGCAGATCTTCTCTGACAGAATTTCTCTGGCAGCGCCTCTACGGTAGATCCCATGCAGCGTCCTTTATGCCACACCCTTTCCCTTGCGTCCCTTGCACTCCTGATGCTCCTGGCGGCTCAGACCAGCCAGGCTGCCAGTGTGCTCAACCTGCAGTATCCCATCCCCAGGGCCTTTGACGAGGCAGTGGCCCAGGCCGTCTTCCAGGACAGTGTCTATGTGGACAATTACGGCAACGTGCCCATGGAAGAAATGGTTGGTGTCTGGGCCAGGGCCTTTGCCAGGGTCGGCTACGACTTTGATGCCAGCATCTATCAGGCCGTGCACGGAGCAGGGCAGCAGGAATACCACAAGCTCAACAAAAGTGGCGGGCTTGCCTATATTGTTCCCATCTTTAACGCCCTGAAGGCGGACAAGTGGGAATACATGGTCAGGAACGGCTGGCTCCGCAACAGAACGGCCCAGGAGGTCGTGGTCTTTGCCAGCAGCATTGGCGTGCCCATCGAAGCCCGCAAGCCGGCCAACCTGAATGACGCCCCTTCGCAGCTGGAACAGGTGCGCAAGTCCGCCCTGAAGAAGTCGCAGATCCTCTGTGGGACGGTGAGCCGCTATTCCTCGCCCGTGACCAGCGTGAACCGCGTGTGGTTCACTGATGAAAACGGCGAGGACATGGGCGATTTCTTCTTCGGTAATGACGACGAATCCTGCCAGTCCATGGTGCAGGAGGGGCAGACCATCTGCTTCAGCTCTATGGGCGAGTGGCCCAATACCCTGGGCCTGGAATCCCTGGGCATAGAGGAAAAGACCTTGCGCTGGATCAGCCAGTGCACGGAACCAAACTAACGATCAGTCGTCCCGGGTACTGAACAGGGATTGTGCGAGACGGAGCGAACATGGCAGACACCGAGGAACAATTCACGGAAAACGGACAGGTGCAGGCGGGCCAGCCTGGCCTCTCCGATCAGGCAGATCAGACCGAAGAGCCGGATCAGCCCGATCAGCCTGGGCAGGCAGAAAGTGGCGAGGCCCAGGAAGAGCTCAGAGATCGGAAGAGC
>CALVHF010000052.1 GCA_944327295.1 uncultured Desulfovibrio sp. | reverse complement strand
AATACTCACGTGGGGGGTGATGCCCCTGAACACATCTCAGGGTGTGGTAGTAAAATCTACCCGGGAACTCAGGTTAATCTGGAAAGCAGTATGGCCAGACAATTCAGTATGGTGGTCTTGCCTGCACCATTTTCTCCAACGAAGACATTCAGTCTCCTGTGAAAGGTGAAGCTGGCTTGTCGTATGCCGCGAAAGTTTTCGATTTCCAGAGAAGTGACTTTCATCCCAAATCGGCGCTTCCTCCCCCGGGCATCTGGGGGGGAGGAAGCGCCGCCTCCGTATCGTACTTCGGGTAAATAAGGTTGTGCGTCTATCCTGAGACGCAGCCTGCTGCAGTGGAGATCCTTATGAAAGAACCGTCCCGTCAAGTGTGCAGACCTTGAAGGAGCCACTCGTGGCCGACCAAGGATGAAGCCGACGGTCCCCTCGCACAGGACCTTGTCAAAAAGGCGGTACGAACATGGGGTCCTCTCATGGATCGACAAAACTGGTCAGGAACGGGGGCTCATGCCCTCCTGAACAGGCGCAAAGTGTGCGGGAAAGAGCCCGGGCCTGGCAGGCTTCAGGTTCTTCTCAAGGTATTCGCAGGCCCGGGAGAGGCCTGCCTCGTCAGGCGCAAGCAGGGAGACAATGCTTGCCTGGCTTCCGCTGACTGTGAAGAAATGCCTGCCCTGCACCCTGGGGGTGCCCCGCTTTCTGGCAAAGGTGAAGGACCAGGAGGCCCCTGTCTGCACGGGCTCGCTCACGCGCAGGCCCCGGCGCTTCATGCTGGCCGCCGTCTCGCGGGCCATTTCTTCGGGAGCAAGAACATGCGGTGTCACAGTAATGCTCAGGCGCACAACGCCTGCGTCTGCCTCAGGAAGTGTCCTTGCAGGCGCGCTTGAGGCTGTTTCAGGGGCAGGACTCTCGGCCTGTGCTCCCATGCGCACAAGCACGATGCGTACTCCGCCCTCTTCCCGGACAAGAGGCTTTTGCCAGTCATCCGGCGTGGTCAGGACAAGGTCCGGGGTGCGCACCTCTGCGGCACAGGCACAGGACGGTGCAGAGAAAAGCGCCAGAACAAGCAGGGCCAAAACAGGCATGCCCAGAGTGAACATGTTCCGACCAGGCACAAGAGACGGACGGAAACCACGTATCTTCATCACACTTTTCGGCGCTCCCCCGTACAGGGAAGAGCGCCGCCTCCAAAAACGTTCGGCAGGGGGAGCAGGACCTCTTTCGGAGCCCTGCCCTGCCCCCTGCTCTCTTCGGCACTTCAGAATCAGCCGCGATCCCCGAAGCCCTGCGGGTGCTGCACATGCCAGTTCCAGGCAGAGGCAATGATTTCCTCTATGCCGGCCTCTGGCTGCCAGCCAAGAACGGTCCTGGCCCTGTCGGAAGACGCCACCAGCTGGGCCGGGTCGCCCGCACGGCGGCCTTCCACTCTGGCAGGAACGGGGTGGCCCGTGACCTTTCTGGCTGCCTCCACCATTTCAAAGACCGAAAAGCCCTGGCCGTTGCCGAGATTGCAGACCAGGGGGCTGCCGCCGTCCTTGAGGTAGTCCAGGGCCCTGATATGGGCATCGGCCAGATCCATGACATGGAGGTAGTCGCGGATGCAGGATCCGTCCCTGGTGGGATAGTCGTCGCCAAAGATGGAGATGTGCGAGCGCCTGCCCAGGGGCACCTGCAGAATCAGGGGGATGAGATGGCTCTCGGGGTGGTGATCCTCGCCAATGTGGCCGTCGGCCAGGGCGCCGCCCACGTTGAAGTAGCGCAGGGACACCCAGCGGATGCCGCAGGCCTCGCCGGCCCAGCGCATCATGCGCTCCATGATGAGCTTGCTCTCGCCATAGGGGTTGGTGGGATTCTTGGGATCGTCCTCGCTGATGGGCACGCGCTCCGGTTCCCCGTAGACGGCGGCCGTGGAGGAAAAGACCAGGCGATCCACGTGATGGCGGGCCATGGCCTCAAGCAGGGACTGCATGCCGCCCACGTTGTTGTTGAAGTACTTCAGAGGCTGCACCACGCTCTCGCCGACCAGGGAGAAGGCCGCAAAGTGCATGACAGCCTCAATCTGCTGCTCGGAAAAGACGCGATCCAGGTCTGCGGCACTGCGCAAATCGCCCTCGTAGAAGCGGGCGTTCGGATGCACGGCCTGCCTGTGGCCCGTGACCAGATTGTCCAGGACAACAACGTCCTCGCCACGCTCCACAAGGGCATGGACATTGTGGGAGCCAATGTAGCCGGCTCCGCCGATGACAAGTATGCTCATGAGAATGGTTTCCTTGAAAGAATGCTCTCGGAAGTCGATGATGACGACAGGTCTTTTGCCGTACCGGCCTGTGTCCTGTCTCTTTGTGCCGAACCGGCAGTCCCGGGGCCTGCGGCGTTCAGGGGAAGACAGGGAACAAAAATCCGTTCAGGAACAGCATGGCTCTTGTCAGGCCTGTTTCTGCTTTTTGGCTGCACGGATTTTTGTATGCCAGTTCTTAGCGATCGTCCCTGTCGCCGTCCGGACAGGACGCTGCGTCATCGGGCAGGTCGGCGGCTCCGGCAGCGGAGTCTGTTGCAAAACCTGCTTCGGAGCCGGCTTCGGGTCCGGATTCGGAGCCCAGCAGGGGCACGTGGTCCATGTCGGGTTCGGGCATGTGCCATTCTCCCGGCATGGGCGCCGACAGCTGCGCCCTTTCGCCCACATAGGGGTTGAAATAGCCGTAGCGCAGCCAGGGACAGGCCTTGCGCAGGCGCTTCATGAAGGACTTGAGGCCCATGGAGGGGCCCATGGGCACATCCTTCATGAGCTCGAGATAGTACTCGGGGTCAATGTTCAGGTTGCGCCACTGTATCATGCTCACGCCCTGCTCGCCCACCAGGCGGCTCAGGGCGTCGAGCTCCTCTTCCGTGTCCGTGATGCCCGGGAAGTAGAGCAGGTTCAGGGACACCCACAGTCCGTTGCGCCTGGCCACGGCAATGGAGTTCTTCACATCCTGGAAGGTGTAGCCATGGGGCCGGTAGTAACGGGTATAGACCTCTTCCCTGGCGCTGTTGAGGCTCACCCGCATGCTGGAGAGCCCGACCTTTGCCAGCCGTTCCACGGCCTCGGTCCTGGAGGCGTTGGTATTGCAGTTCACGGTGCCGGGCCCGTTGTGGGAGCGGTAGAGGGCCACGCTGTCGCAGAGCAAATCCGCGTTCATGAGTGGGTCGCCCTCGCAGCCCTGGCCAAAGGAGAAGATGGGCACCTTGTGCTCGCGCTCGGCGTGGATGCGCATGACCTCGTCGATTTCCTCGGGCGTGGGCGTGAAGGTCAGGCGGCACTGCGGGGTCACGGCAATGGGCGAGTCTCCTTCCTGCTCGGAGATGCAGCCTATGCAGCGGGCATTGCAGGTTCTGGAGCTGGGCAGGGGCGCCTCGTAGCGGCCCAGGGCAAAGTTGCGGGCTGCCGGGCAGTCGTAGCGCATGACGCAGTTGGTGAGAATGTGCTCCACAAGGCGGTTTTTCGGGTACTGGGCCAGGAGCCTGCGCACGTTCTTCTCGATGCGGCCGGCAGGGATGGCGGAAAACTGCTGCCTCGGGTCCGTGTCCACCCTGCGGGCACAGATCCAGAAACGGTCCTCGGCAAAGCCCACGGCGCCGTAGGCAAAGAGCGGCAGCATGGCCGCAGACTCTTCCTTCTCGTACACGGGATGGCCGGAGAGGGTGTAGCCAGGCGCCGCAAAGGCGGCCACGGCCAGGTCTTCGCAGACCTGCACCTCGCCGCTTTCCGGATCAAGGCCCACGGCCCTGCGTCCGGGCAGAAGAAAAAGCTCGCTCTCCTCGGGCAGGGGGGTGAGCTCGTCCGGGCGCGGCGTGCCCCACTGCTCGCCCCTGCGAACCAGCATCAGCAGGTCCGGCTCGTCATAGATATTGCCCTGCCTGTCGGCCACCACCAGACAGGGGGTCAGATCCTTGTGTCTGTTCTTGCTGCTCATTGTTTACCTGTTCGTGCGCAAATCGACATGCAACTGTCTGCGCTGTCTCTCGTACACTGCCTGCGATCCCCATGGACCGCAAAAAAACGTGAAATTTCACGGGCCCCAAGTCTGCCCTAAAAGTCCCTGCCCTGGCAAGAGCCGCAAAAAGGGCCTGTTTCAGCCCCTATTGCAAGGAGAATCGCAGCCTTACCTGCTTGCCCTGCCTATCAGTCTGGCATATACCTGAAAGCGGACGGGAAGTCCCGGGGGCAGTCTCCCGAAACTGCCCTGTACGCCCGCAGGACACGCCCATCCCGTGCCCCTTCCCCCCTGAACCTGCACACCATCTGCGCCTGCCGGCTCATCCGGATCTTCACGCCTCGTCCGCCTCTCACGCATTCCGGGCCTCCTGCCCCGTTCCCGAAGCTCCCAAGATCATGCCTGCCCTGCATCCTTCATCCAAGAATCCTTCTTCCCAAAATCATTCTTCCAAAAATCCTTCCTGCGAGCTCTCCTCCAGGCAGTCCGCCCCCTCCTCTGATCAGAGCCCTGCCCACACAAACGGTGTGCCCGGAGCCAGGGACAGGGCCGTGCGTCTGGACAGCCTGACCCAGCCATCGTCTTCGGCCGATCACGAGCCCGATCGCCGTGCAGACCGCGAGGTGAGCGACCTGCTGTCGGCGCCCCTCTCCCTGCACCCCGGGGATGGCGAACAGGCAGGCGCAGGGGCCGAGGAAGGAACCGGCAGCCCCCGGACAGCATCCGGGCGCCACCTGTGGCCCTGGGAACGCGATGCGGGCCAGAGCAGGGACAACCAGCTCCTGAACGAGAGCGACGAAGACGGGCCGGAAAAGGACGGCAAGGCAGCGGACCAACAGAAGGAACGCGGCCTCGAACAGGCCCCGGCGGAGCGTGCGCAGCAGAATGATGGGCTGAACGATGGACTGGACGATGGGCTGGATGTGCAGCAGACAGGGGCGCAAAAGCAGGCACACCCCGCGGCCGGACGCCTGACTCCCGGCACAGGCCCTGTCAGCGATCCGCATCCTGATCAGGATGACACTCCGGATCAGGACATACCCGACACAGCCCTGCCCTTCGCAGGCCCTGATACCCTGCTCGACAACATGTTTGCGAGCAGTCCCGAACCGGAAGCGGACAAGGGGGCCGCAGCGTCTGCCGGACGTGACAGATCCCGGCAGGAAGCACAAAAGAAGACTCAGGGCAAGCAGGAGACGCCCCGGAAGGCGCCGTGGCCTGCCAGGATGTTCTCCGCCAGACGGCTTGTGACTGCCTGCAAGCTCTTGTGCATTGTCTTTTGCGGCCTGCTCGTCCTGCTTTTGTCCGGCCTGCTCCTGATCCAGCTCAACATGGACCGCATCACAAGCCTTGCCCTGCAGAAGGTGGCCGACGCCACGGGCTGCGAGATGACCATCGCCTCGGCCGAACTGCGCCTTCTGCCCCTGCCGGCCTTGAGCCTTGAAAGGGTCCAGGTCCACCCGGGCGAGACCCCCCTTGTGGCCGGCAGTCCCTTCAGGGATGTGCACTTTACGGCCGAGAGCATTGCCTTTGCCCCCAACTTCATCTCCCTTCTGCAGGGACGGGTGGAACCAGAGCAAATAGAGATCGTGCGCCCCGTGTTCAGGGGACGCCTGGCCTCAGCCCTCAGCGATCTGGCAGGCCTCTTCGACAAACCCGGGCAGGAGGCGGGCGAACCCCTCAATCTTGAAAGGCTCCTGCCCGTGCACTGCGCCCTGCGTCTTGAGGAGGCCTTCCTTGCCCTGACAGACAAGGAAGGAGCCCTGGTGCGCCTGGACGCGCTCTCCCTGGATCTCACCCTCACCAATGTGCCCCTGGCCCGTGCCCTCAACGGCCTGAAAGGCTCCTGCACCCTGCGCAGGGCGTCTGTGCAGACCAGGGACTTTGCAGGTCAGGTGGCGGATCTTTCCCTTGAGGGAAAGACGTCGCTGACCGATCCCCTGCACGACTGCGACGTGCGCCTGAGGCTGCGCTCGGCCGTCACGCCCCTGCAATTTGCCCTGGCGACAGATCTGCACCTGGAAGGCCAGGGCGAAGGCTGGCCTGCCCTGGCCGGCAGTCTCGCCGGAAGCTTTGCCCTGGAAGAGGCCGTCATCCCCTACGAGATCACGGGCCGCCTCAATCCGGGCCAGGATGTGCGCAAGTACGCCCGCCTTCTGCCCGCAGACTGGCACAAGTACCAGGCCCACGGCCTGGAGCTGAAAACACTCTCTTTAGGCGAGGACGTCCTGAGCCTTGATGGCGCCCTGCTCCTGCAGCCCGGCAATCCGGCCGTGGCCGGCCGTCTGAACATCGAACGGGTGAGCCTCACCCGCTGGCTCACCTTTGCAAGGGATTTGTGTCCTGGCCTGCAGCTGGCCCTGGACGACATCACCAACGGCTTCATCGACTTCTACCTGGACACGCGCAAGCTCGAGGCCCCGCGCATACAGGCCACGGCGGCCGACGCCACCTTCCGGGGCCGGGGCGGCGTGGCCTCCTGGCAGGACATTGTCATCTTCCTGGACATGAAGAGCGACTTTGTGGACCTGGGGCGGGCCATTCCCGAGGCCGTGGGCCAGAAAAAACCTGCGCCCGTCTTTGGCCACAAGCCCCTTACCGATCTCGACATGGCCGACCTCTTCCCGCAAACCGCACCTGACAGCAGTCGGAACAAGGCACAACCCGCCACCGATCAGGCCGGGGACAAGGGGAAACAGGGAAAGGCTGCCCCAGGCACACCTGCGTCAGGGACGGCTGCCAGAGCGTCCGGGGACGCAAAGGGACGGGGCACAGCGTCTCGGGGGGCAGAGGCCTCCTCGCCCGGCATTGACTACGACATCCGCCTGGGTGCGGCCAAAATCCACTACGGCTATGTGGATTTGCAGGAAGGCGGGGTCATCATCCACCCCGGCACCACCAGCCAGGGCCGGCGCTGTGCGCGGCTCGACATCAAAAGCGGCCTTTTCGACGGATCCTGCACAGGCTTTGGCAATTTCGGCAGTGTGGACGGCGTGAGCCTCTACGAGTTCAACATACAGACCAGGAAGGTCAACCTGGCCAGGCTGCACAAGGCCATGGACTTCATCCCCATAACCAGGGGCACAGGCTCCTGCCAGGTGCAGGTCACAAGCAGAGGATCCGAGATAGAGCGCTTCCTTGCCAATCTGCGCGGCACGGTGCGTGTCACGGCGGCCAATGCCTTCATCGCAAAGGATCCGGAGTTCTTCTCGCCCCTGCAGGCGGACGTGACCCTGAACATTGCCACGGCTGCCTATCAGAACGGAGCCCTGGGGCTTTCCGGGCACTGGGATGTGCAAGCTCAGGGCAGCAAGGGCTGGGCGGCGGACGTTTCCATGCCCAGGGGCATGATCTGGTTTGGCGGCAGCGGCCCCAAATCCGGCCTCTACTTTGACGATCTGCCCATCCATCTGGAAGGCCGCAAACTCGAGCACCTCTTCGAGGATCTCAAGGCCAGGGATGTGCCCCTCTCGGCCCGGGGGCAAATCTCCTGCAATGCCGCAAAGCTCATGGTGCGGCTGGACAAGGGCACCTTCTCCTTCCCCGGCCTTGCCCTGAACGGTGCCGTGACCGTGCAGACGGGCACGAACTCGCCTTTCCTCGTTCACAGCGAGGCCGCACGGGCCAGGGTGCATGTGCCGGAGCTTGTGCGTGCCCTGACGGGCCGCGCACAAAAAGTGCCGGCCGCCCTTGAGCATCTGGTCTTCACGGACACGCGCCTTGAAGCCACGAACAGGAGTGTGCGCCTGCAGGCCTTCTCCACCAGCGTGGACGGGACCAGGATGTCCGGCTCCCTGGGTGTTTCCTTTGGCAGGAGCCAGCCAGAGCTTGACTTTGTACTGCGCTGCGGGGCTGTGGACCTTGATGCCCATCTTGGCACAGACAAGAAGAAGGAGAACAAGGTGTCTGCGCCCGCACCCGCGAAGACCTGGGATTTTTCCGCCATGAAGGAGTTTTCGGCCCAGGGCATTGTCAGGGCTGACTCCCTGCGCGTCAAGAAGGTCACCATCAACAACCTGGTGCTGCCCCTGAACCTGAACAACGGCACCCTCAGTGTGCCCTCCCTCCAGGGACAGCTCTATGGCGGCAAGCTCACAGGTCAGGGCTCCGTACACTTTGACCGGGGCCTCTCCTTTACCTCCAGCTTCAGGGTCACGCAGTGCGACATAGACGCCCTTTTGCGCGAACGCACGAAGAAGGGCCTCTTTACGGGCAAAAGCGACTGCACGGCCATACTTTCCTCGTCCATGACGGGCCCGGATCAGCTGACCCGCAATCTCAACGGCCGCATCTCCCTGCAGGGCGGCACAGGCAGCTACCAGCCCGTGGACGAGCAGATGCGCCCCAAGGGCAGCCCCACCCTCTTTGACAGGACACAGTGCACGGGCGTCATCACCAACGGCGTGCTGCGCACAAGCGACTTTGCCCTGGTGGGCCCGGACCTGCGCCTCACGGGCGAAGGCTGGTTCGATCTGGCCCGCGAGACCATGGACGTGCGCTTTGTGGCCGATCTGAACAATCTGCCCAACATCCCCATCCGACTGCACGGCACCTTTGACAAGCCCGAGACCGACATCAGCGGCGGCATGGTCATTCTCAATGCCCTGGGCGGACTTGCGAGGGGCATCTTCAACCTGGTCGGCGGCGTCGTGGGCGGCATTGTGGGCATCTTCAGCTGACGGCGAAAACGCGCAGCCTGTCTTGACACAAGCCCCTGCTGCGTGTAGAGAAAGGACGCTTGTCTATTTTTTCACACTCTTTTTACAAGAGAGGGGCACCATGAATATTCTTATCTTCGGACCCAACGGCAGTGGCAAGGGCACCCAGGGTGAACTTGTCAAACAGAAATACAACCTCGCCCACATCGAATCCGGCGCCATCTTCCGCGAAAACATCAAGGGCGGCACCGAACTCGGCAAGCAGGCCAAGGCCTACATCGAACGCGGCGATCTTGTGCCCGACTCCATCACCATTCCCATGGTCCTGGACACTCTCAAGACCAAGGGCAAGGACGGCTGGCTGCTCGACGGCTTCCCCCGCAACATGGTGCAGGCCGAAATGCTGTGGAACGCCCTGCAGGAAGCTGGCATCAAGCTGGACTACGTCATCGAGATCCTGCTGCCCCGTGAAATCGCCCGCAACCGCATCATGGGCCGCCGCCTCTGCCAGAACAACAACAACCACCCCAACAACATCTTCATTGACGCCATCAAGCCCAATGGCGACAAGTGCCGCGTGTGCGGTGGCGATCTGAGCACCCGTGCCGATGACCAGGACGAGGCTGCCATCAACAAGCGCCACGACATCTACTACAACACCGAAAACGGCACCCTGGCCGCTGCCTACTACTTCAAGAAGCTGGCCCAGGAAGGCAAGACCAAGTACATCGAACTCGACGGTCAGGGCACCATCGAGGCCATCAAGGACGACCTGCTGAGCAAGCTTGTCTAAGTCCTGCTTTCCCCAAAATGATCGTCAAGGGGCGGCCGATTCCTCAGGGAATCAGCCGCCCCTTCTCATTTGTTTCCCTGTCTTCCTTCAGGCCGGGACGAAAGTCAGCAGAAGGACAGCAATTCCTGCACTTCGTTCACAAAACGGCAGACGTGAAATCCATCGCATACGGCGTGATGCACCTGAATGGCCAGGGGAATGAGCGCTTGGCCAGCGTCCTGCCAATATTTTCCCAGTGTGAAAATGGGCTTCAAATAGTCAGAGCCCTTTTGCAAATTCAGGTTGAACCCTTCAAAAGTTGCCCATGGCAGCATGGACACACAGAAGATATTGTCTGGAACATCCGGCTTTGCCATCACCCCTTTCCGATTCCCATACAGGGCTCTGTCCTTTTCGTATTCAGTCAGAAATTCTTCAAAAGTTGCTGCATACGCCGTCCAGATATTGGAAAAGGTTTCCGTCTCCTTGTGAAAGACGGTATAGCAGGGCATCATTTCGCTATAGATGCCAAGCTCGTTCTTCTCGTTGAAAGAGGTCCTGAATTCAGGATGACGATTCACAACTGTTGCAATATAATAGAGCAGAACCGGATACAGCTTTATCTTTTGTTCAAGTATTCTTGTAATATCTAGTCTGACGGTCATGCTGTACGTACAGGGTACATTGGCAAAATAGTGGTCAAAATATTCCTTTCGTGGCCATGTATTTTTGTCAATCTTTTCAAAGAACATTGTTCCTGCTTTCCTCTCTGTTTGTCTGTATCCGTCGCCTCTGTGACCTGTGATTGAGAGAGACAGGAAGAATGCGTCCCTGGGGGAAAAAGGGGAAAACTGCGTTCTGCCAGAAAGAAGGCAGGCATGCGCCGTGTCCGGCTTTTGCTCTTGCCAGGGCCCCGTATCCTGCAGAAAAGAACCTCTATCCCCTGGGCACAAAACGTCCCATGCGCAGAATGGAGCACAGAAAGCTCACCGTGCAGAGGATGCAGAAGACAAGAAAGCTCAGATGCATGGCGCTGATGAGACCGGCACTGTTCTCTAGACCCGGAGAAGCATCGCCCATGGTGAGCCTGAGACAGAAGGTGGCAATGAGCATGCTGAGCAGCATGCCGGCCGTGCGGCCCGTGCCAACCAGGCCCGATGCCTGGCTCATGTGGGCGGGATCCACGCTTGTCATGATCATGACGGTATTGGGGGTCACGAACAGGGCCATGCCAAGGCCGTTCAGGATGAGGATGAGCGAGACATGCCACATGGGGCTTGTCGCATCCAGAAAGAGAGCCAGCGCAAGGCTGGCAACGGCAAAGACATTGCCGGCCAGGGCCACAGGAGACGGGCCTATGCGGTCCGAGAGCCAGCCTCCGGGCAGAGTGAAGAACACCTGTACCACGGGCTGCAGGAAGATGACCGTGCCCGCAAGATCCGAATCCATGCCCCTGACGTACTGCAGGTAGAGGCTGTAGAAGAAGGTGAGGCTGAAGAGCGAAGCATAGAGAGAAAAGGAGGCAAGGTTGCTCAGGACAAAGAGCCGGTTGTGAATGAGCACGCGGATGTCCAGGAGCGGAATGGTTTTCCCAAGCCGGTACTCCCAGACAAGAAAGACGGCCGAGAGCGCCAGGCCTGCCAGCAGGACAATGGGCCTGTACTGATCCGGCATGGGGCCGGCACAGCCCTGCACAAGCACAATCATGCCCGCGGCAAAGAGCACAAATCCTATCCAGTCATAGGGCAGCTCCGGGCTTTCGTACCACTCCTTGCGCACAAGCAGGAGCATGACCACAAAGCAGAACATGGCCCACAGGGAAATGCCCCAGAAAAAGACCTCCCAGCCCCAGAGGGCATTGACATAGCCGCCAATGAGCGGACCTATGGAGAGGCCCACATAGACGCCGGTGGAAGTGATGCCAAGCAGCCTGCCGCGCATGGAGGGCGGCGAACAGGCCACCATCATAGCCAGGGAAGAAGTGGAAAAGGCGGCCGTGCCCATGCCCTGGAAAAAGCGCAGGCCAATGACGGACTCAATGTTGGGCACAAAGCCCATGAGGGCCACGGTGGGCGTGAGAATGACCATGCTGGCCATACAGACCTTTCTGCGCCCCCACTTGTCTCCGGCCCGGCCCATGGCCAGGTTGAAGATGGCCAGGGCCATGCAGTACACCGTGCTCACAAGGCCGAGTTCCGTGGCCGAACAGGAAAAAGTGCGCCCCATGGCTGGCAGGAGCACGGCCACGCCGGACTGCAGGAAGGGCGTGAGAATCTGCATGGTCAGCACGGCGGCAAGCAGGCCCTTGAGGGTGCGCTTGTCGTCTGCAGAGAGGGACGAAGAAGGGGAAGAATCGGAAGAATCGGGGGAAAAAGACATGGAACAATCACCGGAAAACAACACGCCAGGAGCAGAAGAAAGGACCTGGCATCAGGGGAAGCAAGACGAAGCGCACGATGCGGGGTGTCAGGGCTTAGGGTTGCAGGAAGGCCCTGGCAAGCAGGGAAAAGGCGCCAAGGAGCACCATGACCAGGAGACAGCGCTGAAAGAGGCGCTGCGGAATGCGGCCTGCCACGGGCAGACCGGCCAGGGTGCCCAGGAGCATGCCCGGAATGCCTGCCAGGGAGTGGTGAACGACCTCTTCGGTCACAAGGCCGGCAGCCACGTCAAGGCCTGTGGCAAGGCCCACGCTGAGGACAAAGAACACGCCAAGGATGCCTCGGGCCACGTTCTTGTCCCAGTGGTTCAGGTAAACGCAGACAGCCAGTGGAATGCCGCCAAGACCCACCACCCCGGAAAAGAGGCCGGAGATGCTGCCCCAGATCGCGAGCAGGCGCGCACTGCCGGAAGGCTTTGGCCGTGTACCTTGCGTGCATGATGCTTTGGTGCTGTCCGCTTCTTCAGGCGCAGACGGTACAGCCCTGTGCTCCAGAAACCACTCCCAGGCCACAAAGGCAATGAGCACCAGGCCAAGAAAGATCTCAAGCCAGACAATGTGCAGATACTTGAGGCACAAAACGCCAGCCACAAGGCCTGGCAAGGCTCCCAGACTCAGCCAGAGCACACTGCGCGCATCGGCAAAGCGCCAGAAGCGCAGCACCAGCATGATACCCAGCAGGATGCCCACGACGCAGGCAACCACGGCAGCCACCCCGAAATCCAGGGCCAGGAGCATGACGGGCAGCGCCACGAGGTTGCCGCCAATGCCCGTGATGATGTTGACAAAACCGCCCAGAAACCAGGCAGCAAGGGTGACAAGGAGTTCGATCTCCATGCCTTCTCCTCCGGCACAAAAGGGACATACAAAGGAGCCCCACACAAGGAACACGCCGGACAGGACGTGCAGGAGCTGTTCTGTCGGGACGCACACATTCAGGAACCCCAGGGGCCTCCCGACCTTTGTTGCTCAAAGGAATTCCGGGCAGGGAGCAGGCCTCCCTGTTTCTTTGTGGAAGGTTGCCCGAAGCCCATGGGACGGCTGCAGCACTGCTTTCTATAGAGCAAAGCCCTGTGCCGGGCAAGAAGCCTCAGGCTTTTCTTCTCGCAAGCCTTTTGCTTCCCCCAAGTCTTCAGAAAACACAGCCTCTCTTCTCATGAGCCCTGTCCTGAAGCAGAAGACAGACGTTCCTCAAAACAGCCTGAAGCTTTTTGCACGCCTTTCGCTTTTGCACGCTGTTTACAACAGCTCAAAGACTTGTGCCAGGCCGGAGCGTCCCGGACCGTGTTCATCCCAGGACTTCCCGGCCTGACATGTCTGACAAACAGTTTTGGACAGGCAAAAGCCCCATCCTTCAGAGCTGCAGAAAGCTACAGGTTTCCGAACAGATCATCGCCTCTGCTGCACAGTGCGCTGAACTTCTTTCTGAAGTCCTGCAACTGCTCTCTCTGCTTTTTGATCTGCTCCTGGTCAGCCTTGTAGTGCTTGATGGCCTGCTTGAGCGGAACCTTGTAGGAGTCGATGCGATCCTGCAGACTAACTCCGATTTCCTTCAGCTGGCGCCTGTATTCCCGGACGGCCTTGCCGACAATGTCCCGTGTCCATTTATCCCTGCTGGAATACAGGGATGCCTGGGCTTCCCTCATGAAGGAATGACGAATCCGTGCATGGGTCTGTTCCGTATTGAAGGCTGCCTGGATTTTCTTGATGAAACCAGCCAGGAACCCGTCTGCCTCTCCATTGATTTCGGCCAGGAAATTGGTGGCAATGGCCATTGAACCAAAGCCGTTGTCCTGTCCCCAGATGGCCGTGTTCATGGTCTTTCTGATGGCGCTGATCGTGTCCTGCGCAGTACTGTCCCCGCCTGCCCCGTCCATGGCTATCTTGGCACGAAGGTTGGCAATTTCCCTCTCGAACTGGACAACACTCTCCTCAAGGTCGGCACCAATTTCATCAAGGGCCCTTGCCAGAATGCCGTTGCCTTCCTGTGCATTCCATTTGGAGAAGCTGGCGAAAAGCCCGTCCTGAAGCGCCTGCATAAGGGCATCAGAACATTTTTGGCAATCCTCGCTGACACTGAAAAAGCCAATATCTGGCAGCCTTGCTGCATCAACAAGCTGCTGCATCCTGGAAGCAATAAAGGAAGAGAAGAAGTCCTGCACTCCGCGGATCATCCTGTCCTCGATCGTTGTCATGCCCCTGTCCACAGCCTTGCTGATGCTGCGCTTGTATCCATCCAGCCTGTCGAAAATGACCTGGCATTCCTGGTTGAGGCGTTCGAGCTCGCTGCCGCTGCGATCCATCATCTGGCTGAGCGAGGGGAGGCGCGTTTCCACGATATTGTGGAGAATGCGGCAGGCCACACTGACATTGCCAAGCTTGATGCGGATACGGTCATTCTTGAAGAGGTAGGCAATCTGGCTTTCCAGACTCGTCAGTCCGGACTCTCTCAGAAGATCCGCGTTCTTGTCCACGGCGCCGTCCAAGGCATTCTGGGCAGAGAGGAAGAAGATGCCGTGTTCATGGTAGGTGGAGTGCCCGAGCAGCTGCTGCAGGGCATACTTCCTGATGCGCTCGCGCTCCTTGTCCGTATTCAGCTGATCAATGCGGTTGATGACAAAAAGGATGGGATGGCTGCCCATGCTTTCCACTCTCTGCACAAACTGCTTGTCCGGCATGCCATAGAGCTGCAGCGCCGTGAGTACGTGGATAATCATGTCCGCCTGAGGAACATAGGTCAGCGTGGTCCGATCACGGGCTGTTGCCTCGTTGAGGCCGGGAGAGTCGATGATGGCGGCAGAACCGTTCTGGCACAGTTCCAAAGGCCAATAAAGCTTGCACAGGGCATACGGACTCTCGGCAACGGATTCGCTCTGCTCCTGATCGCTCATGGGGATGGTCAGATAGTTCTCAAGCTCGGTACCAAGGTCGCCCTCAATGGTTAGATCAGGCACATTCCTGCTCCCATGGCTCTGTATGTGCCTTCTGGCCTTGTCATACAGATCCGCGGGCAGCTTGCCGAGCTCCTTCTTGAAGGAGAGAACGGCCTTTTTCTGTTCGCCGTAGAGAATCTCGGTCAGCACGGCCGTGCAGGGGCGCACATCAGCAGGCAGCACCTCTTCGCGCAACATGGCATTGATCATGGTGCTCTTGCCGGTCTTGAACTGTCCGGCAACCAGGATCTTCAGGCTGGAGTCCTCGATCTTTTTGCGGCACTGTCTGAGCTGGCCCAGATGATCCAGGACTTCAGGCTGCTCCTCCTGCGAGAAAGCTTCGCTTCCGGGGCTTGCTGTTGGCTGCTGTTCTTCTTCCCCAAAGAAGTTCATGAGCTTCTTTCCCAAGCCTCCGGGCAGCCGCGAAAGGAAACCCGAAGACTCGGAACGGGAGACCCGGGAAGGAACTGCCGGCAGTGCCGGTTTCTGCTCCTGCCCCTTGGCAGGAGCAGCCTGTGCGGGGGATGCGGGCTCTCCGCTGGGAAAGGCTTTCTGAAAGTCTTCCAGTTCACTGATGGTGGCATCAATGAAGTCCAGGCATTCCTTCTTTTTTTCGTCGAAATAGCGGACAGATTGCTGCAGGGGAGAGTGGAACATTTCGGGGGATAGCCTCCCCCCAACGGCCAGGGAAAGAGGGTAGTACGAGTAGAGGAGATAGGG
>CALVHF010000051.1 GCA_944327295.1 uncultured Desulfovibrio sp. | reverse complement strand
CGCTCATATGTAAGGCCAACAATTTAAGTTGCTGAAATTATAAGATATTCGCATGTTTTTCGATGCTGAGTAGTTACGGCCGTGCTTCAATATCCTGATGCTCACATCCCCATCAGGATCCTCGGGAACGTCGGAATCAATACTCCTGCAGATCAGCATATCGTCCTTACGCGTACACAGACCTGAAAATTCGCATGTATGGAAGTGGCGGGTGGTCACCGTTTCGATCGCAACAGCCATTGTGCCCGACTGATTGGGGGCAGAAAGCCGCAGCTCGCCCGAGGCATTCTTGTCAGTACTCAAATACTCGTATTTCCCGGGAGTAATCTGCACAGAGGAGACCTGCCTTGCTGCAGCAATCGGATGCCCTTCCTTGAGCACTTCCAGACGCAGACATTCCTGTGCATCTTCCAGCCAGAACTGTTCAACCTGCCATGTCACAGAGACCTGCTGTCCGGTACCGTTGCCAAAGAATTTTTGTGCCTCTTCTTCCGATGCGCCGATATACAGGGGATTTTCTTCACCCTGGACCTGAATGCCGATGGTGTTCAACCCTTCCTCAGCCGCAAACCAGCCAAGATACGTTCCAGTGACCGTCCGAACATCAATGATCCTGTTCGGGCAGGTGCTCCTGCTTGCCGCATGAACAGGTGTAGTTGCGACAAGCAGGGCAAGAACCATGCAGAGCGCAGAGCCAAGATGTATCAGCCGCTTCCTGTTCATAACCTCTCCTCCCTATTGATGATTGTTGTAGGACATGAGCACGGAATGCAGTCCCAAAGAGGAACTACTGGATGGAGGACAGCAGAGGGCTTGCCCAAAAAGACCTGCATTTGTCTCTGCCGGAATGCGCAGCCTGTTTCGGGAGAACATACGCAGCTTCTGCGCCTTGATTCTGCAAAACGACCGAGTCCGAAAACGTTGTTCACTCTCTTCCAGAACCAGTACCTCTGCCTATCACTCTCCTCACGGTCGCAGTATAGCAGGCACAAGACAAAAACAAAAGCATTTTAAAAGCTTAATTATTTGTGCCGACAAGGCAGACGGACACTTCGTGCCAGCTGAAATTTTTCGGAAAATCCATCTATAGCTGTTGACAACCATGCTCTTCTCAGCGTACAAGATTTTTTGTTGTTCGCATTCCCCAATAGCTCAATCGGCAGAGCGGGTGACTGTTAATCACTAGGTTGGCGGTTCAAGTCCGTCTTGGGGAGCCATAATGAAGATAATGGGCTGCAGTTTCTGACTGCGGCCCTTTTTCTTTACCAAAAATCTGTCCAAAATGCCTGCGCCTGTTGGCAGGCAAAAAAACAAGGAGCAGTCCCATGTTTCGTCCCCTGCGCCGCATTAGACAGGAACTCCCCCAGGACGTCTGCCAGCGTCTGCTTGCAGAAAACACTCATGGTGTCCTCGCCGTGCTCGGTGACGAGGACTACCCCTATGCCGTGCCGCTCAACTATGTCTGCAGGGACAACTGCCTGTACATGCACTGCGCGAGGGAAGGCCACAAGATTGATGCCCTCAGAAAATCCCCAAAGGCCTCCTTTTGCGTGGTGGAAGCCCACGAAATCGATCCCAAGCTTCTGACAACCCATTACCGCAGTGTCATTGTCTTTGGCACTGTGCGCATCATAGAAGACAGGGAGGAAGTGCGCACTGCTGTAAGCCATCTGAGTCTGACACTGGCCCCATCCAACCCTGCAGGCCTGGAAGAGGAGCTGCGGACCCTGCTCGACCAGACCGCCATGATCGAGTTCCGAATTGAGCACTGCTCGGGCAAGGAAGAGCGTACCCTTGCCGCTGCCCGCCGCAAGGCGGCTCTGGCGACTCAGGAGGAACGCTAGTGTCTAAATTGATAAATTCGTCTACTTACATCTAGTTGAAATTACTACATTTCATTGTCTAGATATCATGACATAATTTTAAAATTAGACACTAGAGTGCCAGAGCGCCAGGAGAGCAAAACTTCGGGGGCCCTGTACTCCTGCCTGGAAAAGCGTATCTGATTGGACTTCTTGCCACCCATGCCCTGTCAGGGTAGAGAGAAGACAGGGACAGAAGCAAGCGATCCCGAACACATCCTGACTGGGTATTCATCCCCGGTGCGGCCAGATCCGCTGGCTCTGCTCTGTCTCAGACTGTCCCGGCATCTCAAGCTCCAACCCCGAAAGATATCGTCCCAAATGACTCTCTAGGGAGGTACCCCGTGGCCTATCTCCTGCGCTTTATGAAACTGGCAGGCCTGCTCTTCCTGTTCGGCCTTGCCGTCCTCTTCTTCCAATTCAATATCTTTGCCCTGCAGCTTGCGGACTCCTGGTCCCAGGGCACGGGCTGGGTGGTCTTTCTTGTGCTCACCCTAGCTGAACTCGCAGGCTTTCTCCTCCTTGGCTATGCCTGGTTTCCCAAAAGGACACGCCTTGTCCTCAAGGCCAACCCAACCGCCGAGGAACAGCAGGCCTTCTGTGCGGAAATGCACAGGAGCCTTGCCGAAAACAGCATCATCCAGGCGCACAATCTGAAGCCCGGTGATCCGGACTTCATTGCCAGGGCCCTGGAAATCCTGGATGCCCGGGCCGACGAGACCATACGCTCCGATGCCCGCAAGATCTTCCTTGGCACAGCCCTGGCCCAGAACGGCCGTCTGGACGCCCTCATTGTCTTCATCGCCTTGGCGCGCATGGTGTGGCGCATTTCCACCATCTACAACCAGCGTCCCACACCGGCGGAAATCTGGAGTGTCTACACCGCTGTCTCTTCCTCGGCCTTTGTGGCCTTCACCCTGGACGCCCTGGACATTCCGAGGACCGTCACCGAAGCCCTGAGCAGTCTTGTTCCTGCCGTGGCGCCCTCCATGGCAGGCTCCTCCATGCCCATCGTGGGCATGAGCATGCATCTGTTCACCCAGGCTATGCTGGACGGCGCTGCCAACGGTTTCCTGGCCATACGGGCAGGCGTGCTCACCAAGAATGCCTTCCGCTACTCCGGCCTGGACAAGGACTCTGCCAGGACTCTCTCGTCCAGGGAAATCCGCTCCACCATGCTCTCCCTGTCCAAAGAATGCCTTGGCGACATTACCAGCGGCCTCAAGGAACAGGTAAAGGACATGGCAGGATCCGTGGCCGACAATTGCGTGGAAAAGACCCGCAATGCTGCCAAGTCCGTGGCCTCTTCCGTCACCGATGCCGCCTCCAGTGCCGGCGGCCTTGTCCTGCGCGGCGGCGAGGCCGTGGTCGGTGCCATGAGCTCCGGAGTGGGCTCCACGGTGGAAGCCGTCACCTCCACAGCCTCCTCGGCTGCGTCCACAGTGACACGGACCACGGAGACGGTCACAGGAGCCGTGAAGGACACGGTCTCTTCGGCGGCCCACACAGTGACCAGAACCACGGAAGCGGTCACCGAAGCGGTCAGGGACACGGTCTCCTCGGCAGCCCACACAGTCTCGAAGACCACGGATGCCGTCACAGGCGCTGTCAAGAGCACGGTCACGGGCACTGTCGATCTTGCCTCGGACACCCTGCGCTCCGCAGGTCATGCTGTCTCGCAGGGTGGTGCTGCCGTGCGCCGCACCGTGCAGGAAGGCAGGGACACGGCCAGGAAGCTTCTTCACGGAGCAGGAAGCCTTTTCGGCTCCGTTCTGCCCCACAAAAAAAGAACAGGCCGCTACACGGCCGATGAGGAAGCGGCCCTGCGTCTCGCACTGCTGTGGTGCGAAGGGCGTCTGAGCTCGGAGCGCCTGGCTGCCCTGACTGGCTTTGCCCATCAGCACAAGGTTTCCCAGGCCCTGATGGTGCTTTTTGGCGCAGATCCCGATCTCGATGCCCTGTCGCCATGGCTTGCAAAGTGGCGCGGTCAGGAAGAAGATGTGCTCCGGCTCATGGACGAGCTGTACCTTGTTCCCGAAAGCCCCACGGCCTGCACCTGGCTCGGTGAACTGGGCGCCCTCCTGGGCCTTGGCACCGTGCTGGCAGACAGGCACCTGTAAGGGCCCTTCCGCGGCAACTCTCAAGGCAGGCAGCATACGCACTGCCATGCGCCTGCCAGCCCGAACCTGACCATCGGCAGGATCGCGGCCCCTGGATACAGCACGCCCGGCTCCACGTTCTGCCTGGCTCATCTCGTACGCATTCAACCAACACAGGCATGCCTTCATGTGGTCTTCCCAACTGCACCATCAGATTTCCCTGGACATTTTGCCCCTGCGCCGCAGGGGCGCCACCTTTACCTGGAAAACGCTGGACGAACTGCGATCCAGGCTCATACGGGCCACAGTCTATCACTGCGGACCTGAAAAGGAGCTGGAAGACCAGCTGGCAGCAGCCCTTGCCGAAGGCGAGGAATCCTGCAGGCCGAGCTTTTTTGATGCCGAAAAGAACATACGCCCCCTGCCCCAGGCGCACATGCTGCTGGAATGGACTGGCACAGGCGGCCAGAAGACCTGTGCCCTGCTCACGGACAAGATGGTCTGCGTGGAGCTCTACATCTTTCGCTACAATGACGAGCTGAGGCGCTGGCGCTGGCCATTGCTCGGCATGGCCTACGGGCCGACCTTTGACGACAACTGCCGCATTGCGGTCTACGAGCCTGCCCTGCTTGCCAAAAGCAGTGCCGCAGCCCAAAAGGCCATGCTGCAGGAGCATGTGCTCGATGCCCGCCTGACCCTGGTCTGTCTGGAGCTGATCCGCAGGGATCTGATCAGGCCCGAAGGCAACACAGGTCCCACGGCCAGCGAACTGCAGGCCAGAAAGCAGCACAAGGAGGTTCTGCCCACTCCTTCGACCCTGGCTCGCTCCGGCCGCACCCGCCACGAAAAGGGCGTGACCGGCAAGGGCGCCCATAGAATGTAGCAAGACACAGGGCTCAAAAGCACCTGTTCCCTTCGTCCTTCATCCCTGATCCGCCCCTCTGCCCCTTTCTTCTCATCATACCACCTGCTCAAGCGAGGATTGTCCCATGTCCGATGATTGTATCTTCTGCATGATCTGCGAAGGCAATCTGCCTTCCTCCAAGGTCTATGAATCCGACACACTCTATGCCTTCCTGGACTTGAACCCCGTGCACAAGGGGCACACCCTTGTGATCCCCAAGAAGCACTGCGAGAACCTCCTTGGCTGCGATCCGGCCATCGGCCAGGACGTGCTTACTGCCATGCAGCGCAGTGGCGAGGCCCTGAAGAAGGTAACAGGCTGCACCGGCATCAATGTCATGCAGAACAACGGCCGTGCTGCCGGCCAGATGGTCTTCCATCTGCACTGGCACATCATTCCCCGCTTTGACAATGATGGCCTCAGCCTCTGGCCCCAGGGCAAGTACGACTCCATGGACGAGATGAACGCCACGGCCGAAAAGCTGCGCAAGGAACTGGCCTGATTCCCGATCTGGCCGCTCTCGCGCGACCAGGACAAATCACAAGACCCTGCCCGCATGGGACAGGGTCTTTTTTGATGGAATGTGCCCAGGGCACTGCGAAAGGCAGGGGGGATCACCTTTCAGACAATGCTTCCTCGGCTAGAACACAATGCTACCAAGCCAGGCTTCCACATCCTTTCCGGCCGAACCGGCATTTCTGCCGCGCACAGCCAGGCCCTTGAGCACACGGGCCTTGGGGCAGAGCCTGCGGATGTCTTCCTCGCTGCGGCCCATGCGGCTGCCACCATGGGTGCAGAAGGGGGCAATGGTCTTGCCGGCAAAATCGTACTTTTCAAAGAAGGTGAAGAGCGCCATGGGCATGGTGCCCCACCAGTTGGGATAGCCCACAAAGATGGTCCTATACTTGTCCATGTCCGCAATCTGCGTGACAAGCTCGGGCCTGGCGTTCTGTTCCTGCTCCTTCTTGGCCTGATCCACGCAGGCATCATAGTCTTCGGGGTAGGGCTGGAGCGTCTTGAGCTCCACAATATCGCCACCCACCTGCCTGTGGATGAGCTGGGCAACCTTTCTTGTATTGCCGCTGTGGGAAAAATAGACCACGAGAGTCGTGCCGTTGCCGACTGCCAGAACCTCGCTGGCCGAGTAAAGGACGGGCAGCCCGCACATGAGGGCACAAGCTCCGCCAAGCTTCACAAATTGGCGTCTCGAAAAAAGAGGGGTATGAGAACTCATTGAAGGCTCCTGATAAAGAGTGCTGTTTTGAAGGCGGTTTTCGGCAGGGTTCAGGGTCTTCGGGAACACAGGCGTGCAGGCACTTGCAGTCCCGGGCTCGAAGGGCAAGGAGGACAGGCCAAGCCTGGGCATAAACGCCAAAAGAAGTACCCCCTGCCTCCTTCCGTATGCTCCTGTTCCCTTGATTGCCAATTCTACGCAGACACAAGGTCTGGACAAAAGGCCAAATCAGCTCCCTTTCTTGCCTATTTTTGGCAGGGATTCTGCTCTTCTGTCCCTCGTGTTCCGCAAGAGCAGCAGGCTGCACTCCCCGGTCGTGCCCCGAATCGTGCACAGGGCAAAAAGAGAACTATTTTGAAACAGTCAGAGCTTTTCCTTTTGCACTTTTAAAAAAAATGATTTTTTACTATCCTAAAATATACCTATTATTGATAAATGGAGAATTTTTTCTTTGTGCAAGTTGCGCATTTGTGCCCTCTTACATACAGCAAAAAGACAGTTTTCCCTCCAGAAAAAGGAGCTGTACAGGAACATTGTCCTCCGGACAGCATGCTTCTTTCTTGCTTCTTCGGGTACTTGACGTCTTCACAAAAGACAACGTAGAAAAGAACGATTCCACCCCATGCACAGGATGATCATCCGTGCACAAGGGGGAGCCGACACCACACAGGCGCAACGCACAAGGTCCCCAGCCTTCCGTGCGCAAAGCCCAGGGCCTGGTTCCCATTTTTTCAAGTCTTCTCAAGAACAGGCTCAAAGACAGGCTTCCCCGGTTTTTGCCGAAGAGCTGGCGCCTCCTGCCCTGCAGAAAGACGCCCGGGCGAAAAAAACTCCCCCACAGAACCCAAGCCAAGGAGGCGGCGCGTTCTTCCCTGCCCGAACACAGGGGGCATGTGCGCCGATTTATGATGAACCCCGGCAATGAGGGCTCCTCAAGCCCCCGATCTCCCTCTGTGCGTTCCCTGAATGAGCCCCCTTCCGTGTCTCCCTTCACGGGGCACCCCGGAGCGCACACATCCCCACAGCACATTTCGCACAAGGGTCATGCACCTCTGCCCGCTCCATCCGCAGGACGTGAGCACCAATTTCACTGGTCTCTGAGCAGGAGCACAACGGTCCCAGGGCAGCAGCCTGCCTCTGCCGCCTCTTCACACAGGAGCGGAAACGCATGATCTTTGGCAAAAAAGAAGCGGAAGACCCAAAGAAGGCCAGTTCCGCCATACAGGTTACAGCCCAGGAAGCAGGTCAGAAGCTCATGGGCTTTCTCGAACGTCGTCTGCTGCTGCCGCCGACACTCCTGCACCGGTGGATACGCACAGGCCAGGTTCGCCTCAACGGCTCGCGCACCCAGCCCTTTGTGCGCCTTGCCATCGGAGACTCCGTGCGCATTCCGCCCTTTGCGGGTGCCCTCTCCAAGCAGGCCAAGGCAGCCCGAGAAAAACAGGAAAACCGCAAGCCTCCGGTTCTCTCCCAGCGTGCGGCCACACGGCAGCAGGAACCTCAAGCCTCCCAGGCTGCACGACTTGAAGTCCTGGCCCAGGATGACGAATACATGGCCGTCTTCAAGCCTGCAGGCCTGCCCACGCAGCCAGGCACAGGGCACATGGATGCCGTGTCCACACGGCTCAGACACATGGAACCCGAAGCACCCTTTGCACCCACGCCCGTGCACCGTCTGGACAGGGACACCTCCGGCATCCTGCTTGTGGCCAGGACCTTCCAGGCCCTCAGAAAGGCACATGAGGCCCTGCAGCTGCGCCACGGCATTCACAAGGAATATCTGGTCTGGGTGCACGGTGTCTGGCCCCATGACAGGGACATCCTCCTGCGCCATTACATGAAAAAGGGACAGGTGGGCAACCAGGAACGCATGCTGGTCTCCTCGGAGCCGAACCAAGGGCAGGAAGCCCTGCTCGTGGCCAGGGTCATACAGAGGACAGAACTCCACAGCCTGCTCCTCGTGCGCCTGCTGACCGGACGCACCCATCAGATCAGAGCCCAGCTGGCTCATGTGGGTTACCCCGTGGTCGGTGACGGCAAGTACGGCACCCAAGGGGCAAAAGATGGGCATCTCATGTTGCACGCAACCCGCCTGTGCCTACCCGATGGCCGAGTCTTTACCTCCCTGCCCAGATGGCAGGCTCCCTTTGCCGTGGAGAGCCTGCCTGATGCCATTGAAACCATTCCCCGTTAACATATTTTTAGACTCTGCCCCAGGCAGGAATACAACACCTTTTTTCGAGCTTACTGCAATGTCTTCTCTTCCCCAAGTAGTCCTTGTCGGACGCCCCAATGTCGGAAAGTCCACTCTCTTCAACAGACTTATCCGCAGCAATCGCGCCATCACCCATGACCGTCCCGGTATCACTCGTGACCGGTTGGAGGGTATTGTCCGCCGCAAGAACAAGCCTGAATACGGTGTCATTGACACCGGAGGTGTCACCCTGGATGAACGCTCCGTTGTTCAGGAAGGCCCGGAAGGTATCCGCGGCTTTGAGGCGGAAATCCTGCAGCAGGTGCACACGGCCACTGAAAAGGCCGCTGTCATTGCCTTTGTTGTGGACGGTAAGGACGGCCTTCTGCCCACGGATGAATATCTGGCCAACCACATCCGTCGCCTCAACGTGCCGGTCTTGTGCGTGGTCAACAAGGTGGACGGTGCCGAACTCACGGACAGGCTCACCAGCGAATTTCATGCCCTGGGCTTTCCGCTGCTGGCCGTGTCTGCCGAGCACGGCCACAATCTGAACGAGCTCGCAGACACCCTCGGACACATGATTCCCAAGGAAGCCTTTGTGGAGACACTGGAGCCGCCGGTTCTGCGTCTGGCCATGCTTGGCCGTCCCAATGTGGGCAAGTCCTCCCTCATCAATGCCCTTTCCGGCGAAAACCGCATGATTGTCTCCAATGTGGCCGGAACGACGCGGGACAGCGTGGACGTGCGCTTTGCCGTTGACGGCGAGGACTATGTCTTCGTGGACACGGCCGGCGTGCGCCGCAAGACCCGCATCACGGACACGGTGGAGAAATACTCGGCCAACTCCTCCATCAAGTCTGCGGGCAAGGCCGACGTGACCCTGCTCACCCTGGACGCCATCCAGGGCATCAGTGCCCAGGACAAGCGTCTCATGGACATGCTCAATACCCGCAAGATCCCCTTCCTCATCCTGGTCAACAAGGCCGATCTCCTGACCAAGGAGGCCCTGACCAGGGTCGTGAAGGAAGCACGGCAGCTTCTGGGCTTCTGCAATCATGTGCCCATCCTGACCGTTTCTGCCCAGAGCGGCTACGGACTCGATCAGATTCTGCCCATGGCCAGGACGCTTCATGAGGAATGCCAGGTGCGCGTGCCCACAGCCCAACTCAACAGGGCCATGCAGACGGCGCTCACTACCCATCAGCCGCCTCTGGTCAAGGGCGTGCGGGCCAAGTTCTTCTATCTGACCCAGGCGGAAAGCGAACCGCCAACCTTTGTCTTCTTTGTCAGCGATGCGGACAGGGTCTCGCCGACCTATGCCCGATATCTGGAGAGCAGCCTGCGCCGGACCTTCAAGATCCGCTACGCGCCCATGCGGGTCAAGCTGCGTTCCAGTCACAAGAAAGACCGCTAGCCAGACAAATCAGACCTGGTGCCCCTGTACAAAGCAACGGCAGGCCAGGCTCTTATCGGGCCTCCCTTGTTCCTCAGGGGAGGCCTTTTGCGTTCCAGAGCGTTGTCCGAGCCAGTCCGAAACAGTCCTGCCAAGACAAGTCTTGTGCATTTGTTTCATCCCCCAAACAAAGGAGGTTTCATGTCCCGCTGCACCCTTCCCCTCCTGCTTGTTCTTGTCCTTGCCCTCTTCAGCACACCTGCCAGGGCTCTTGAGACGGACTTTGCCTTTGATCAGTCTCTTGGCATGCCCTTTTCGGAAGTGAAGAAGGACATTCCCAGGGACTGGAAACGGATCAAATCCGGGGACGAATTCATTAAGTACAGGTACAGGGACTTTCTCATCACCTTCAGGACAAGCCCCGCCGAAGGCATCAATGCCGTCTTTGTGGAAACGGACAGGGTTCCGGACAAGCAGACGCTCGCCAGAATGGAGCAGGCGCAGGTGCAGAAGCTTGCCAGGGCCGGATACCGCTGGAACAGCGACGAGGGTCTGTATGCCAAAGGCTCATGCAGGGCAAGCGTCTTCACCTCAGAGTACAGGGACTCCTATATCTACCGGGAAAGCTACGAGCTCCATTACGAATAGGTGTCTGATGTCGTCTTCCCAGAGAGTCTTGCCTGCACTGTGAAGAGTCAGGCTACAGCCCTTGCAACCAGGCATTGCGACCGGGATTCCAGTCTGCCTGACATCTTCCTGACACATCCCTGCACGCAGGAGGCGGCAGGACTTTCTCTACACGATCCATCAGAGCTCTGTCCCCTCTGCAAGACAGAGCAGCCCAAAGAATAGGCCCCGTCTTCCCTTTGAAGGGGGAGACGGGGCCTTGCCTTTTGTCTGAATCTGTACGGCGCCTACTTCTGTGCCGGTGCCTGCACGGGCGCCAGGGCCGGAGTCTGGGTAGGTACAGGAGCTGCTGTTCCCTGGGCCTGGGTTGGAGCAGGTGCAGATGCAGGAGCTGCCGCACCCTGCTGCAGGGCGGGAGCAGCGCCTTCCACCACCTCGGACTCACCCACCTTGACGGCGTATTCGCTCACTTCCTTGGACGGATTGAAGAACACGACCGTAAAGGGCACGGTGCCCTGGGGCTGCACGCTGGCATTGGTCAGGGCAATTTCCTTCTCGTTGGCCAGGGCGGCCAGCATTTCCGCTTCCGTCATGACCTCGAGCTGGGTATTGGAGAGCCGGACACCGGCCTTCTGCAGCCTTGTGTCAATGGTCTTCCTGTCCTTGCCGATGAGGGCTGCTTCCACATGGATGTTGCGGCGGGCTACGGTGTCCTTGTTGACAACCACACCGTCCACCACCAGCAGGCGGCCTATCTTGTCATTCTTCACAAAGTACTGGCGCACATCCTGAAGAATGAGCTTGTCGAACTCCGCAGGTGCCGTGGCCGTGTCCACTGCGGGAGCTGCGGGCTTCTGGATGCCAAGGACCCGTTCCTGCAGACCTTCCACCTGGGCCCTGAATTCCGGAAGCGTCTTCCAGGCTATGGAGAAGGCCAGAGCAAAGAGCATGATGAGCATGATCCAGAGGATGCCGCTGCTTCTCTTCTTGGGAGCCGAGAGTTCAGGCAGGTTGCTTTCCCTGGGCATCTTGGCGGAAGAAGTGAAGGACAGGGGCGCTTCCTTTTCTTCCTTGCCTGCAGGTGCAGGCTGGACCTGCTCTTCGGACTGGGCCTTTTCCCTGGGCGCCTCGAAGGTAAAGACCTTCTTACACACGGAACAGCGCAGACGTGCACCATCCTTCACCCCGTCGGGCAGCAAGAAACGACTATTACAACCAGGGCATGTTACCTGCATGATATTCTCCACAAAAAACTGATGCTGAAAACTGTGAGTTATGAGGAATGCGCACAAGAAGAGGCATCATCAGGGAAGAGATCGCGCCTTCTCAAACGACAGCGCACGGCTGGCACGGGCCCTGAAACAGGAATGATTCTAGTGTCTAAATTGATAAATTTATCTACTTATATCTAGTTGAAATTACTACATTTCATTGTCTAGATATCATGACATAATTTTAAAATTAGACACTAGTCCGTGCTGCACTCGGCCACGCAGATGTCCGGCAGGGCACGGAAGCGTTCGGCACAGTCGAGCCCGTAGCCCACAATAAAGCCCTGGTTCAGCTCAAAGCCGGCAAAGTCCACCTGGACCTCTGCCTCGCGGCGTTCCTTCTTGTCCACCAGGGCTGCCAGGCGCAGACTGCGGGGACTGCGTCTGCTCAGGATTTCCAGTAAAAAGGCCATGGACTTGCCGCTGTCCACCACATCTTCCACGATGAGCACGTGCTTGTCCCTGATATCTGTTTCCAGATCGCGGACAAAGTTCAACGTGCCGGATTCCATGCCGTCAGCATAGCTTGAGAGGCGCACAAAATCCAGCGTGAGATTCGTGTCGGTGATATGACGAATGAGATCGGAAAAGAAGACCACCGCCCCCTTGAGCACACAGACGGCTACCAGGGGCTCGTCCCCGTACAGGGCACTGATCTGCTCGCCCAGCTCGCGGACGCGGTTTTCAATACAGGAATGCGAATAGACAGGTGTCAGCCTGGTAATCTTCACGCCTTGCCCCCTTGCGCCTGTCCGGCTGCCGCAGCGGCAGGCTCTTCCACGACCTTGAGAACGGCAAATTCGTCACAGTCCGGGTACTTTGGGCAGTGCACGCAGTCTGCCCAGATTTTCTGGGGCAGCACGTCCTTGTCCACCGTGGCAAAGCCCAGATGGTTGAAAAACTGTTCCTGATAGGTCAGGGAGAAGATTTTATAAAGTCCCAGGTGGACGGCGTCCTGCACACAGGTCTCCACAAGCCGACGTCCCAGTCCGGTTCCGCGCATGTCCTCGCGCACAATGAGCGAGCAGACTTCTGCCAGATCTTCCCACACCGGTGCCAGGGCCGAACAGCCCACAAGGGTGCCGTCAGGAAGCTCGGCCACAAAGAAATTGCGGACATGACCGTAGAGATACGTCAGAGCTCGCGGCAGAAGCTGTCCCTTCATTGCAGCCTGCATCAGAAGACCGTGTATGGGTTTCACATCGGCAATGAGCGCCTTGCGTATCACAATGTTGCTATCCATCTTCTTTCAAACATCCTCTGGAAAAAAGAATAAAGAGCCGAGCCTGCATCCTGTTTCCAGGACAGGGGCTCGTCTCTTCGCTTGAATCGGGCAGCCCTATTGGGCCCTTGTGTTCCGGGCAGGCTACTTCAGGAGTTCCTTAATCATCTGTTCGAAATTGTCTTCGTCCAGAAGTCCGGAATAGGCCCAGGCAAGCTTGCCCCTTGTATCATAGCCCACATTGAAGGGAATGCTGCGTATGGAAAAGTTCTGAATGACATCAGCGCCCACCCGGTAGATGGGATACTTGATGTTCATTCTGGTCGCAAAGGGAAGCACCTTGGCTATGCTGCTTGCGTCATCCACAGTCAGCCCCACGAAGAGCACCTTGTCCCTGTACTTGTCATGCATGTCCACAAGCATGGGAATTTCGGCACGGCAGGGCGGGCACCAGGTGGCAAAGAAATTGATCACCACAGGCTTGCCCTTCTGCTCCTGCACAAGCATCTGCAGACCCCGTACATCCAGGGTTTCTATGGTACTCTGTGCTGCCAGGGCGGCGGAAGAGAAGGTCAGAAAGAGGCTGACCAGTAGGGCCAGAAAACGGACAACCATATATGCTCCCCCAAATAGCTTCCGGCTCCAAGGCTGCTCTGGAACGGCTACGCGCCCCGAGCCTCCATTGCGGAAGGCGGCTCTTCATCAGGGGGCAGCAGGCCCCTGACCTGCGTCAGGGTCTGCTACCCGCCCAAGCTGTTAGCACAGAGCACACAGAAAGGCAAAAACATCCGTTGCTCAATGCCAGGCAACTCCTTGACATTGCAAGGTTATTTTTTTCTGTTCCAGGGCAGGCGATGCAAGAGCCCGGCCATGGCACAGGATCCTGTCACGCCGGCAAAGACGAGACCGCAGCCCACACCAAGAGGGATGAGCAGGAAGGCTCCGTGCACAAGAGACAGGGCAAAGCCGCACAGGATGATGGAGCCTGCCGCCATGCGGACCTGGCGCTCCAGAGAATACTTGCGTCCGCGTACCACGGGCAGGCAGGCCTTTTCCCAGGCATCCATGCCGCCTTCCAGCGTATAGGCAGGGCCCTGGGCCAGCTGCTCCAGAAGGGCTGCACTGTTGCGCACCCTGTTGCCCGAATGGCAGGTGAAGATGAGGGGCCTCTCAGGCGTGGCCTTGGGCAGCTCGGCCAGCCGGACAACGGACAGGGGCGCAGCCACGATGCCTTCCACGTGCACTGCTTCGATTTCGTCGGGTTCGCGAACATCAATCAGCCGGGCCCTGCCGGACTGCAGAAGTTTCCAGGCCTCGCGGGGGAGAATTGGGGACAGCATACAGGCTCCTTCTCTATGGTATGAGCGTGCAGGGGGAACGCGTGTCCCCTGCACGCCAAGCTTTCACTACTTTGGGATCCGGGCGTCCTCCTCAGGAGCGGAACGCCTCTCAATGGATAAGGATGAGACGTGCAGGTTGCAGGGCCTAGACCTGTCCGGTCAGGCGCTTGGCCGCCTCAACGGCCTCCACGGCGTCCACGCAGTAGGCATCGGCGCCAACAGATTCGGCAAAGCTCCTGGTCACTGCGGCCCCGCCCACCATGACCCTGATGGGCAGGTTCTGCTCGCGCACGATCCTGATGGTGTCTTCCATGCGCACCATGGTGGTGGTCATGAGGGCGGACAGGCCAATAACGCTGGCCTTGTGCTCCACGGCCATGCGAACAATGTCCTGCGCCGGCACATCCTTGCCGGCGTCGAGGACGGTGAAGCCGTGGTTGGAGAGCAGCAGGCAGACAATGTTCTTGCCTATGTCATGGACATCGCCTTCCACTGTGGCCATCACAATGACGGGCCTGCGTTCCTCGCTCTCCTGCTTTAAGAGCGGCTTCAGATAGGCAAAGGCGTTCTGCATGGTTTCGGCAGAACGGATGAGCTGGGGCAGGAAGTAAACCTTCTTTTCGTAAAGGCGACCCACTTCGGTGATGGCCGGAATGAGCTCTTCATTGACAAGGGCAAAAGGCTCTCTCCCCTTGCCCATCTCCTTGTCGAGCAGGGCCTGCACATGCTCGCGATCGCCCTGGAGCACGGCCTCGTAGGGGGTGGTGGCCGCCTTTGCCTGTGCCCCCTTGGCGGCAGGAGCCGCTGCCTGCTGGCCACTCTTCCAGTCGGCAAAGCGGGCGATGAAGTCTTCCGCATGATTGTCGTGCATGAGCAGCAGGTTGACACTGGAGACGGCCTCGCGGATGCGGGCATTGGACGGGTTGGCAATGCAGGAGGCCAAGCCCTGGCCGGCAGCCATGACAAGGAAGGAGGCATTGATGAGGTCCCTGGCCGGCAGGCCAAAGGAGATGTTGGAAAGGCCAATGGTGGTGGCAAGATTCTGTTCGCGACACCAGGCGCAGAGCTTCAGGCATTCGGCTGCGCCCTCGCTCTTGGAGGAGATGGCCAGGGCCAGAATGTCCACGAGCATGAGCCGTCTCGGAATTCCGAGGGCCTCGGCTTCGCGCACAAGGTCTTCCAGAATGGCCACGCGCTCGGACGCTCTGACGGGCAGCCTGGCCTCACGCATGGGCAGCAGAATGAAGGGCATGCCAAAATCCCGGCAGGCTGTCCCGAGCCGCTCCATGCGCCCCTTGGCGCCGTTGATGGAGTTCACGAGGAAGGAGGCCGGACACCAGGGCAGGGCCGCAAGCAGGGCCTCGTCG
>CALVHF010000050.1 GCA_944327295.1 uncultured Desulfovibrio sp. | reverse complement strand
AACAGCACCCTGGGCCTGTGCCTGTCGTGGCCGAAGTGGAGCTCGATCCGGGTACAGTCTACTATCTGGCCCTAGGCCAGGACTTCTGCGTGCGGCCCTCCCCGGATCTGCACGCCTCTCTGGCAGCCTGGGGCCAGGCAGGCCTCACGTCCTGACCTCAAGACCGTGCTCCCGGGAACATCCCCCGGGACAGGCCTTGTCTTTTCAAAGCCGGAACAGCCTGTGTCAGGGCGCCGGACGCCCGCGTGCACGACGCTCCTGGCTTGTGCCTGACCGGCCCTGACAGGAGCGCCTGGGCCAGTTGAGGAGAACCTCTGGCTGCACGCCTCGCGTGCGCAGGGCTGTGCCAAGCAGGGATCGCCTTGTACCAGGATTTCCTGATACGAAACATGAAAGCCGCATATCCTTATATATGGATATGCGGTTTTCTAAATATATCTGTCCTGTTGGGTACTTACCAGGTGCTTCGTTCGTACAGACCCCGCTGGCCTGCCCTGGCAGCGCCCCACAGGCCATAGTCGGCATCGTCAAAGAGCAGGATCGGCACACGCGCAAGCAGATCTGCGTGCACTCCCTGCACAAATTCTCGGGCAAAGAGTTCAGATCGCACAATCTGCCTGTTGCACATGGCCAGGCTTCCGGCAATCCACAGCCCGCCCAGGCACAGCGTGGCCAGTGCCCAATTGCGGCAGGTTCTGGCAAAGAGGCGGATGTAGAGGTGGGCTACCTCGTTGTCCTCCTCCTGCAGATAGCGTTCTCCGGCTTCCTTTGGCGAGCAGACCCTGCCCGTGACATGGAACGCCAGGAGTTCCAGGCCCCGGCCGGACAGGACATTGTCGGCCGTAAGCTGCGACCAGTGCAGGCTTTGCCGCAAAAAGGCGGCAAAGGACTCTTCCTCCGGCTCGAAGGGAAAGGTCATGTGGCCGCCTTCCGAGGGCACATACACGCCCGAGGGGAGGAGCAGGCCGCAGCCAAACCCCGTGCCTGCGCCCACCACGGCCCGGACACGTGTCTGGTCGGGCGCGCCTCCGTGACAGTGCTCTGCCCCCTTTCCTGCCTTTGTCTCCAGAGCATAGGCCACGGCGGCAAAGTCGTTGCACAGGTTCACGGGCATGCCCAGGCAGTCTTCAAGGTCTGCACGATTGATCACAAGATCCGCATTGGAAAGCCTGGCGCCCCACGAAAACACAGGCCCTGCCACGGCAAGACCGCAGGCGGCTGCGCCCTGCATCTCTTGCCCCCACAGGTTTTGTGCTGCACAATACAGATCCCTGGCCGTACGCACCGAGTCTGTCGACACCTGAGCCTTGCGTTCAAGGCACAGGACCTGGCCCTCGACCCTGGCCAGGGCCATGCGGCAATTGGTGCCGCCTATGTCAAATGCAAGAACTTTCAAGGAACCACCCTATGCTCACAGAACAGGATCTGGACGAATTTGCCCAATACATGCAGTCCGGTGCCATGGAACAGGATTTTCGGGACGGCTGCGAACACGACCGATTCTACCTGCTCAATCTGCTGGAAAAATTCATGGATGTGGCCGATCTCGCCGACGAGACGGCCACACGGCTCATCTTCAAGGGCAGCCTGGGCGCCCTGTTCCCGGACAAGACAGCCCGGGACGCAGCTGCAGGGGAAGATCAGGCCCAGGACGGCAATCCGGTCTAGTTGTAGCGGCTGACGGGTTCCTGGCTCATGACATCGCCAAGGAAGGCGTCGCGCATGTACTGCCAGCGCACGCCCCTGGGATAGCCGTCGCGCACGGGCTCCCTGGCCTCGGCAGGAGACGAGAGGACAAAGGCCTTTCTGGCCCTGTCCTCAAAGGCGGCCAGGGCATCCGTCATGCCGTAGGGGATGGCGTCCAGACGGACCAGGCCCTGCGGGGCAGGTTCACGGTATTCCAAGATGATCTTGTCACGGTTGAAATTGGTGCGCACGGCAAGATAGCGGGCAAGCCACCAGGCCTGGGGCTCGCCTTCCTCGGGTGCGCCCACGGGATCGCCCACGATGCCGGCATAGGGGTCCGTCCTGCGCGGCACAAGATAGGTGAAGGCCGTGAAGGCCACGCCATCGATGATCTCCGTCCCCTCGTGGACGGCACCCACCCTGGGCAGGACCGTGGTCCAGATCCACCAGTCATTGGGCAGTTCCGCATGGGCTATGATGGCCATGGGCTGTGTGGCCGTGCTGCCGTAGACCACGGTGCGCACCGTGGGGCTGAGGCCTCCGGTCATGCTGGCATTCAGCAGCAGGCCCGTGCCGCGGCCGGCCGTGCGCAGCTCAAGATCCTTGGCCTGCACCATGAGGGCAGGCCTGGAGGTCGACACATAGGCAGACCCTGACACACCGCGCTGCTGGCCTGCCATGCAACCTGCAATCAGGCCCAGGACAAGGCACAGGAGCAGACAAAGGGGGGTGGCCCCAAGGGGAAGGGAATGGTTTCGCATTGTGCATACTCCACAAAATCAGGGCAACGGGGCCTGCACCTCCAGGCCGTCAGGCCTTGAGGAGCCCCTTGCGCTTGAGCTTTTCAATAAGGGTGGTTCGCTTGATGCCCAGACAGTCGGCAGCCTGCTGATGGCTGCCCTGAGACCGTTCCAGGGCCTCCAGCAAGAGATTGTGCTCCATGCAGCCAAGGAAGTCCTTGAGCGTCATGCCAAGCCTGGCCAGATCCTCGATCCCTGGCCAGACAAAACCCTGGGCGCCTGAGGTTTCTGACGGGACAGGCCCAAAGCCGCCCGCGACAGCCCCCTCAGCGGCTCTGCCGGCCTGATCTTGCTGCACCCTTGCGGCATCCCCTGCCTGGCCGGACTGCAGGGCCCTGTGTATCTTCTCCGGCAGATCCCCGGGCTCGACCATGGGGCCTTCTGTCAGGATGCTCAGGCGGTTCATGAAATTTTCCAGCTCGCGCACGTTGCCGGGCCAGGGATACTCCAGCAGCATGCGGGCTGCCCCGTCCGACAGGAGCAGGGGCTCGCGGCCGTTCTGGCTGCAGTAGATGCCAAGGAAGTAGCGGGCGAGCTCCAGGATGTCGCTGCCGCGCCTGCGCAGGGGCGGCAGATGAATGGGGATGACGCTGAGCCTGTAGTAGAGGTCCTCGCGGAAGGTCTTGCGGGCCACTTCCTCTTCGAGGTTTCTGTTGGTTGCGGCTATGACGCGGACATTGACCTTTCTTGGCTGGGTGCCGCCCACTCGCTCGATGACCCGCTCCTGCAGGGCCCGCAGCAGCTTGACCTGGAGCGAGAGCTCCATCTCGCCCACTTCGTCCAGAAAGAGCGTGCCTCGATCTGCCACCTCAAAGCGGCCGGGGCGTGCGTGCAGGGCGCCGGTGAAGGCGCCGCGCTCATGGCCGAAGAGCTCGGACTCTATGAGATCATGGGGAATGGCTCCGCAGTTCACGGGCACAAAGGGCCCCTTGCAGCGCTGGCTGCGGGCATGCAGGGCACGGACAATCATCTCCTTGCCCGTGCCCGTTTCTCCGGTCACAAGCACGGTGCTCTCCGTGGGCGCCACCTTCTCTACCTGGGCAAAAACAGCCCTGAGCGAGGTGTCCTTTCCTATGATGACGGGCTCGTCCGGCAAAATCCCTGTGCCTCCTTCCTCTCGTCCCTTTCCTTCGTCCGGGCAGGGCACAGCGTGCCTGTTCTGCCTGCCCTCCTTGTACGCATGATTTGTCGAAAAAGCCAGATCCTGTCAGGGCTTCCCAAAAAAGACAGCACCCATGGCCCTCCAGCCAAGCCCTCTCCCCAAAAAAACTGCATGCCCCCGGCACAGGGCCTGCCCTCTTCGTCTGCCACACACAAGGTCCCCCATGCCCAAGCCTCTTTCCCCACAGACTCTTCCGCCCCTGCCCCCGCTCCCCATAGACAGCCTGCACGACAGCCTGTGCGCCCATCTCGAAAAAAGTCCGGTCTTTCTGCTGGAAGCGCCGCCAGGAACCGGCAAGAGCACCAGGGTGCCCCTGTGGGCGCTGGACTGCTGCCCCGGCCGCATCCTTCTGCTGGAGCCGCGACGGCTGGCTGCCCGCCTCCTGGCCAACTACCTTGCCCGCCTCACGAACACGAAGGTCGGCGGACTGGTGGGCCTTGTCATGCGCAGGGAGCAGCGCCTCTCCAGGGACACCCGCCTTGTGGTGGTGACCGAAGGCGTCTTCACCCGCATGGTGAGCGAGGATGTGGAGCTCGCGGGCACAGGCTGCGTGCTCTTTGACGAATTTCACGAGCGCCATCTCACCTCGGACACAGGGCTCGCCCTGGCCCTGCACAGTCAGCGCCTGCTTCGGCCGGACCTGCGCATCGGCATCCTCTCGGCCACCCTGGACACGGAGGCCCTGCGAACCCTTCTACCCGAGGCGCCCGTCCTTGTCTCCTCGGCACCGGGCTATCCCGTGGACATTGTCCACCGTCCCCTGCAGGCCCCCCCGGGCGAAGAACTCCTGCGCCTGCCCGGGTTCATGGCCACAGTCATTCTGGAGCAGCTTGCCACAGCGCAGGGCAGTCTCCTGGCCTTTCTGCCAGGCGCCCGGGAAATACGACGCACTGCCGAACTCCTGGCACAGAGGCTTCCCAGGGACTGTCTGCTCTTTCCCCTCTACGGCCGTCTTGCCGCAGGAGAACAGCAAAAGGCCCTTGAGCCTGCCCCGCCGAACTTTCGCAAGATCGTGCTGGCCACGGACATTGCCGAAACATCCCTGACCATCGAGGGCATACGCATTGTCGTGGACTCGGGCTGGCAAAAGCGCCCTTCCTTTGATCCAGGCCGGGGGGCCACCCGCCTGGTCTCTCAGAAAATCCCCCTGTCCTCGGCAAGACAGAGAGCGGGCCGCGCAGGCCGAACCCAGAGCGGCCTGTGCGTGCGGCTGTGGAGCCGGGAACAGGAACCGGCCCTGCCTGCCCACGCCCGTCCAGAAATCCTGGAGGCCGATCTCACGGGCCTTGCCCTGGATCTGGCCCTGGTCCAGGAACAGCCTCGGGATCTGCCCTTTGTGACGCCACCGCCCGAAGGTGCCTTTGCCAGGGCACAAGCCGTGCTCACGGAACTCGGGCTGCTCGATGCCGGGCACGGGATAACGGCCCTGGGGAAAAGGGCCGGCCGGCTCGGCCTGCAGGCCCGTTCGGCCTGCGTGCTGCTTTCTGCAGGCGGTGCGGCCTTCACGGCCGCCCTGCTCTGTGCCCTGTGGGAAGACGAACAGGTGCGCGCACGGCTCGCAGGCGAGGGGGCCACGGCCTCCCTTGCAGCCTGTCTCATCCACCTGCTCTCGGGAAGGGCCGGCTCCCGGTCCGACCCTGCACGGGCCGAGCTGCTGGCCACGGCCGAGCTCTTCTGGCGGCGCACGTCTGCCTGCAGGGCAGAAGACGGGACAAAAACCAGGGAAGGCAGCCCTGCCCAGTCCGGACATCAGTCCAGGCATCTGTCCGGCCGCGCCCTGGACGACATGGTTGCTGCCAGCCTGCACGATCTGCAGGCCGATCCCCTGCTGGCAGGCAGCCTCCTGCTGGCAGGCTTTGCGGATCGCCTGGTGCTGGTCAAAAAGGGATACAGGATCCCGTCGCGCACAGGCCTTGTGCCGGGGCTTCTGCGCTCGGGCAGCGGCGTGCTGCTGCCTTGCGAGATGGCCCAGGCGGACTTTGTCCTGGCTCTTGATCTGGCCCTGCCAGGATCAGCGCGGCACAGTACAGGCGAGGCTGCCTATGCCACGGCCCTGCTCTGTGCGCCCGTGGAGGCAGAGGAGGTGTACGCCCGTCTCTCCCGCTTTCTTGTGAAAAGGCGTCTTCTGGAGGTGGATGCCACAGGCGTCGTGCAGGCACGGCTTGTCACCCTGCTGGACAGCCTGGAGCTGGACGCGCAGCGCGTGGAGCCGACTCCTGATGAGTGCTCGAAGCTCTTGTGCGACTTCCTTGTGGCCAGGGACCTGGCCCCCCTGCCCTGGAATGCGGACAACGGGCACTGGCTTGAGCGCGTGCGCTTTCTGGCCCGCACCCTTGGCGATCCCTGGCCTCTCCTCGACACCGAAACCCTGAAGGACAGAGCCGCAGAATGGCTGCCTGCAGCTCTTGGGGCTGCCACTCGCACGGCAGACATCACGCCTGCAGCACTCCTTGCGAGCCTCAAGGGGCTTGTGCCCTGGTCCTGCCTGCACAGGCTGGATGAACTGGCTCCTACAGAATGGACGTCTCCCTGCGGCCGGGCCCATCCCGTGCACTACGACACAGAACTGCCCCATGTGGAGGTGAAGCTGCAGGAATGCTTTGGCCTGAAAAGCACGCCGCTGCTCGCAGGAACAGTGCCCCTGACCCTGCACCTGCTCTCTCCCGGCGGCAAGGTTCTGGCCATGACAAAGGACCCCGACTATTTCTGGCATGAGGTCTATCCGCAGGTGCGGGCCGAGATGCGGGGGCGCTACCCGCGCCATCCCTGGCCCGAGGATCCAGTCAGCGCCAGTCCCACCACCCTCACGCAAAAAATGCTCAGGGCCAGGGAAGCACGTTGACCCTGCGCTGCCAGAAGCGCCCGCAGGGGCTCCTGCCCCTTGACCGAGCGGGCTCGTTGGGGAAAAAAGAGAAGTGCCCTTGCGGGTCGCATGGCCCTGAGCCTCTTGTGAAGGAGGCGAGAAGGGCTCCTGGCCTGCACAGGCCGGTCCCGGAACTTCCCCGGGGATCTTCCATTCTCGATACCCCCGCCTGCACAGGCACGGACACGAAGGAAGGACACGTCGTGAAACTCATACCTCGTCTGAACGATCAGGTCCGCCATTACGGCACGACGGGCCGGGGCATCAGTGCCCGGGAAAATGTCGTCATCAAGACCACCAAGGCCATCCACCTGCTCTTTGCCACCGTCTGGGCCGGCGGGGCCTTTTCCATGCAGGCCTTGAGCTACCTGCGCCTCACAGGCGACCTCGACGAGGCCACGATGCAGGCCGTGGCCTTCAGCCTGCACTTCCTCGACACCTGGGTGGTCATTCCCGGCCTTGCCGGCTGCATCCTCACGGGCCTCTTTTACTCGCTCTTCACCTCCATAGGGTTCGTGCACTTCTTCTGGATAGGCTACAAATGGCTCATTGCCCTAAGTGCCGCCTTCTGGGGCACGCTCTTCTGGGGCCCCTGGGGGAACGAACTCATAGCCTTCTGCGAACCCTACGGCCTTGCCCCGATCCTTCGCTTCATCCGCTCCTGTCTCCTGCCGGAAAGCTTCTGGCAAGCCGTCATGCAGACCATCATCATCTTCAGCATGCTCATGATTTCCGTCTACAGGCCGCTGACACTGTGGCAGGCCCTGCATCTGGGACTCGGCCGCAACCGCCGCGAGCGCATCACCCTGCGCTGACAAGGGGGCGGCCTGACGCTTCCCACTTTGCCGGACACAAAAAGCACCTGCACGGCACTTTCCCAACGGAGGGCTCATGCTCAGCGTCTTTGATCTCTTCAAGATAGGAATCGGCCCCTCGAGTTCCCACACTGTCGGTCCCATGCTGGCAGGCAGGGCCTTTGCGGATCAGCTGGTTCGCGACGGCGTGCTTCCCGCTGTGGCCAGGGTACAGGTGGAACTCTACGGTTCCCTGGCGCTCACCGGCGAAGGGCACGGCACCACAGGAGCCCTTCTGAACGGCCTTGAGGGAGAGGAACCCTCCAGCGTGGATCCGGTCCGCCTGGCACAGAGGACCAGAGCCCTGCAGGCAGACGATGCTCTCCTGCTTGCAGGCACACATCATACGGACTTCTGCTTCAAGAGGGATGTACTCCTGCACAAGGGCCTCTTTCTGCCCCGCCACTCCAACGCCCTGACCCTCACGGCCCTGGATGCAGAAGGAGCCGTCCTGCTGGCCCGGACCTACTACTCCATAGGCGGCGGCTTTATCCGCACCGAAGAGGATTTCGACAAGCCCGAGACAGGCTATCCCGAGCCGCCCTACCCCTATGCCACGGCCACGGAACTCTTTGCCCTCTGCCGCAGGGAAGGCAAGAGCATAGCCGAGATTGTGCATGCCAACGAAACCTTCTGGCGCTCCGGGTCCGAGGTGGACCGGCGCATGGAAGCCATAATCACGACCATGCGCGAGGCCGTGGAGCGGGGCTGCTGCACGGACGGCATCCTGCCCGGAGGCTACGGCGTGCGCCGCAGGGCCCCCAACCTGCTGCGCAAGATAAGTGCCCTGCAGGCCACGGGCCGCAGGGACTTAAGCCTGTGGCCCATGCTCTATGCCTTTGCCGTGGCCGAGGAAAATGCCTCGGGCGGCCGCATTGTCACTGCGCCCACCAGCGGGGCCGCCGGCGTTGTTCCGGCCGTGCTCATGTACTACACAAACTTCTACCCCCATGCCACAGAACAGGGACAGCGGGACTTTCTCTATACTGCAGGAGCCATAGGCCTCTTCTACAAGCTCAATGCCTCCATTTCCGGCGCCGAGGTGGGCTGCCAGGGCGAGGTGGGTGTTGCCTGCTCCATGGCAGCAGGTGCCTACTGTGCTGTCACCGGCGGCAACGTGAAACAGGTGGAGGTGGCTGCGGAAATAGGCATGGAGCACAATCTGGGGCTCACCTGCGATCCCGTGGGCGGCCTTGTGCAGATTCCCTGCATAGAGCGCAACGGCGTGGCCGCAGAGCGCGCCGTCAACTGCGCCCAGCTCTCGCGCCTGGAAGACGGTCGCCAGCGCGTGGTCTCCCTCGACAAGATCATAGACGTCATGTACCGCACGGGCATTGATCTGCAGGCGACCTACAAGGAGACCTCCCTGGGAGGGCTCGCCACGGCCATAGGCGAGGCCTGGGACAGGAACTGACAGCTTTCCCGAACACGCAAGCCCCCTGCCCTCCCCGAACAGGCCGGAGAAGGAAGGGGGCTTTCAAATGTCGTTCCCTGATTTCAGGACGCGCTGTGGCTAGACTTCCTTGAGCTCGTACTCTCTTGTGCCCATGCCCAGTTCCTCGGCGTAGCGCAGCTGAACGGTGCCATGGGTATGGGGCCAGCGGGCGGTGAAGATGTCACGGCCCTGCAAATCAAGGCTGGCCAGCAAAGGAGCCTTCTGCACAAGGTCAAAGCAGGCCTGATCCAGGGCCACCGGATCGCGAGAGGCCAGGATGCCCACATCGGGGATCATGGGCATGTCGGACCAGCCGGCACAGTCGCAGTCCGGGGTCACGTTCATCACGAAGTTGATGTAGCAGACGTGGTCCTCGTAGCCCTTCACGGCACCGTAGGCGTATTCGGTCAGGCGTTCCATGAAGGCCGGCACATCCGTGGCCCAGTCCAGTTCAATGGCCTTGGGCTCGCAGACCGTCATGCACTCGAAGCAGCCGATGCACTTTTGGGGGTCGCAGTGGCTCTTCTTGTTTTCCTGCAGGCTCATGGCCTTTTCGGGACAGATGCGCACGCAGCTGCCGCAGCCAATGCACTTTTCCTCGTTCACGGACACGGTCGTGCCGTGCTGATCGCGTTTGCCACGCTGCGAGGCACAGCCCATGGCCAGATTCTTGATGGCACCGCCAAAGCCGGCCATTTCATGGCCCTTGAAATGCGAGAGCACCACCATGGAGGGCACCTTCACGATTTCGGTGGCAATGTGCACGTCCTTGAAGTGCCTGGCATTGATGGTCACGGGCAGATCGTTTTCCCCGAACAGGCCGTCGGCAATAATGGTGGGGGCATCCACGACACCGGGCGCAAAGCCGTGGCGCAGGGCCGTGTTCAGATGATCCACGGCATTGTGGCGTGTGCCGGAATAGAGGGTTGTGGTGTCCGTCATGAAGGGCAGGGCTCCGGCGGCACGGACCTTGTCCACCACTACCTGCACAAGCTGCGGATTCAGATGGGTGTCGTTGCCCGTTTCGCCAAAGTGCAGCTTGATGGCACAGGGCTTGTCCTTGACAACAACTTCATTGAGCTTGAGCAGAGCGCACAGCCTGGCAATCTTGGCTGCCTTTGTCTGGCTGTGCTTTCTACAGGACATGGAACAGTAATAGACGGTAGAAGCCATATCTACTCCTTGAAACACAAAACGGGAAAAAGGGCATTTTCCTGGAAAACGCTGTGATAGTCGCGCCCCTCAGGCGCTCTTTTTTCCGGACGCCTGCTTTCGGCAGACCGTCCGGCCGCAGGCAGTCTGTCTACCAGCCGCCAAACCTGGGCAGAAGGGCAACAGCCGCATTGTCGCGCACAAGATAGATCGACTGATGCATCATGGAAGTGGCGCAGGCATGGTTGGGCAGGATGCGCAGCTTGGAATCGGCCCTCAGGTGCATGAGTGCGTCGCGCACATCCTCATCCGGGTGTGCGGGCACACTCAGCATGCCGTGCTCCTGATTGAGTTCGGCCACCTTGAGGCCCGGCAGAAGATGCCCCTCCATGGTGCACACAAGACCGAAGCCCTGGCTGGCAAAACGCCGCTCCAGCCCCCTGTCCGAGGAAAGAGCCGCCCAGCCGGCATCGGTCAAAAGGCGTCTGGGCAGCCTGCCCTGTTCTGGAAAACCGCCGATGACGCTTGTGAGCACGCTCAGGGCCAGGTCCTCGAGGGAACACACGCCAAGCCCTTCCATCACTAGATCCATGAAGAGATACACGCCGGCCCGCACTTCGCTGATGCCGGGCCTAGGTGTGCCAAGCAGGGCCGTGGGCGTGGAGCCCACGCTCACGATGGGACAGGCATGCCCCCTGGCTCGCAAAAGCTCTGCTGCCTGCAGGGCCGCCTCCTGCTCCTGGTCGGCCAGGGCCTGTATGGAGGCCGTATCGGGGCAGTCATAGGCCGAGCCTGCATGGGTGAGCACGCCGGCAACAATCTGCCCGGCGGCACGCAGCAAATCGGCCACACAGACCAGTTCCGGATCTGCTGCCGCAAGGCCAGCCCTGTGTCCGTCACAGTCTATTTCCAGAAGGACGGAAAATGTGCAGCCCTGTTCCCTGGCATAGTCGGCCAGGGCTTGGGCCATGGTGCGGCTGTCCAGCAGCACCTTGAGATCCGCGCCCTGCTCCATGAGGGCCTGTGCCCTGGCAAAGAGGGCGGGACGGATGCTCACGGCAAGGACAATGTCCCTGCCCCCCAGGCTGGTCACGGCCTCGGCCTCGCCCATGGTGGCCACGGTGCAGGGACCTGCCGGGGAAGCCAGGATGCGGCGGGCCACTTCCCAGCAGCGGCAGGTCTTCAGATGGGGACGCAAACAGGCAGAGCTGCCGTCCCAGTGTACGGCAAGTCGTGCGGCATTGCGCTCAAGGCGAGATTCCTCGAGCAGCAGGCAGGGTGTTGGCAGTTCTGTCAGAGGAACAGGTTTCTCGAAAAGGCGGACCTGCAGACTTCGGGACATGAAAAACTCCGGGGTGTCGACAGAGTACCCTGACGTCTTCAGGGACGAAAGAATGATACCGGGGAAGCCTGCCAGCGTCCAGAACCAATACGGGCAAACTCTTGCCCATTTGTGCACGCTCTCCTGGAAAGAAATGCCCCGGGAACTTGAGGAAAGCCAGGACACAGGGAGCAGCAAAAAAACGCAGAATGTCCGCGCGGGGCCCTGTACCCAAACAGCATCTGTTTCCCACAAATCTGACTCAGTCCTCCTGACCGATCAGGGCCAAACCAGTTTCGATTCAACTTTGTTCTTTTGTTCCAAGCTCTTGCCTCTAAAGGCACAAGGTGCCTTCTTCTGTTCCAGTTCTGACCTCATCCAGGGAGACAGACGCGTCCTGCGCCCCAGGTACTCCTCCAACCTGGCTGAATACAATACCTTGGAACTATGTTTTATGGATTCTGCCTGCTTCACCTGTCCCTGATCACACCCTTTCGTGGCTGGCTTTCAAGTCAAAAACGACTTAAAATTGACACGCCGGCCCTCTATGCAACGCTGTCCGCGTCGGGAAGAACAGGATCCCGACAGTTCGGAACTACCCACTTCTGCAGCCCCTGTACACAAAAAGACGGCTCTTGCGGCCCCGTTTGCGCACTTTTCTTTCCGCAGTTGGAACAGAACTTCTTGCACTTTTTATCACAAGCATGGTTCGGCGGACAGGCTGATGTCTCTGGCCTGTTTCTTGCTAGAGAGCCTGTCATGAAGGTCGAACCATGGGCGTGCAGGGTTTTCATGTCCTGCTTCCCCGGGTTCTGGAAACGGCATGCCGGGCTCGTACAGTGCATCAGTCAAAAGACAGAAGGCCCTGCAGCCGCTTCCTCCAGAGCCTGCTCCTGTCGGTTCCTCCAGCCCGAAGATCCTTGTCTTCAGAGACGATCCTCTGGCACAATCCTTCACAATGGCCCTCCATACACGGACAAAAACAGGATTGTCACATCCTTCCTGCCAGCAGGGCGGATGTGCCGTCTTCAGAAATATGGGAGCAAGTCTATGGCTGAACACATCGATGCTGCAAACAGACCTACTCTGGAAAAAAGCATGTCGCCACTGTCCATCTGGGCACTGGCCTTTGGTGCCATTATCGGCTGGGGAGCCTTCATCATGCCCGGCCTGCGCTTTCTGCCAGGATCCGGCCCTCTTGGCGCAGTCATCGGCTTTGTTGCCGGCGGCGTCATGCTCATGTTCGTGGCCATCGCCTACGGTCGCCTGGTGGGCAGCTTCCCCATAGCCGGCGGCGTCTTTGCCTTTGCCTACGCAGCCTTCGGCCCAACCCTGTCCTTTGTGTGCGGCTGGGCCTTGGTGCTCGGCTATCTGAGCATCATTGCCCTGAATGCGACGGCCATAGTCCTGCTGACCAGATTTCTCATGCCGGGCCTGCTCGAATTCGGGCACATGTATACCATTGTGAACTGGCACATCTATGCCGGCGAGCTCGTCATGCTGGAAGCCGTGCTTGTGCTCTTCTGGTGGCTCAACTACCGCGGTGCCGATATCGTGGGCAAGATTCAGGTTGCCCTGGCCCTCATCCTTGCCGCAGGCGTCATTCTCATCATGGCAGGAGCCGCCATCTATCCCACAAGCTCCCTGAGCAACTTGGAACCCCTCTTTGCCCAGGACAAGTCGCCCCTGGCCTGCATCATTGCCGTCACGGCCATTGCGCCCTGGCTCTTTGTGGGCTTTGACACCATTCCCCAGGCTGCGGAAGAATTCAACTTCAAGCCGTCCATGAGCACCATTCTCATGCTGCTCTCCATTGTGTGCGGCATTCTCACCTACGCGGCCATCACTGTGGCCGTGGCCATTGTCGTGCCCTGGGAGCCCCTGGTTCGCGACTTCACCATCTTCTGGCATACAGGACACGTGGTCAACCTCTGTCTCGGGCCCGTGGGCAGCGTCATCCTGGGCCTGGCCGTGCTCTCTGCCATTTTGACCGGCATCAACGGCTTCTACATTGCCTGTTCCCGCCTGCTCTTCAGCATGGGCCGTGCCCGCATCCTGCCCACCTGGTTTGCCGAGCTGCACGGCAAGCACAAGACGCCCTCCAATGCCCTGAACTTCATTCTGCTCCTGGTGCTCATCGCCCCCTTCTTCGGACGTGAAGTCCTGTCCTGGGTCGTGGACATGTCCTCCATTGGCACCATCATCGGCTACTTCTTTGCCTCCCTGGCAAGCTACACTCTGGCCCGGGAATGCGCGCAGTTCCAGACAGGCTCGGTGCGCCCCTTGGCCATCCTTGGCTGCCTGTCCTCCCTCATCTGCCTTGGTCTGCTCGTCCTGCCCTTCTCGCCAGCCTCCATCAGCATACAGTCCTGGGTTGTCCTTGGCATCTGGGTCCTCCTGGGCTTTGCCGTGTACTACATGCGCCTACACGCCGTGCGCAGCATTCCCGAAAAGGAACGTGCTTTCCTCATCCTTGGCGACAATGAACTCTTCCATATCTTCCTGCGCAAACACGGAATCAAGGACACAGGCATTCTCTAGAAGAGACTTTCCGGAAAAGACGGTTCTTGTTCTGTTCCTCTTCCGGCCTTTTTCAGCCTGAACAAAAATCCCCCTCTCCACAGAAAGAGGGGGATTTTTTTGTATCACACAATTCGCATTTTATGTGCAACACAAAAAACATCTTTTTCCTTGTCGTTCCTCTCTAAAAATCAATATACTCACGTAGTTTCAGCCCCTTAGGCTGGAGTACAGCAGCGAACGGACTGTATCATGGTCCTGCTTTTCCCTCAATAAGAGCCCGAATGTGTCAATATATGTTCCATTCCTGCTTTCTGCTTGAAGAGGACCTGGACTTTTGCTACATCTCAAAAAAATCCCGCCCTCTCCTTCTGTCATGGTTTTGAGAGCCCATGTGCCCACAGGTCCGCCCCCGGGACTCGGTCAAGGCTGCACTCAGCTCGAGGCGTGCTCATGCTTTCACCCACCCAAGACACCACTCTCCATCCTGCCTGTGCTGTCTGCAGCTACAGCAACTGGACACTCGTACAGGTCACCAGGCAGTTCACGGAACTCTTTCCCGAAGCCAGCACCGGCACTCCCCTGCTGCCCCTCTTTGAAAAGCAGGGGCTCATCAGGTCCGGTCAACTGGACAACATAGAGGATACCGGTGGCATTGCCTGTCCCACCAAGGGCAAGATGCTCATCTTCCTGCGCTGGATGACCGTGCGCCTGGAAAATCTCATGCCCCTGCGCCTGCTGGACGTCTTGCAGATGCCCATGGACATGTTCGAGGAACGCGAGCTCCTCTACTCCTCCCTCAACAACATTCTGGACTCCATTCATGACGGCATCTGGATGATAGATGCCCATGGCACCACCATTGCCGTCAACAAGGCCATGCAGCGCATTGCCGGCATAGCGCCCGAAGACGTGGTCGGTCTCACGGTAAAGGAGGCGGCCAGGCTCAAGCATTTTTCCACCTGCGTGACTCTGCGGGCCCTGGAGGAAAAGAGGGCCGTGACCATGTTTGACGACTACGCCAACGGACGGCACTGTCTCAATACCGCCACGCCCGTCTTTGACGAACAGGGCAATGTGGTGCGCGTCATAGCCATCATCCGCGATCTGTCCGAACTTGAATCCATGAACGACAGACTCGAGAACATACAGAATCTGCATGCGAACAGACCTGCGTACAACGAGACAGAGATGCTGCAGATGGGCATTCTCGGCAGTTCGCCCGCCTCGCGGCAGCTGCGTGCCTCGCTCATGATGGCCGCCCATACGGACGCTCCGGTGCTCCTGCTCGGAGAGACCGGCACGGGCAAGACCATGTCCGCCAAGGCCATCCACAACCTGAGCCAGCGCAAGGACAAGAACTTTGTTTCCCTGAACTGCGGCAGCATTCCCATGTCCCTGCTCGAATCCGAACTCTTCGGCTACGAGTCCGGGGCCTTCACCGGCGCCTCGCGCAAGGGACGCAAGAGTGTCTTCGAGCTTGCGGACAACGGAACCCTCTTTCTGGACGAAATTGCCGAACTGCCCCTGTCGGCCCAGGCCACGCTGCTCCACGTTCTGGACGGTGAGCCCTTCCGCAGGGTGGGTGGAGTGACGGACATCTCGACCAATGTCCGCATCCTGGCCGCCACCAACAAGTCCCTGGAAAAGATGGTGGAAGAAGGCACCTTCCGCAAGGATCTCTTCTACCGCCTGCGCGTCATTGCCATCGAGATTCCTGCCGTGCGCGAGCGTCCCGAAGACGTGCAGGGGCTCATGGAATACTTTCTCTCCTCCATTGCCAAGGGCCAGCCCGTCCCCCACCTGAATGCCTCCCTGCGCAACGCGCTGCGCATCTATCAGTGGCCCGGCAATATCCGCGAAATCCGTTCTGTGGCCCGCTTCCTGCTGGCCCTGGGCAAGAAGCGTCTCACGGCAGAAGACCTGCCGCCCTACATCCGCTCCGTGCTGCCCAGGGACGCCCAGGGCAAAAGCAGGAGCTCCAGACTGGGCCTCCAGGAAGAAGTGGAGGCCCTGGAAAAGGAACTCATAGCCCGCGCCCTCAGGGAAACAGGCAGCACCTACAAGGCGGCCCGGCTGCTCAAGGTGAGCCAGAGCACCATTGTTCGCAAGGCCCACCGCTACAACCTGAAGGAAATACAGTACAGCTGAAACGCAAGGCCCGCATCGCACGGATTCCGCAGGGTGGAGCGGCGGCAAAAGCGAAACAGGAGGAATCTGGCCTCCCCTGCACCCCAAGGAAGGTCCTCGGACTTGATCAGCAAACTTGTGCTGCAAGACACAAGCCGCATCCCGCTCAGACAAACCCTTTATCCTGAGTTCCCGGGTAAATTTTATTACCACACTCTGAGAGGTGCTCAGGGCATTAAGCCACACGAGGGTACTCCTTGGCAGGGTGTATCTTGAGGAGTTTGTAGATGTCATTGTGCACTCTACAAGGCTCTGACGGGATCACCACGTTTTGGAACACCTTCGCGTGTTGGTTCGGCATATTGGTCAGGAT
>CALVHF010000049.1 GCA_944327295.1 uncultured Desulfovibrio sp. | reverse complement strand
CGTGCCAGACGCTTCAGGCAGACGCCTTGAAAAAGACGCGCAGGGGGCCTGGCGTCTGCTGGATGCTGTTCGATACTGCCGGATATGTCCGGCAGGTCTGAAGACGGGAAGACGCGGCACAAGGAAGAGCAGCCCGCAATGTCAGGGACTCTTGTCGTTCGGTTTGTTCAAGTCAGTGCGCCAGAACTCCGTCGAACTGGATGGGTTTTGAGTTCGGTGTGCAGCTGCCGCAGGCACCTTCCGAGTGCCGCTTGTGCGAGCGTCTTCCGTCTGGCTTCAGGTGCTCTTCTTGTGTTCTTGGGCGTTCTTTGCTGCGTTGATGCGAGGTTTCTCTGTCAGCGTGCTCTTCAGCTTTCGGGAACCAGGAGTTCTCCGCCCAGGAGCAGGGCCACGAGGGCCAGGATGGTCAGGCCGCAGACCACATAGGCCCGCCGCTCCCGCAGGGAGAGGACGGCGCCAATGGTGGCCAGGGCGTAGATGAAGACCCAGTCCAGATTGGGCAGGACAGGGTAGAGATCCCAGAAGAGCAGGGTGGAGACGATGAGGCAGAGGAGGGCGTAGCAGACCAGATAGAGCAGGGCATGCCAGACAATGCGGCCCCACAAGCATTGGGAGATCAGGCATTCCGGGGTATCGCGGCCCGTCTCTGTGCCGGAGGTTGCGCGCTCTTCGTCCAGGGCACGCAGGTGTCTTGAACAGCAGTCCAGAAGGTGGTTCTGATGGATGCGGTAGCGCAGTTCGCAGAAGGCGCCCACATGGGCCGCCACCATGCACAGGACAAGCGGCAGGAGCAGGACACCGGGCTGGGTCCAGGAGAGGGCAGCGCTGAGGGGAAAGAGCAATAAAAAGGCCATGCCGCCAAAGGGCTGTATGATGGAGCCCATGGCAACAACATCAAGCCACATGAGTTCCAGGCTGATGCCCAGGGGCAGGGCCACATCCCACAGCCCGGTGACAAAGGAGACCAGGAGGCTCAGGGCCAGGGGCCGTTCAATAAGACCGACAATGCAGGAAAAGCGTGCTATGCCTATGAGCACAAAAAAAAACAGTACGGGAGGCCGGCAAGGAAGAGATTAGAAAAGCTGTACATGCGGAGGCCTTATCTTTTGCGAAGGAACGGCTCTGAAATCGAGTTCCGTGTGCTGGGTGCGGACAAGGGAGCGCAGCATGTCCATGTCCTCGTCCGAAAGCGCCACGTGGGGATAGATCTGATGTCTGCCCTCGGTGTAGTGGATGTTGCCTATGTTGAGGACAGGAATGCGCACGCCGCCTTTTGCGGCAGTGCCCACGTCCTGGCAGTTTTCAAAGAGCACGAAGGTGTCGTCTCCGCAGGCCGCAAGCACTGCGGTCAGATCGGACAGGGGGATGAAGTGCACCTGAACATGGCGAGAGACGGCCAGGCTCATGATCTGCTGACGCAGGAAGTCGGCAGCCAGGGCATCGTTCACGACGACAAGATGACGGGCGCCGGTATAGGGCAGCCAGCCTTCGATGACCTGGCCGTGAATCAGTCTGTTGTCAACTCTGAACCACACTGATTACCTCGCGTCGGCTTTCTGGGCCTTGTCAGAGCCCATGGTCCGGCTCTTGAGCATGGCTCCGGGCACTACAATGCCCTTGATGCCGGCATCGCTGGCAAGCTGGGCCAGTTCGGCCAGAGGCGTGGTTCTGGAGGTGAAGACCTTCAGCACCATGGGCAGGTTGACGCCCGTGACCACTTCCACATTGTGGGAGGAGAGCAGGGAGAGCGCCAGGTTGGTGGGGGTACCGCCAAACATGTCGGTGAGAATGATGACACCGGCTCCCTTGTCCAGACGCTGGGCTGCATCCTTGAGGCGGCGGACGGTTTCCGGCACTTCCTGACCTATGTCCACGCTGATGGAGGAACAGTCGCTCAAGGGACCGAGGATGAACTCGGCAGTCCTCAGCAGCACGGAGCCGTAGTCGGCGTGTGCAACCACAATAATGCCCACATCCTGGGGCTCGGCAGTGTTTGTCTCTGGAGCCATAGCTGCAAATCTCCCTCAAAGACCTCAAGCCGCAGGGGCTTCAGGGCCGCTTTTAGTACTTCACATACGCTATCCTGTTTCCAGGGGAAAGGCAAGATTGGCGCGAAAATCCACGGAAATCTGCGGATACGCGCAGGCTTTTTTGCAGGCAAAAGCCCTGAGCAGGAGCGGGACCTCATGGTGCGCGAAGAAAGACAGAGGGAAGTGGCAGGAAGGCGAGATGTGCCGAAAGGGACAGTCGAGGAGAAAGGAGACAGGAGCGCCTTTGGCAAGGAGCAGGGCGCGCAGGAGAATCGGGCAGGGACTGGCAGCGCAACCGGGCACAGGGATGCAGGGACGCAGGCGTGCAACCTGGTTGAGACGGGCAGGTCGGTATGAGGGGGCAGGAAGGCAGGGCAGACTGATCAGACAGGGGAACCTGGCCGGAAGAAACAGGCCTGTGGGAAGAACCGCAAAGAGCCTGCGGATGAAAGGGGAGACGAATGGATGGATAGACGGAGAGACGGAGAGACGGGTGGACGAGGGGGGACGGAGAGACAGGCGCCCAACACGAGTTCGCAAGGACGCATGGCCGAACTGGAGGGGCAGACAGGGAAAGAGGCAGGCCGTGGCGGAGGGGAGGGACTGCGGCAGGGACAGAGGCGGAAAGGATGCCGCAGGCTTGAGGGCTGTTCGGCATGGAACACGGAGTGACGTGCAAAAAGAGAGGCCTGACAGGCGCCAGGAGGCTGGAAGACCGGAAGATTCGGACAGGCACAGAAGCGTGCGCTGTGCGGCTCTTGCGAAAGGGAGGGAAGCAGGCGCAGGGAGTCGGCGGTGGGCCTTGGCCAGTGTTTCCCAAATGCCATTGAAGGACACACAGTCCTTGCAGGACAGGGTGCAGGGGCAGCGAGCAGGGGCCAGTGGAGCGCAGGGAGCAGGTCGCCTGGATGGTGGCAGGGAGGGCCAGCAGCCAGGCAGCCACAGCCGAACAGCAGAGCTGCGGAGAAGGGGCCAGAGGAACAGGCGCTGGTCTTGCTTATCCCAGTTCCAGGTGGCGGTGCTCGATGGTGGTGGGAAAGCCTGCCTGGGTGATGGCACGGCCTATGGCCTCGGCCACGGCCACGGACCTGTGGTGACCGCCTGTGCAGCCAAAGGCCAGGGTGAGTCTGTAGCGGCCCTCGCCTTCCATGAGGGGCAGGATAAAGAAGATGAGATCCTGGAGCTTGCTCAAGAACTCGCGGGCCTTGGGCGTGGCAAAGACATAGTCTGCCACATCCTGATCCAGGCCGCTCTTGGCGCGCAGCTCGCTCACAAAGTAGGGATTGGGCAGAAAGCGCAGGTCAAAGACGTAGTCCGCTTCCTTGGGCACGCCGTGCTTGAAGCCAAAGGAGAGCACAAAGACCCTGAGCGAGCGGGCATTGTCCTGTCCATCCCGGAAGCGCTTTTGCATGATGCGGCGCAGGTCGTGAATGGAAAAGCGGGTGGTATTGATGACCATGTCCGCCTGACTGCGCAGCTGGGCCAGACGCCGGCGCTCCATGAGCACGGCTGTCTCAAGGCCTATGCCCTCGCGCTCCAGGGGATGGGGCCTGCGGGTGGTGGCATAGCGGCGCATGATTTCCTGGGTGTCGGCCTCAAGGAAGATGAGCTGCGGATTGTGCCCTTCCAGACGCAGCTTTTCCAGAACGTCTTCTATTTCGTTCAGAAAGGAGCTCTGGCGGATGTCGAGGCCCAGGGCAATGCCCTTGAAATGGGCCATGGAGGGACGGTTCATGAGGGCCACCATTTCCGGAGCCATGCTGGCGGGCAGACCGTCCACGGTAAAGTACATGAGATCCTCGAAGACCTGCATGGCTGTGCTCTTTCCGGATCCGGAGAGGCCTGTGACAATGCACAAGCGCACGTGATGCGTGCCTGTACTCAAGCCCGTGCTCTCCCTGTTTTCCGCATCGTCCCGGCTCGTATCATCCATGTCCGCATCCTTTCGGCCCGCATCGGCAGAGCCTTGCGCGGGAGTTGTCAGGGGCGTGCGACTGTCCATCCAGGACAGGGATGCCTCGGCAAGGACCAGGGGTCCCTTTGGGGTCTGTCTGGCCGCGTGGTTTGCAAGAGGACTGGCGGGATGGCTTGCCGGGTGTACTGCGGAAGCTCCTGTGCAGGTGTCCATGGAAACGGCAGCAGGAGCAGCAGGAACGTCTGGGGAGACGTCACCGGAAGGGGCGCTGGACGAGGCATCGGAGGCCGGAGTGCCGGATGTCCTGCCTAATGTCTTGCCGGACGTGCTGTCTGCACAGGAAGGTGCGCAGGAACCGTCGCCGGAAACGGCATCGGGCATTTCGCCAGGATCTTTGGAGGGATGAAGTGCTTGTACCATTGCTCAGGCCTCCGCTTCCAGGGTGCACAGGTGGAAGAAGGGCTCTCCCTGACTGGGAGAGCCCTTCGAAAAAGGCAGAGAGTTGTGTGCCTGTCTCGCCGTTCGGACAGGGACGCAGAAAGGACGTGTCTCTTGTGTGCTTTTCAGGAGTGCCCTGAAGCGCACAGGGCTAGACAATGGGATCGATCAGGCCGTAGTCGCCGGTGCGGCGGCGGTAGATGACATTGATGCGACCGGAATCGGCATTGAGGAAGACAAAGAAGTCGCTGCCAATGCTGTCGAGCTGCATCATGGCTTCTTCCACGGGCATGGGCTTGGGGCTGAAACGATCTGTGCCAATGGTTTCGGCATCTGCAGGAGCTTCGGCCTCCAGATTGTAGGTGAAGACATCGATGGTGGCATTGCGGGCCTGGCGGCGCTGCTCCTTGACACGGGAGACATGCTTTTTGATCTGGCTTTCCAGCTTGTCGTAGACAAGATCAATGGCGGCATACATGTCATTGGTCTGTTCACTGGCTGCCAGATGCAGTCCTTCTCCTACAACGGTGACTTCGCAGCGGTTGCGGATCTTGTCAACGGTCAGAACCACACCCACTTCAAGCCCTGCGGCCTTGCCGAAAAAGCGTCCGAGCTTTTCCATGCGGCGACGGGCATACTTCTTCAGATGTTCGGAAGCCTCGAAGTTCTTAAAGGTGAAGGATATATTCATATGTCCTCCCGAGGGATTGCTTCTGGATCTGACGACATGCGGAGTACTTGAGGAGAATGAGATAACGTCAGTCAGATCCAGAAGACAGATTGGCCATGCAGATACGGCCGAATGTGACAGAGAAAATTGTCTGTCGGATACGAATCCAAAATCTCATTGCCTGCACGTATTGTCAATGCTTCGGGAGAAAAAAGATGCAACACGAGAAAAAAGCTGGAAAAAAACGGCAAGGGATAGTGCTAAGAAAGATGGATAGCAAGGCTCTTATAGTTGCTTGCTAATGTATCGACGATACTGTTTCCACAGGGTGATCCAAGAAGATCGGCTCCTAACATCAATGCACACAGGGCAAGTTCTGCTGCATTGACGATACCAAAACCTGAAAATTTAATTCCTATTTTCTCTGGAAGTGCTGCACGCATTATTGGTATATGGGAGAGAAGTGGTGGACCGGATCTTCCAGTAGATGTCTTGACGATGTTGACTTCTGCTTCTGCAGCACAAGAGCAGGCAGCAGAGATCGACTCTTCATCAAGAAGCGATGTCTCGATGATTGCTTTAACAGTAATGTTGTGATCACGAACGGCATCGACAATGGCAGCAATATCTTTGGTATACTCGGTATACCTTTTTTCTTTCAGCAAACCGATATTGGTGACGACATCGACAGCACAGGGAAACTCACCCGGGTGTCCCCCCAGCAGGGCTGCTATGCTCTCCAGAGTATGCAGGACCTCCAGTACCTTGATGTCTGTGGATAGAGAGCCCAGAGGAAATGCTGCAGAGATGCCCGTTGTGACTCCACTGCCTGCAAGCAGCTTTGCGACAACAGGCGACCAGTAGGGGTTGGTATAGACGGCATTGAAGTGATATTTCAGTGCAAGATCACAGGCGATTTCGATATCTTTTATTGTGGCATCTGGTGCAAGAACAGTGTGATCTATGCGAGAGGCAATGTCTTGTGCAGTCCATACGACATTGTTAATCTGCATAAATTTTCCTTATTATAGGGATATAATAAATCCACCATCAATAAATATTATCTGCCCATTGACAAAATCTGCGGCTGGAGAAGCTAAAAATGCCACAACAGAAGCAACTTCAGAAGGCCTGCCCCATCGTTTTGCCGGTGTATGCCTGATGATATAGTCATTAAGCTCCTTGTCCTGCATAAGAGGAATATTCATGTCAGTAGCAATAAATCCTGGAGCGATACCATTGACCTGAATATTGTACTGAGCCCATTCCGTTGCCAGAGCACGTGTGAACTGACGTACAGCTCCCTTGGTACTGGCGTACGGAGATACGGTCGGACGAGCAATTTCAGACATGAGAGAGCAGAGATTGATGACCTTGCCTCCGTGTTCCTTGAGCATGGGGAACGCAGCCTGGGAGACATGAAACACACTGGTCAGATTGGTATCAAGCATTTTTTGCCAGGTGGCATCGTCCAGGTCAGCAACAGGCTTGCGAAGATTGATACCGGCGTTATTGACCAGAATCTGCAGCCCATTGCCCGCTTCCTTAATTATTTCCATTCCCCGTTCAATCTGTTCTTTGTTGGTGACATCCATCAGAATGCCTCGGACATCAGTTTCGGGGTGCCTTGATTTGAGGTCTTCCTGTGCTTTTTTCAACAGTTCGCTATTGATGTCGGAGAGAAAGATGGATGCCCCCTGCTGAGCAAGAGCGTCTGCAATAGCGTATCCAATACCGCGGCCGGAACCGGTAATGAAAGCTGTTTTACCTGCAAGTGAAAACATGATTTATCCTTATATTTCTGTAAACATGAGGGAAAGTTTATTCGAAAACTCTATTGCCCAGCATGTGCAGGAAATAGAAATGTCTTCGGATAAAATATTTTTTATTCAATGGTACGAATATATTGCAGTCCTTTTCGGGCTTCTTCCTCTGGGGAGGCCCCAGGTATGGCTTCTATACCTAGAAAGCCCTGGTAGCCTGCTGCCTTGAGGCAGGCAGTGATCTCTTTCAGAGGCAGGCAGCCCATTCCGGGAACAGCTCGTGTATTGTCCACAAAGTGTACGTGTCTGATGAGTGGGCCGGCATGGCAGATGGCCCCGCAGAGGGAACGCTCTTCTATGTTCATGTGGAACAGATCAAGAAGCAGTCCGAGATTGCATGGACGGTCTGCCTTTTTCCAGAGAGTGAGAGCCTGATCGACAGTCAGGACAGAGTCTATTTCATAGCGACAGATGGGCTCCAGCAGCACCTGCACCCCAAAGGACTGTGCCAGCGCACAATATGCTGCAAGTCCGTCGGCCATATATTTCAGGCTGTCCGGAATCCCGTTATGCCTTCCCCGCAGAAAGCCCACATTAGGCATGGCTTCAAGAATGGCGCACTGTTCCAGGTGGTATCTGGAACGTTCAAGCAGCTGAGGGAGTACTTCGGGTTTATTCAGAAAAAGTCCGTCGGCCATGAGGTCGCCCTGTGAGGCAAGCATGGTCGCCTTGAGACCATTTGCATCCAACAGGGCCTTGATCTTTTGAGCCTGGGTATTCCTGGGATTTGGGAAAAAGAGATCAACACCCTCATACCCGAGCTGCTTTAAAAAGGCGAAACGGGCCTCCAGATTGCCGGAAAACATTATCTGCGGCATTGCGCTGGGAACATCGGAAACGGAAATGCTGACTTTCATTGTGTCCTCGACTTATTCTGCCGGACCTGTCAGGACGACTTTCATGGAACGGGTTTTATCACTTGCAACAAGAATGGCTTCTTCAACTTTTTCTAGTGGATAGGTCGCTGTAATCAGGGGTGTCAGATTCAGCTTGCCAGACTCCACCAAACGGGCGGCAAGGGGAAATTCCTGATAGGCGCGCAGGGAACCATGTACGCTGACTTCTTTGCGGATGATCATGGCATTGACGGGGTAGGGCACCTCATTCTGGCCAAGGAAGCCTACGTGAACAATTGTCCCGCCAGGTGCAACGGCATGCAGGCATGTCGTCATGCCGCCTGTGGATCCTGAGGCTTCAAAGCAGACGTCATAGGTTCCAGAGAGAGCGTCTAGGGCAGAATCCTGTGCCTTGAATGTTGTGTCTGCGCCAAGTTTGCGGGCAATGGAGAGGGGAAAGTCTTCCATATCGCTGACAGCTACCGATGCAGCACCATTCAGGCTGGCAACAGCAGTGATGAGGCAGCCTACAGGACCTGCACCGCAGACAAAGACCTTTTTGCCAAGCAGATTTCCAGCCCTGGAGACAGCATGCAAAGCTATGGCAAGAGGTTCAACACAGGCAGCCTGAACAAGAGAGACATGCTCTTCCACTGGAATGCACTGCCGCTCCTGAACGAGAGGATATTCGACCATTATACCCTGTACATGTGGGGTCCTGGCAGCAGAGCCGAAATAACGCATATGCGGGCAGAGGTTTTGCCTGCCAGAACGGCAGTACGAGCACACGCCGCATTCATCGCTGGGATTGACGACGACTTTCTGTCCAGGCTTGACAGCAGTGACGTCCGGCCCCGTTGCGTCTACAATGCCACTGATTTCATGACCAAGAATCATGGGTTCGTGGACAACGGCGTCCCCCACCCGTCCAAGATGGTAATAGTGCAGATCGCTTCCGCAGATGCCGACACCACCCATACGAAGACGGACAGATCCTCTGGGAGGTTCAGGAAGAGGGCGCTCTTCAATACGGAGATCCTTTGGCCCATACAGAACACATGCTTTCATAAAAAACCTCTTTTAGGGCGTTTCGTCCGAGATGCCGACGAAACGCCCCGGTACTGATTGGTTTACCTGGCACGTCCCATCCAGGCATGAACCAATCTCAGGAAGCAATCACGCATGAAATGTACAGATTCTTCGTCAGAAATCTGGTCGGCAAACCATTTCTGCGCTGCTTCCATGAAGATACTTCTCCCAACGGCAAAACCAAGAGCATATTTTGATGGTGCTATTTGGGAAAATTTATCAATCAATTCTTGTTCAGCAACATTGAAACCCAAGAATAAAACGCCACAACAATAGGGATCATTGTCCTGAATAAGTTTTTCTATGGCTGTCCAGATCTTTTGATCCGTGACAGGGAGAATTTTCCAGTAGTCCGGGCGTATGTTGAGTTCGTAGCAGCGGCGCATCCACCACAGGAGTGCCTCATTCTGTTCAGCACTATCCCTGGCACCATCAATGATAACTTCGAGCAGCAGCTCGTGACCTGTTCCCCTGGCTGCCGAGAAGAGTCGGCAGAGCTGGCGTTCATTTTCCTGCTGCATTTGCGGAGTATCATGGACACCTGGCTTGAAAAGACATTTGACGATGTGGTTTTCCGGCCAGGTTTGCAGGGTCATGCCAAGGTCAGCCTTGCTTTCAAAGCGGAGCGGGTTGCTGCCGGTTTTTTCAATGGATCTGCCAACCCAGAAGGCATGGTGATTGCTTTCAAAGAGCAGGGATCTGCCAAAGGTATCGTCCAGCAGGACACCAATATCCATGCGATCCTTGTCGTCCTTGAAACTGGCAGAACTTTCTACCGCAGCCTCGAAGATCAGTTTTTTAAAGGCTGCAATGTCGCTGTCGCTCTTTCCCGTTGCCGCAGCAAGCTGACGGAAGGTTTCCCTGTGATCAAAGGCCAGGACTGCCAGATTATGCCACGATCTGCGACGGTTGGTTGCCCAGTGGATTTGCTCGAGCGTACTGTCTCTGAGCAGCCATTTTTCCTTGCTGCCATGCTGAATGAAGTACTGCAGTTCCACCCAGCTTGGATAGGCAGAGGAGCACCCCAGGCGTGAAACGGCAAACGCTCCCGCAGCATTGGCAAAGCGGCAGCAGGTGGCCATGTCTTCGTCACGCAGCCAGCCACGCAAAAAGCCGGACATAAAACCGTCTCCTGCTCCAATGGAGTTGAAGACATTGACTGGGAAACCGGGATAGACAACATCATCCGTAAAGCTGTCCGGGATGGCGTCAGGAAGAGCTGCACATCCCTTGTCGCCCAGCTTGAAGACCAAAAGGGCCTTGGTCATTGAGCGTACTTCCCGCAGTGCTTCCATGGCTTCGGTTTTACCACTGGCAATGAAGTACTCTTCTTCAGTACCTACTATGAGATCAAAATAGGGCAGAACGCGCCTGTACTCGCTGGTTACTTTTTCAGAGGCTTCGGCCCAGCGACTGGATCCTGCATCATGCCCCTGCAGCCCCCAGAGATTGGGACGGAAGTCTATGTCAAAGATACACTTTATTCCAAGCTGTTTCGCTGTCTCAAGAATTTTCAGTGTTGCAGACCGGACGCCTTCCTGTGAAAGATGGGTGCCGGTTACGAGAACGGCTTTGGCTCTGGCCAGATAGGCGGGATCAATATCTTCGGGCCTGAGTCCCATGTCGGCACAGTTTTCACGGTACTGAATGAGCGGGAAATCATTTTCTCCTCTGATGCTCAGGACAACCATGGCTGTCAGCCTTTTGGGATCTGTCTTGACATGGCTGACGTCCACACCTTCGCAGGCCATCTGCCACTTGAGAAAACGTCCGTTGTCTTCCTGGCCGACTCCTGTAATGGCTCCGACTCGCAGACCAAGCCTGGAAGTTCCGATGGCGATATTCATGGGGCTGCCGCCAACGGATTTGGTGAAGGTCATGGCCCTTTCCAGGGGCACACCGACTTCACAGCTGTAGAGATCAACGCAGGAGCGACCAATACAAATCAGGTCAAAATCTTTTTCAGACATCCTGTAAACTCCATGATGACTAATACAGTCCCCACAGACGCGGGAGCCATAAGGGGATATTCTGGAAGACAATCAGTATGGCAATGAAGAAAATGATAAGGAGCATGTAGGGAAGGGCGCCCTTGGCAACTCTCTCAAAACTGATCCCGGACAAATTCTGGGCAATAAAGAGATTGACACCCAGAGGAGGAGAGAGCAGTGCGACTTCATTTGTGACAACCCAGAAAATACCGAAGAAGACGGGGTCAATACCGACCTGAAGGATCAGCGGCAGAAAGATGGGGGCAAGGATGACAATGGTGGCAAGGGTTTCCATGAACATGCCAAGGAAGAGCAAGAGAAGGCCGATGAGGCAGAGAATGACGTAGGGATTGTCCGTCATGCCCATCATGGCCATGGCAAGTTCATGAGGAATGCGCTGCATGGTCAGAATGCGTCCGAAGAGGGTCGAGACACCGAGAACAATAATGATGCTGCCTGCAGAAAGATTGGTGAGCTTGATGGCTTCCCAAAGCTGGGCAAGTTTCAGTTCCCTGGTGACGCAGGTACCGACAAAGAGCGAGTAGAAGACTGCAAGCACTGATGCTTCCACAGGGGTGCAGACACCGCTGTAGATGCTGCCCAGGATGACGACGGGCGCCATGAGGGAGAAGAAGTTCTTGCGGAACATGGGCCAGAACCTGGCATTGGCGTCCTCTTCAGCAGCACCGGTGAATCCTGCACGCCGGGCAAGGAAGTAGGCCATGAGCATCATCATGAACCCAAGCATAAAGCCGGGCACAAAACCTGCGGTAAAGAGCGCGGCAATGGAGGTATTGGCAATGATGCCGTAGATGATCATGGGGTTACTCGGAGGAATAAGGATACCGAGTGTTCCACCTGTGGCACAGACCCCAGAGGCATACTCAGGAGAATAGCCGCGCTTGATCATGGTCGGAATCATGATGCTGCCCATGGCAGCCACTGTGCCCGGGCCGGAGCCAATCATGGCAGCAAAGAACATGCAGCCAAGAATTGTGGTAATACCAAGACCACCGCGGATCCTGCCCACAAAGAGTGAGGCGACATCGACAATCTGTTTGGCCATGCCGCCTTTTTCCATAAGCGCGCCGGCAAAGATGAAGCCGACAACGGCAAGCAGGGGGAACATGTCCATGACCTTGAGCATATCGAGGGCAACGATACGCATGGGAATATCTGTCAGGACAAGTCCGAGTATGGAGGCTACACCAAGAGAGACAAAGATGGGACAGCCGACAATGAGACAGAAGGCCATGACGACCCATAGAACCATATCGGGTGACATGCTAGACCTCCTGTTGTTCGCCTAAAATGGAGATATTGTATCGGAAATGGCGGTACCAGCGCTGCAGGATACGGAAGGTCTGCAGGGCAAAGGCCGCAGGAACGGCAAAATAGACATAGCGCAGGTCAATGAGCAGAGCGCCGGACAGCATGGGGCGATTCGCCATGCTGTCAATGAGCAGCGAAGACTGGTAAATGACCGTAATATTGAAACCAATCCAGCAGAGGTCTGCAATCATGAGAAGAGCGATACGCAGATGAGTAGGTAACTTCTGGGTATGGGCTGTTACCCTGATATGGGCACCCTTGCTTGCCACAAGACTTGCTGCAAAATAAACGAGATAGAGGAAGGAAAAACGGCACAGTTCTTCAGAAAAAGTGAGGCCATGGCCAAAGAAGAAGCGGACAATAACCTGTGCCATGAGCATGGTCATGATACCCACTAGTAGGACACCGCAAAGGACATCTTCAAAATGGGCATCAAGCCACGAGAGTATATTCTTCATGCGCAACCTCAGGAGCAAGCGCCCCTTGCGGGGCGCTCAAAAGAACAAAACTAGCGGGGAAGAGTGCGGCCCAATGTCTTCATGAAGGCCTCTGTCAGTTCGAGATTCTTGATCTGGGGGTAGAACTGCGGCCAGATGGACATGGCGCGCTTCATCCATTCATCTTCGTCCGCAGGCACACCGCAGAAAACCATCTTCTTTTCCTGCAGGAACTTGCGGGCTGCAGCTTCCTGTGTCTTGAGCAGATCACGCATTTCTATGGTTGTTTCGCGTCCTGCTTCGATAATGGCCTTCTGTACATCTTCGGGCAGGGAGCGCAGCCAATCCACATTGGCAACAACAGGGCCGACCCACAGCTTGTAATGAGGTTCCGTGAGGTAGGTCTGTACTTCGTAGAAACGGTTGGTGGCAATGGAAACCAGAGGGTTGTCCTGACCATCAATGACTTTCTGCTGCAGAGCGTTGAAGGTTTCATCCATGGCCATGGGGACGGGAGAGGTGCCCCAGGCACGATAGACGCCAATCATGATTGGGTTATTGGGCGTACGGATTTTGACAGAGGCAAGATCCTTGAGGGTTGTGATAGGCTGCTTGCTGTTGGTGATGAAACGGAAGCCCTGGGAATGCCAGGCAATGGCAACAGTGCCGCTCTCGGCTTCCATGCGCTTGTTGATGAGATCCCAGTTTTCATCTACGCACTTGTCAAATTCTTCAACAGTCGTGAAGATATAGGGCAGATCAAAGGCGCCAAGGGAGGGAGCGAAAATGGAGGCGTTGTTGACCGCAAGCACAGTCATTTGCAGGATGCCCTGCTGCACATCCTGAAAGCTGCGTTCTTCACTGCCAATCTGGCCGGCAGGAAATTCCTGCAGATCAATGCGGTCCGGGCCGAGTTTCTGGGCAAGCTTGTCACGCATCTTGTTGACAAGGGCATGATAGGGATCCATGTCCGACGGGGTGTTGCTGTGGGCAAAGCGGATGACGATTTTATCACTCGCATCAGCCTGGGAGGCCCAAAGAACGACTGTGCATGCCAGGATCAGAATGAAAGAAAGAAGTTTGCGCATAGAAAGCCCTCCAAGTTGAGGTTGCTGCCCACCGGCAGGGAGTCAGGAAAGGCCGTATGGGCATGTGAACTCTGCGCAGAGTAAACGCTGTGACTCTTTTCTTTCATTCTATTGTCGAAATGCTCTTTAGTGTCAAGATGCTTTCAAAAAATGTATAAAAAATTACAGCTCCTGCTTGCGTGAAACAGGAGCTGTTGACGATAAATACTTATTTTTCAATATGTTAATTTGAAAAATAGTCTTTTTCAAAAAAAGCCATTTGGGAGGCAAATGTTTATTTTTTTACATCAACAGGTGATCATCTCCACGCCGGCTACCTTGACGACTTCTTCAAGATGGTCGGGGACCGGGGCATTGGTGAAGAAAACATTGACGGCGGACATGGGAGCTACCCTGACAACGGCCTGACGGCCGATTTTGGAACGGCTGGCTGCCAGCAGGACCTTATTGGAGTTACGCATCATTGCCTGGGCCACACTGACATCTGCCGTGTGATAGTCGAGCAGGTAGCCATCAGACTCCCGGATACCGCCTGTGCTCGTCAGTAGAAAGTCGCACTGAAAGCCTCTGACAAAATCAATGGCACTTTCTCCCACAAGGCCGTTGCTGCTTTTACGCATATAGCCGGAGGTCAACACAACTTCAAAATCTGTCTTTTTGTTTAATGTCAGCGCGGCAACAACATTATTTGTGATGATCATCAGTCCGGAACGTTCAAGAAGGGCATAGGCAACGACTTCCAGTGTCGTGCCAAGAGTCAGGAATAGAGAACTGTTATCAGGAATGTACTCAGCAATCTTTCGGGCAATATGTTCCTTTTCCTTGAAATCTTCCACCTGTCTTGCATTATAGGAGCTGTTCAGGATGGTTGTGCGGCAGCTCGCCCCTCCAGGCCTGCGTTCAAGCATTCCTGTGCGGTCGAGTTCAGAGATATCCCGTCGTATGGTCTGAGAGGAAACGCCAAGTTCTTCTGCTAAGGATTCTATGGAAACATAGCCCTGGCGCATGACAGCATAGAGGATGGCCTGATGGCGGTTTTTGGGAGTCATAAGCCGAACATCCTTGATGGTCAGTTGGGAGTGCGACGAATACTGGTCCAGTCGGGATCCTCTACAATAAAATCCGGTTGTGTGGCCAGCAAGGCCTCATGGGCACCGTATCCATAGAGGACTGCCAGTGTCGCCATGCCTACTGTTTGGGCCCCCTGCATGTCAAGAATGGAATCTCCTACCATGATGCCCTGTTCTGGTACAATTCCATGACGTTCCATGAGCAGGGCCAGCATTTCTGCTTTTGAAAGCCTGCGCCCGGGCCTTGAGTTACTGCAGACAATGTCTGTCAGGAAGGGCAGAAGTCCTCGCAGGCCAAGCAGGCGTGTCGTCACGTCCACAGGTTTGTTGGTAGCAACATAAAGGCGTGCGCCCTGCGCCTTCAGCTGGGTAAACAGAGGGAGAATTCCCGGATAGAGAGGGCTCCGGGCAAAGGAACACTGTCTGTATCTGGGGCGATAGATCTGAACAATACGTGTGACCTGTTCACTGGAAAAATTGGGGCAGAGTGTTCTGATGATATCTTCCAGTGGAGGGCCTATGTGTTTTCTTTCAACAGGTGAGCACTGGACACCTTCTTCCCTGAGTACAGCATTCAGCAGATAGAGAATGTCAGCAGCACTGTCTGTCAGTGTACCGTCAAGATCAAAGAACCAGTCTGTATAATGATCCAGTTCATAAGTATTCATACAAAGTACCTTTTTTATGTTACTAAGTAGTGTGTCTGTGTAGTGAACGCAAAAGTTGGGAAAGAATACTTTGGCGTCTATGCGCCAAAATTAAACATTGAATAATAATGTATTGCATTTATAGAGTACGTATCAGCGAATCTTTTTGACTATTAATTAAATATAAACAATTTTGTCTTTTGTAATACTGTCCGTTCTGAAATATTACTGCTTTTACTATAATGCGTTTACTATAAAAAAACTATTGGAAGTTCAGGGCAAGGGCACGTCTGCCTGATTTTGTTCCAGAGATTTTTGCAGGAGACGGACAGGAAAGCATGAAACCTTCGCAGGAGACGATTCGCAACAGACGCAGCGGCAAGGACGGGTCAGAGTCTCAAACCAGGTTGAAGACTGCGTTCAGAAGGCTGTGTCCTGAAGGGAGACTTTGGGAGAGAGCCTTTTGGGATGGAACCAGGGACTGGACGACCGGGACGTTACGGCAGCGGCTTGACACCGCCTCTGCGACCGAGACGGAAGCCAATGCGATAGAGCTCAGGCATATTGAAGCGTCCGTCCTCCAATGTCATACAGAATCCCAGTCGATCAAGCAGTTCCCGCACATCCTGCCAGCGCTGTGTGGCAAATTCCGGAGGTACATGCTGGGGAAATTTTTGAATCAGCATCCCCGGTCCCTGCGGATATCTTTCTGCCCACAGGGCCTGCACCTCCTGAAAAGAGCAGGGAACTGTTTGCCCCTTAAGAAGAGAGAGAAGAATTCCTGCCCAGGGATTGTCTTCCTGCATTTCTGCAACGCGAATTTCCGAGGCAGACTGAACGCCAAGCTTCAGACTTTCGTAGTGAATGGCATGATCCGCATCAGGGTGGTTTTCCCGGGAATCTTCACAGGCACGGCGGATGGCAGCCAGAAAGG
>CALVHF010000048.1 GCA_944327295.1 uncultured Desulfovibrio sp. | reverse complement strand
TTTTGAACCTCTTTTCGCGCGTCGTTCCGGACTTCCCTCTGGACGGCGTCCAGCATCTCGGCAAGACTCAGGTCCGTTGCGGCGAGCACGCTTTCCTCGGCCAGCTCCTGCAGGGCCCTGTATCCGGCAAGACGGGCCTGGGGGATGCCTGCCACGGCCAGGGCGCCTTCTTCGCCTGCGGCAAGGGCTGCAAGATGGGTCTGCAGATCCTGGAGGCAGGCGCACTGTTCGCTGCCCCACACATGCATGGTGCCCGCAAAGGGCGCAAAGGGCGCTGTGTCGCAAAAGAGCACAACCTCGTAGCGAAATTCGGTGAGTTCGTTGGCGCTTGTTCCCCGCTTTGGCGCCACCTGCACATGCGCTATGCGGGGCATGCGGCGCTGCAGCGCGTACCAGAAGGCCGGAGAGAGCAGAAGCTCGCTTTCCATGCGCTTTCTTGTGCGGGCCCGGTCCAGGAATTCCTGTGCCCGGACCGTTTTTGGGCAGCGGTGGGCCTGGATGGCGATGTGCAGAAGGTCCAGGCCTGCCAGGTTGCGCACGTCGCCAAGAAAGACCCTGCCTCCGAAGGCAAGCCTGTCCACGGCCTGGCGCACGGCCTCCATGCAGTAGGCCGCATCCGGAAAATACTGCACAACGGAGTTGAAGAGGGCCGTGTCAAAGAGTTCGGCACCCAGTTCCTCGAGGCCGGCAACATCCGTGGCTCCTGCCACAAGCAGGGTCACGTCGGCCCGGCAGCGCTCCCTGAGTTCGCCTGCAAGATCCTCCAGGCAGGCCAGGGCCTCGGCCGAGATGTCCAGGCCCGCGTATCGGTCGCAGGTGCGGACGAGATCCATGAGCAAAAAGCCCTGGCCGCAGCCGATTTCAAGCACCCTTCCGGGATTGAGCGCATGAATGGAGGCAAGGCTTTGCGTAAGCCATTCGCGCATTTCCTCTGCAGGCAGATGCCTGCCTGTGTAGCTGCTCTCCCAGATGAGGAAGTTGTCCAGGATATGGCCCTCGCGACGGACACTGGCGTACATGCTGTCGTAGAGGCTTGCCCACTGGGCAAGGCAGGCTGCGCGGCTCGTGGCAAGCGCGCCGTCTTCATTCCCTGCATCGGGCCCTGCCTTGTCGGCCTTGTCCCCTGCCTGCTGGCCTGTATCCTGTGCAAGGGCGGGGATGACATAGGCCACAAGCCGCGGTTCCGAACGCACGGTCCCTGCGGCGTCTGCCGGAGGCACGACGGCCAGGACCCTGGCCTCGTGCACCTGGGGATGGCGCTCCAGGACATGCTGGATCTGCTCCGGCTCTATGCGCACGCCGCGGCGCTTGATCTGGCGATCCGCACGGCCAAGATGATGGAGGAGCCCCTGTTCGTCCACCCGGGCCAGATCGCCCGTGCAAAACCAGCGCGACTGGCCTGTCTGCTCGACAAGGGCGGCAAAGGCTGCGTCCGTGCAGCGGGCGTGGTGATCCGGGGCAAGCCAGGCGTCCTTTGCGGACTGGCTGGCCGCGCCTGCGTAGCCCAGGGCCAGGCAGGCGCCAGCCACATGGAGCAGGCCCGTGGCGCCCCTGGGCACAAGGGCTCCATCCCTGTCCAGGACGGCGGCCACGCAGTTGTGAATGGGAATGCCTATGGGCACGCTGCCGCTTTGCCTGTGAACAATCTCGTACATGGTGGCATCGGCCATGACTTCCGTGGACCCGTAGAGATTGAGCAGGCGCACGGAGGGCAGGACCTCGAGGGTGGCCGAGGCGAGATCGCTTGGCAGGGTCTCGCCGCTGGCTGTCAGAAGGCGCAGGGAGGTGAGCCTGCCTTCCAGGCCGCCGGCCAGGCGGTGCATCTGGGCCAGCAGGGAGGGCACGAGCACAAGGCGGGTCACCTTGTGGCGCTCCAGGGTCTGCACAAACCAGGGAATGTCGGCAGCCTTCCTGTCCTGCAGGCAGACAAGGACCACGCCGCCAAGCAAGGGTCCCAGGGCCTCCCAGAGAAAGTCCACAAAGACCGGCGAGGTTTTCTGGCAGCAGACCTCGTTCTCGCCCCAGGGAAACTGCTCCCACATCCAGTGCAGACGGTTGGAGAGGGCGCCAAGGCTCAGGCGCACGGCCTTGGGCTTGCCGGTCGAGCCCGAGGTGTAGAGGATGCAGGCGCACTCGCCGGCGCCCATGGGCGCTGCCGGCTCGCCGCACTCGATGTGTTCCTGGGCGCTCAGGGGGCTCTCGGGCAGCGTGTCCACATCCAGGAGCAGGGACGGATCGCCCTGCCAGTGGTCCCTGCGGCCAACAACGCAGGCCACCCGGGCGTCCTGGCACAGCCAGCGGGCAAGGCTTGCCGGATGATCGCAGGAGAGGGTCGTGAAGACGGCCCCCGCGCGCCAGACGGCCAGCAGGGCTGCCAGAAGATCCCTGTCCTGCTCGAGGCAGAGCAGGACAACGCTGCCCCGGCCAATGCCGCGCCTGCGCAAATGCAGGGCCATCTGTTCGGCCCGTGTGCGCACCGCGCCCCTCGTGTGGACGGCTGTCTCTTCCCCGCGTGCGCTGAAGGAAATGGTGCGCACGCATTCGGCGCAAGGATGGGCTTCGCACAGCCGGACAAAGTCCTGCCAGGGGGCAAGAAGGGGATGATCGCGCCTGATGCCGCTGACAAGGGAGGGCCGGCAGCACTCCAGGCCAAGGCACAGGACACGCGTCCCGGCCGCGGCGGGATTGGCTGCCACACTTTGGGCCAGAGAGCGGAACTGTTCGGCAAAGGCGGCAATGGTCTCCGGCTGGAAGAGATCCGTGGCATAGAGGATCTGGCAGTCCATGCCCTCGTCTGACGGCCAGGCCAGAAGCTCCAGATCCATGTGCGTGGTCAGGCCCGGCACGGGCAGGGGCACAAGGACAAGCGCCGCTCCTTCCTGCCCGTCGGCCCCCTCTGCGCTGGCTGTCCCGGGCTTTCCGGGCGTTCCGGCCTTGAGGGACTGCATGTTCTGATACGTGAAGGCGACCTGGTAGACGGGATTGCGGCTCAGGTCCCGTTCGCGGCCAAGGGCCTCGGCCAGCATCTGGAAGGGCAGGGTCGCGTGTTCCATGGTGGTCAGGCTCTCGTCGCGCATGCGGCGGACAAGATCGCCCAGGCGTTCCTGTGGATCTATTGTTGCGCGCAGGCTCAGGTTTTCCACGAAGAAGCCTGCCAGATCCTCGGTGGCCGGCAAGGCGCGTCCGGCAAAGGAGGAGCCTATGGCAAAGTCGTTTTGCGCGGCAAGGCGCGCTGCGGCCAGGGCAAAGAGGGTCAGCCAGACCGCGTAGGGCGTGGCCTCTTCCTGCGTGGCCAGGGTCGTGACGGCGTCAAGCACCTCCTTCTCGATGTGCAGGCTGTGCACGGCCCCCCTGAAGGTCTGGGCAGCAGGCCGTGGAAAATCCGTGGCCGGCTCGAAGTTGGGAAGATTGGCCAGGTGCTCCTGCCACCAGGTGGTCTGTTCCGTGCGCTCGGCCTCCACAAGGGCCCTGTGCCAGGCCGCATACTGGAAATAGCTGACGGCAAGGGGCGTGTAGTCTGGTGCAAGACCCCTGCTTCGGGCAGCATGGGCTGTCTGCACATCGTTCAGGAAGATGCCGATGGACCAGCCGTCAAAGACAATGTGGTGGGCCGTGAAAAGCAGCACCTGTGTCCCGTCGTCCATGTGGCACAAGCTCCCGCGCACAAGGGGATCCTGTTCCAGGCTGAAGCCTGTCGCGGCCTCGTGGCGCATGAGCGCCTCCAGGCGCGCTTTGGAAACCTGCCTGTGCACGGTCAGGGCAAAGTCTTCTGCCGGCCGGCAAAAGACGGAAGGCTGCCCCTGGCTGGTGGAAGCAATGCCGATGCGCAGGCTTTCGTGGCGCTCCAGGGTGTCCAGCCAGGCCCGGCACAGGATCGTCTCGTCCGCGGGCTGTTCCAGTCTGAAGGCAAAGGGAATGTTGTAGAAGGCCGAGTTCGGGACAAGCCTGTCCATGAACCACAGGCGTTCCTGGGCCAGGGAGAGGCAAGGCGCCTGCCCGGCAAACGCTTCAATGCCGGGCCCGGCAGCCTCGCCGCCACCGGGCTGCTGGCGTATGAGCCGAGCCAGGGCGGCAATGTCCAGGGCGGCAATGTCCTGGGAAGCTCTGTTTTGGGAAGCACTGTCAGCCCCGAAGGGATCCCTGGGGGGCTGGTCCTGGTCTGTGCTGGGGGCGGCTCTTTTCATGCGTTCTCCTGCGGGCTTGTGCGCATGCCTGCGCTGATGCGGGCGATGAGGGTGCCGGCCAGGCCCTCTATGGTCGGGGTGGCAAAGAAGGCCTGCAGGGGCAGGGACAGGGGCAGCTGTTCTTTCAGCCGTGTCAGAATCTGCACGGCCTTCAGGGAGTCGCCCCCGAGCCGGAAGAAGTTGGTTCTGGCCCCTGGCACGGGGCAGCCCAGCACTTCCTCCCACAGGGCGCTCAAAAGCTTTTCGAGCGGCGTCCTGGGCGGGCGATCCGCGTCCTCCGCCCTGGGTGCGACAAGGGTGCCTGCCTCCTTCACAAGGGCCTTTCTGTCCACCTTGCCGTTGGCCGTGAGCGGAAGTGCCGCAACAAGGCGCCAGACCCTTGGGATCATCTGGGCCGGCAGGCGCTCTTCCAGAAAGCGTGTCAGCTCCTGTTCAAGGGCCTCTTCTGCCTGACGTGCCTGACTTGGCTGACGTGCCTTGCGCCCCGCGATCGTTTCCCTGCCGCGCGGCAGGATGAAGGCCCCAAGCACTCGGCCGGAGGTGCCCCTGTCCTGACCGACCGGGACCACCACGGCGCATTCCACGGCCGGGTGCCGCTGCAGCGCGGTCTCGATTTCTGCCGGATCCAGGCGGTAGCCGCCAATGTTGATCTGAAAGTCCGCCCGGCCCATGATTTCGATGAGGCCGTCCGGATGAAAGCGTCCCATGTCGCCCGTGCGGTAGAGCCGCTCGCCTGTGCGGGGGTGGACATAAAAGCGCTGCACGTCGTCCTGCGCCCATATGTCCAGGCAGACATTGACGCCTGCGCAGTACATCTCCCCTGTGACCCAGTCCGGAACCTCGCACAGGCGGCTGTCCAGAAGGTAGTAGCTGTTGTTTTCCGTGGCAGCTCCGTAGGGGATGACGCTCCATCCGGCGGGCAGCTCTTCTTCCACCCTGTACAGGATGTTCCAGACCGTGGTCTCCGTGGGACCGCCCACGGAATAGAATGCGCATCCTGGCGCAAGGGCCTTCAGGCGCGCAGGCAGGCTTGTCTCCACCCAGTCCCCGCCCGTGAGGAAGACGCGTACGGGCAGACGGACGCTTCGTTCCTCGCAGCGTGTGGCCAGGGCCTTGAGAAAGGCCGGCACACTGTTCCACAGGGTGACCTTGTGGCGCAGGAGGCAGTCTATCCAGGCATCGGGATCCTGGGCCTGCTCGTGGGGCAAAAGCACAAGGCAGGCGCCGCTTGTCAGGGTGCCGAAGACATCGTAGACGCTGAGATCATGGTGCAGGGCCGTGATGCCAAGGACCCTGTCCCCCCGGCCCAGGGAAAGAAGGCTGTTTGTGCCCGCGCAGACATTGAGCAGGCCCTGCTGGCCCACCACCACGGCCTTGGGCGTGCCCGTGGTGCCGGAGGTGAGGATGATGTAGGCGGCGTCCCCTGGCCCTGGCGCCGTGGTGGCCAGATCCTGTGCCAAGGCCTGGGCAGGCCCCCTGACCCGGCCTTTCGAGCCGGGCCTGCCGCACAAATCCTCGGCCGGCATATGCCCGATGCCGTCGGCAGCAAGGGTGTCCGCGCACAATCCTGTCCTGCCGGCCGCATCGGTGATGACCAGGGCGGCCCTGCCTGTGCGCAGCATGGTGTGCAGCCGTTCGCCCGGATTGGCGCAGTCCAGGGGCAGATAGGGCAGGCCCGCAAGCTGCACCCCCAGGAGGCAGGCTATGGCCTGCCAGCCCCGCTGGAGCACAAGGGCCACGGAACGGGGCCTGGGGCTCGGGCTCTCCTGCTTCTCCTGGTTCTTCGTGCCTTCCTGTCCGGCAAGGCTTTCCCGTCCGTCCTTGCCATCCTTGTCGTCCATGCCATCCTGTCCGGCAAGGGCTGCCAGAAGGCCTGTGCGCACGGCCAGGGCATGACCAAGCAGCTCGCCATAGCTCAGTACAAGGTCGCCGTACGCCACGGCCGGCGCGTCCAGGTCTTCCAGGGCCCGTTCCACAAAGAGCTGGCAGGGCCTTTTGTCCGGCAGGGCCAGGGGCCGGGCGTTGCGCCGGGCGCGCACGGCCAGCTGATCGGCCGGCACAGCGGCCAGGGACGGGGCGCTCCAGGCCGCGGCGTCCCTGGCAGCCAGGCGCACCACGCGCATGAATTCGGCGAACATGGCGTCGGTCATGCCCGCCGGGAAGGACTGCGTCCGCGCATCCCAGTAGATGTGGAGGCAGTCGTTGAAGAGGGTGTACTGGCAGTCCAGGGTGGTCTGCGGCGTGGAGCCGTGGGTTGCGCGCACGCTGCCAAAGGCCCTGAGCACCTGTTCCACGCCCCGGTCCGATCCCTTGCGCGCCGGCATGGCCGTGAAGACCACGGGCATGGCCTCGGCGGCAAGTTCGCCCCGCGCCCGTGCGAGCTCGCGCAGCAGGCGGACGCCGGAGACTTCCCCATGCTCCAGGGCGTTCCACAGTGTTTCCTGCAGGGCCCGCGCCCGTTCGGCAAGCGTGCTGCCAGCCTCAAGATCGACCGGCACCAGGGTAAAGGTGGCAAACTCGCCCATGACATGGTTGAGGGCCTCATGCCAGTGCAGGTTGCGGTTGAAGCGCGGCATGTTCAGGGTAAAGGATCGGGTGGCGCTCCACAGGCCCAGGACCTCGCTGTAGAGGCTGGCCAGAACCGCCGTGAGCGAGAGGCCCCGTGTCCGGCATTCCTGCTCGAGAAAGGCGGTCTCCTCCATGGTCAGCACATCGGCGTAGCGTTTGATGCCCAAAGGCTCTTCCGCATGCCGTGCGGACGGCGGATTGGGGAAAACTGGGGCTGCTGGCAGGTTCGCGAGCTGTTCGCGCCAGAAGCCCAGGCTTTTCTGATACGCGTCCGACCCCTCAAGCTCCCGCAGGGCCAGCTGGTAGTCGCGAAAGGTAATGGGCAGGGGCGGCAGCTTGGCGTCCGGGTCGAGATAGAGGGCTGCCAGATCCTCGTACAGGATCTGGAAGCTGCGCCCGTCCGTGGCCCACATGTCCCAGCGAAAGTGGAGCACGCCGCGCTTGCTGCCGTCGGCATTGTGGCCAAGCAGGGAAAAATGCACTTCGGACTGCGGCCAGGAGCCAAGATCGCTCACGGTTTGTGCCTGACGTTGTGCAGAGGCTGCCAGCCTTTGTTCCTGCTCCCTGGGATCGAGATCGGAGAGATCGCTGATGGTCAGGGGAGGCAGGGGGAGCACACGCTGCCTGCCGTCCTCGGTGACCACGGCGTGCAGCATGTCGTGGCGCTCGACCAGGGCGTTGAGCGCCTTCTCGAAGCGATCCGTAAAGAGGGCCGGGCAGTCCAGATCGACGCAGCTTTGCATGGCCACGCCTCCGCCCTGCAGATCGCCTGATCGGCCAATCCAGTAGGCCTGCTGCATGTCGCTCAGGGGAAAGGGCAGGTAGCGATCGTCCGGATGGGGAACAAGCAGGGGTGTGCCGTGCGCTTTCCTGCGGGCCGCGGCTCGGGCCGCCAGGGCCCCGTGTCGTTGGGGTGGCTGAAGCATGTCTTCTTCTCGCTCTGGCTTGGGGGTGAAGGGGCGGAATACGCCGGGGCAGGGCCTGGCCTGGTCTGACCTGATCTGACCTGGCCTGACCCAGGGGGGCTTTCAGGGTCCTGTTCGGGCGCCTTGTTCAGATTTCTGTTCGGGTCTCTTGTTCAGGCTGCCTGTTCAGGGCGACCTGTTCAGGCGTCTTGTTCAAGGGTCTTGCGCAAGGGTCTTGCTCAGGCTTCGTCGGCCATGGCCATCTCGTTCAGAAGATCGAGGAGCTCGCGGGCGGTGCGTATGCCGTTGAAGCGGTTCATGGAGACGCGCAGACCGAACACGCTTTCCACCTCGGTCAGTATTTCCACGGCTGTCATGGAGCTGCCGCCAAGGGCATAGAAATCGTCGTCCAGGCCAAGCTCGGGCAGCTCGAAGGCCGCGCGCCAGATGCCGAGCACAAGCTCCTCCGGGCTCTCTTCCTCCGGACGTTCTTCGTCCTGGCCGCCTTCCTGTCCGTCGCCTGCTTTCGCAGCACCCTCGTGCTCCCTTTGCAGGGGCAGCCAGTAGGAGCGGCGGGCAAAGGGGTAGAGGGGCAGGGCGAGCCTGCGGGCCTTGTTGCGTTCAAGGACGGGATTGAGGCCTGCGGCAAAGAGTGCGGCCGCAAGGTCTGCCAGGGGCAGGGGCGATCCTTCTGCACTGCTTCCTTCTGCCACATGCAGCTCAACTGTGGTCTTGAAAATGCCCGCAAGGCCTTCCGGCACAGGCCCGCTTCCTCTTATGCGCTCTTGCGCACCGCCTGCTTCATTTGCCTCATTTGCCTCGCTGCCACGCAGCAGGACGATTGTGTCCTGTGCAGCCTGCACCCTGCACAGGACAGGCTCTGCCCCCTGGAACAGTCCTGGCAGGGAACGGTTCCCGACACCTCCAGAGACAATGGGGCAGCCCTCTGGCAGCCTGTCTGCAAGCAGGCGCACAAGGGGCGTTGTCCCTTCTTTTGCGATCGCAGCCTCTTCGGCTGCCTTCTCGCCTGCTTCCTCTTCGACAAGGACAAGCCCTGGCACAAGGCCGCTTGTGTCAAGGAAGGAAACAAGTTCGCGCACTGTTCCTTCCGGCACGCCCTTTTCGAAGACAAGGACCAGGGCGCAGTCGCCCCGGGCGTGGCCGCAAGAGAGGCCCCGGGCAGCGGTCTCCGTGGTCTCCAAGGTCTTCATGGTCTCGGATGCAGCCGGCAGCCCCCTTGTGCCGCGTTCAAGAAGCCTTCGGGCCAGGGCCAGGCGATCGTGACCTGCCAGGGCGCAGCGCCAGGAAAAGAGCGCGCGGCCATGGCGCAGGTTCCAGGCCACTTCCCCGAGCGTCAGCTCCGGGTGGGCAAGCAGGTATTCTCCCCACAGGGTCAGGCAGCGGGCAAGGCCTTCCTCGTCCGGGGCACTGAACATGAGAACGGCGTCCTGCTGGCCTTGCTGTCCGGCCTGTTCTTCCTGTCTGGCCGCTTCCTCTGCCACAGGGCCTGTGGCAGCCCGTGTCCCCAGGGGCCCGGCACATTGTGCCCCGGTTTCTCCTGCCGGTGCTGCCCCGGGGAAGGCCGCATCCCGGGCCCAGGCAGGCGTTTCCTCCACGACCAGGTGGCAGTTTGTGCCGCCGAAGCCAAAGGCGCTGATGCCGGCCAGACGTGTCCCTGCGCATTCCCAGGCCTCGTTTGCGCAGGCAATGCGAAAGCGGGTTGCGTCCATGCGCAGGGCCGGGTTCAGGGTGCGGAAGTTGATGGTGGGCGGAATGTGCCCGTTTTTGAGCATGAGCAGGACCTTGAGCAGGGACGCCATGCCGGCCGCATTGCCAAGATGCCCCAGATTGCCCTTGAGGGAGCCTATGGGGCAGGGCTCGGGCCTTGGGCCGAAGACCCGGGCAAGACCGGCCATCTCTATGGGATCCCCGAGGTAGGTGCCTGTGCCGTGCGCTTCCACATAGCCTATGTCCCGGCTCTCCACGCAGGCCATGGTCTGGGCCAGGCGCAGGGCCAGGGCCTGGCCCTCGGCGCTCGGGGCCCCGAAGCCCGCCCTGCGGCTGCCGTCATTGCTGATGCCGTAGCCGCGGACAAGGGCCTCTATGCGATCGCCATCCCTGAGGGCGTCTTCCAGACGCTTGAGGACCACGGCTCCTGCACCTTCGCCTGGCAGGGTTCCGGAGGCTGCGGCGTCAAAGGGGCGGCAGTGGCCGTCCGGGGAGAGTATGCCGCCGGATTCGGCCACATAGCCCCAGCCCCTCGGATTGATGACCGAGGCCGTGGCGGCCAGGGCCACGTCGCAGCTGAAGTCGAGAAGATGCTGGCAGGCCGTGGCCACCAGCACAAGGCCCGTGGAGCAGGCCGTCTGTATGTTCAGGCTCGGGCCTGTAAAGCCGAACTTGTAGGAGATCCAGGTGCTCAGAAAGTCCTGGCCATTGACTATGGCTGCCTTGTGAAAGGCTGTGCCCGTATTGTTGAAGGCATTGGGCCCCACGTTGCACAGCCAGTAGGAACTCGGTGCCGCTCCGGCAAAGACACCCACGCGCACGGACCCGTTTTCCAGGCGGTCCGGAGCGTAGCCTGCGTGTTCCAGGGCGTGCCAGGAGGTTTCCAGCATGAGGCGCAGCTGGGGATCCATGTCCCGGGCCTCGCCCGTGCTCAGCCCGAAGAAGGGGGCGTCGAACTTGTCCACGTCCTCCATCTGCGCGCAGACCGGCACAAAGGCCGGATGCGAGGCATAGGCCCTGCTGCAGCCGCTCTCCTCAAGTTCGGACGTGCTCAGGCGCCGGGCAGCCTCGAAGCCCGAGCACAGGTTGTGCCAGAAGGCCTCCAGATCCGGAGCCTTGCAGAACCGACCGGCCATGCCCACAACGGCAATGGCAGAGCTGTATTCTTCTTCAAGCCAGGGATGCTTCATGGTGGTGGCTCCTTCGCGCCTGTTTGCGGTTGTTGCGTGCGGCCCGTGCAGCCTGCTGCCTGGCCTGAACGTGATCCTCTGCCTGGTCCGTGCCGCCCTGGCCCTGTCGCGACTCAAGCTGCGAGCGGACAACCATGACGAGTTCCTGCAGGCTCGGGTAGAGGAAGACGCCGGCCACGCCTATGTCCACCTGAAAGGCGCTCGCTATGCGTTCCTGAAGGAGGGGCGCCATGACCGAGGTTCCCCCCAGATCAAAGAAGTTGGCGCTGGGGTCGGCGTTTTCGATCTGCAGGACGCTGTTCCAGATCTGTGCCATGGTCTGCGCCAGGTCTGCATGGGCGCCCTTGTCTTGTGCGGCCTGCCCGTCCCTGTCCCCGGCGCAGGACGGGCACAGTTCCATGCGCAGGGGGCCTGTTTCGCAAAAGGCGTTGCGCAGGGGGTGGGGCAGGCAATGCGGCAGGATCGCGCCCCTGGCAACAAGTTCGTGCTGCGGGCGGGGTGTGCGCAGGAGCAGGCTGTGCCAGCCAAGATCCTCCGGCTCAAGACCGATGAGGCCCATGTCCTGGCCGCAGGCAAGAGCCTTGCGCAGGAGGACCAGCGGACAAGGTGCCTCGGGCTGCGGCCCTGTCCTGTCCGCGCAGGCTCCTTCGCATGCACCCGTGCCCTCGTCTGGGCAGGCCTGCGTCTGCAGGCCGAGCGCGTACACAAGGCAGGTGTGCGGGGAGCGGCTGTTGTGTTCCCTGGCAGCCTGGCAGAGCGCGGCAAAGCGTCTGGCCAGGTCCGGCAGATGCGGGCTTCTGCCCCTGTCGCCCCTGTCCCCTTTGTCGCTTGTGTCCAGAACAAGCAGGTTCAGGCAGGGCACACCATCGCAAAGGCCCTCGCTGTGCGGCACAAAGGCCTTGCGGGGACACAGAATGCGCACAGCGCAGCCTGCAGATCTGGATCCTGCAGGGCTGGACGGCGGCTTCGCGGTCCAGGGCGCGACCTGGGCACTGGCAAGCCTGGCACACAGTGTGTCGGCCGTCTTTCCCTTGAGAAGAAACTGGCAGGGCGCGCCGGCAAGCAGGGAGAGACAGCGGGCATCCTGCTCCGGATCGTCCGAGAGCAGGACAAGGCAGCTTGTGTCCCTGGCAAAAAGCGGGCTCTCCCTGTCTGCCACCGCTTCCGGCATGGTGAAGGAAGTCATCCTGAAGGCGGTCGTTGCGCAGGGTGCCGTCGTGCAGGCAGACGTGCGGTACCGTGCAGGGACATGGAGCGTGTCGCCGGGGCGTTTTCCTGCAGGCTCAAGGCGTGCGTCTGCAAGGGCCCGCTGCACAAAATCCGGGCTGTAGAAGGGGATGTCCAGCAGGGACTTGCGGCAGACAGTGCCGTCATGGCGCCGTGGCACATGGTCCACATGCATGATGTGCCGCGGCCGCAGATGATCCGGCAGATCGTTCAACAGGTCCGTGTTTGCAAAACCGCGTCCAACCCAGGCCACAAGCTCGCCCTCCTCGTGCACGACAGAGGAGAGAAGGGAGTTGTGGGCAGGCACAAGAAAGCCCAGGGCGCAGTCCGGATGGTTCAGACCAGGGGTGTGCGTCCAGTCCGCCATCGCCTGATCCAGGTTGATGCAATGTCCCTTGTGCCAGACAAGGGGGCTTGAGCCGCCAGGCAGCGGCAGGGCAACCTGTCCCTGTCCAAGGCTCGCAAGACCCCTGGCCGGTCCCTCCTGCACAAGCAGGCCTGGCCGCTCCGTGACAGGGGCTGGAAGAAGATGCGTTGACGCCGCAAGATGGGTCACCCGGTCCGAGACAAGGTCCTGGGCCCGGGCAACAAGGGGCAGGCCGCCCGCTTCGGTCTGCAGCAGCAGGAGGATCCTGCCGCTGCGCTCGGCCCGGGCCCTGGCAAGCTGCTGCGCCGAAGGCAGATGGTTCACAAGGAGCACATCGGCATCCCCTGGCAGCGTCGCCTCAGGCCAGTGCGTCTGCACATACAGATACGGCCCGGGACGCCCTGCTGCCTGCGACTCGGGCAGGCAGGGCCAGCCGTACAGGGCGCAGGCGTCTTTCACGAGCTCTGCCACGCTCCCGGCCACCTGAACTGCTCCGGGGGCTGCGTCGCGCAGGATGACGGTCATTGTCCCGGTTTCGGCAGGATGCAGGATCTGCGCAAGCGTTTCGGCCGGGGCTGTGCCACGGGGGGCTGTGTCGCATGGGATGGTTTCGCTCCGGGAACTTTCGCTCCGGGCGCTCGTTTGGGCCTTCCCCAGGGCCAGGGTGCCGGCCCGTTCCCCCAGGGCCTGGGGGAGGAGGGCCAGGCAGTCCGCATAGGTCTCGAGCAGGGCCTGCGCGTGCTCTTCGCTGTAGAGGCCTGCGTCGTATTCGAGATGGGCGACCAGGCCCTCGCTGCCAAAGTCCCACAAGACCAGGGCCAGATCGTAGGCCGAAATGGGCTCCTCGGGCAGACGGGCCGCAACCGTGCCGTGTTCGCCGCAGGAAAAGGCATTCTGCAGGGTCAGAAAGATCTGGCTCAAGGGGTGTCTTGCCTTTTGGCGCGTGACCCCGGCCGCAGCCACGATATCCTGAAAGGGCAGCACCTGGTGATCCAGGGCCTGCACAAGACAGTCCTGGCTCTGGCGCAAATTGTCCTCCACCGTGGCCTCGGGCTCGAAGGGGCAGACCAGGGGCAGCACATTGACAAGGCAGCCCACCACGCGTTCCAGCCCCGGCAGCTGCCTGTTGGCAGCCACGGTGAGAATGGGCGCATGCGTCTGGCCGCAGGCCCTGTAGAGGAGAAGCCGCAGGGCCGTGTGCAGGGCCGCAAAGAGGGAGCAGCCCCTGGTCGCTGCGCAGCGCTGCAGCCTTCCTGTCACATCGGGCGCAATGCGGGCCCGGCACAGCCTGTGGCCCCTTGCCCCCTGCATGGTTGCACGCAGATAGTCCGAGCGCAGACGGTGGCGCTGGGGCACGGCCTGCACAAGCCCGGCCCAGAAGCCCGACTGATGTCTTCGTATGCGGGGAAGGCCCTCCCGGGCGAGCCAGGCCGCAAAGGCAGCGTAGGTCACGGCCGGAGGATCCGGCAGGGGCCTTGTGCCGGCCCTGCTTTCCAGAATCCGTGCCATGTCCTCGGCCAGAAGGCCCATGGACCAGCCGTCCATGATAATGTGGTGCAGCCCCAGCACCAGGGTCGAGGTGCGGGCCTGCCCGTGGGGGAAGATGGCTGCCCGCCACAGGGGCGCCTGCCCGAGATCCCGGCTCATGGTCCGCAACGTCCTGCGGCAGGCATCCAGGGCGGCCTCCCGTTGCGCCTCGTCCTCGTGGCAGACGATGGTCACAGGCAGGGGGCAGGTGGAGCAGACTTCCAGGCCCAACCCGGTGGTGGCACTGTGAACGGCCTCCTTGTCTGTGTCGCTCATCCTGACAACGCGCATGCGCAGCATGGGATGGCGTGCCATCAGGGTCTGCAGAAGGTCCTGCACAAGCGATCCGTCCGGATCGGGAAAGGGCAGGGCCAGATCGAAGAGGCCGACCTGATTGACGACCTTGTCCTCGCCCTGGCTTGTCAGCAGGGCAAAAATCTCCTGGTAGGGGGTGAGCGGCACCACACCTGTCCTGGCAGCTTCGGGGCGCTTGTGCCACTCGGCCTGCCACGCGCTCCATGAATCCGCAAGTTCGCGGGCATTGTGCTGCCTGCGCAGGGTGCGCATGAGCGAATACTTGCGCCTGCGCAGCTGCTGGCGCTCTTCCCCGGTGAAGGGCGTCTGGCCTGGCTTCATGAAGAGCCTGCCCTCGTGCAGCCTGAGTTGTGCCCCCTTTCTGGCACAGAGATCGAGAAGTGCGGTATCGTCCGGGTATGCTGCCTTGTCCATGCCGTCCTCCATGTCGTCTGCCATGTCGTCTGCCGTTCTCCCGAGGGGTGCCGCCTGCCGTTTTCAGGACTGTTCCCCCCATGGCTGTTCCCCCATGACTGTTTCCATGACTGTTTCCGGGGCCTTGCTAGAGCTCCTCCCACACAGCCTCGTCCGCAGCCTGCGCACCTGCCGCTTCGTCTGCCTGCATCCTGGCCTGCACTCGATCTGCCAGGAAGCGGGCCAGGTCCGCAAAGACCGGATGCACAAAGATGTCCCTGGCCTCGCACACAAGCTCAAGCTCGGCGGCAAGTTCCATGGCAAGCCGCACGGCCAGCAGGGAATGGCCGCCGTCCAGGAAGAAATGGCTGCCAGCCTGCGGCGCTCTGCCAAGAACCCTGTGCCACACCCGGCCCGCACGGGCCGCCACCTGGCTGCGTTCTGCCGCTTCCCCCTGAGCCTGTTCGCCGTTGTGATCCGGGAAGCGTTCCGGGCGGTCTTGAGCTTCCAGGCGTGCCTCATGCAGACGTGCACGGCAGAGCCGTTTCAGGGCTTCCAGATCCTTCTTGCCGCTGGCCGTGGCGGGGAAGGCAGGCAGGCGCAGGAAGAGGGAGGGAATGAAGGCCTGGGGCAGTCTGCCTGCGAGCGCCTGTCTGAGGGTTGTCTCGTCCAAAACATCCTTGCTGCTCACGCAGGCACAGAGAAGGGGCTCGTCGCCTTCGCCCTGTCCTTCGCCCCGCTTTTCGTCCCCGTGCAGGGCAAGGACGCAGGCCTCGTCCACCTGAGGCAGACTCTGCAGGATCTCTTCCACCTCCTGGGGCGCAAGGCGCTGGCCGCGTATCTTGAGCTGGCGATCCATCCGCCCGAGGTCCACGAGCTGGCCGTCAGGGGACCAGGCGCCCAGATCGCCCGTGGCCAGGGTCCCCGGGGAAGCTCCAAGCGGGGCAAGGGATCCGTCCTGTGCCAGGTAGCCCAGGGCCAGGGCCTGCCCCCGGACAACGATTTCCCCCGGTATTCCCCAGGGCAGGACATGACCGGCCCTGTCCCTGACACAAACCGTGGTTCCGGCTATTGGTCTGCCCAGGGGCACGTGCACCCTGCTTTCATCCCCCTCGTCCGTGGCGTACCAGGTGGCTTCCCCGGCGCACTCCGTGCTGCCGTAGAAATTGTAGAGACGCGCCCTGGGGAACGCCTGGCGCAGCTTGTGCACCTGTGCCCCGTGCAGGGGCTCGCCGCTGGAGATGAGGGTGCGGATCCCAAAAAAGGGCTTTTGTGCGTGTTCGGCCAGGGCGGTCAGCACTCTCAGGGCGCTTGGCACCGAGACAAGCCGGGTGATGCCTTCGACTTCCATGAAGGCGGCCAGCCTGTCCATGTGCCGCACATCCTCGTCGGGCAGCACGCTGACTGCCACACCGTGCAGCAGGGGACCGAACAGTTCCGTCACGGCGTCTATGAAACTTGTATCGGCCCGTGCCAGGGCACGCTCGTCCGCTGCATAGGGCACGGCCTCTCCAGCCCACTGCAGCCTGTTGATGAGCGTCCTGTGGCCTGTGACAACACCCTTGGGAACGCCGCTCGACCCTGAGGTGAAGAGGACAAGGGCCGGAGCATTGTCCGCCATGGAGACAGGATCGGGCAGGGGCGCCGCCAAAAGACCGCTTTCCGGGGGCAGGTCTGCCAGGGCAAGGACGCCTGGTCCGACATGAGAGCCTGCACAAAGTTCTTCCGCCTCTTCCTTCCTGCGGACCACAAGCAGGGAGGCTGCCGCCTGCCGCAGCATGGCGCGCAGGCGCGAGACAGGCTGCAGTCTGCTCAGGGGCAGGACACTGCGCCCGCAGCGCCAGGCGGCCAGCACGGCAGCCACAAATTCCGGACCCCGCTCCAGGTACAGGGCAACGCAGCCTCGTGTCCCGCTGCGGTCCATGGCCATGGCCATCCGTTCTGCCAGGGCGTGCAGATCCGCAGAGGTGCAGGACCTTGTGCCGCTCAGGCAGACTCGGCCCGGGAAGCGCCGTGCCACCTCGTCGTAGCGTGCCCACAGGGGGGGCCAGGGGCGGGCAAGG
>CALVHF010000047.1 GCA_944327295.1 uncultured Desulfovibrio sp. | reverse complement strand
AGAGCTCTCCTATGCGCTGGAACTTGCCCGAGCGCTCGGGCGCAAAGTCGCTGCCCTGCTCCGCGAGAAAGCCTGCCTGGGCCGGATGGTTGCAGAGCTGCTTCAGGAGCATGATGTACTGGATGATGCGCATGGGACGGCTTGCGCCAGACTCCAGATCGTCCTTTTCCAGGTCCTCGGCAATGTGATCGGTGACCTGCTGGTAGAAGGTGGCCTGCTCCTTTGTGAGCGAGCAGTAGAGCGTGGTCTCCACCTTGTCCGGCAGGGAGGAGATGATGGACTTGTCGGTCTTGAGGCGCCGCAGGATGTAGGGTGCTGTGACCCTGCGCAAGGGGGCCAGGCCCTCGCGACGCTCCATCATCTCCTTTGTCAGTTCCGCAAAGGCGCCCGAGGATCCAAGAAGCCCCGGGTTCAAAAAATCAAAGAGCGACCAGAGGTCGGCAAGCCTGTTTTCAATGGGCGTGCCCGTGAGGGCAATGCGGCTTTGGGCCTGCAGGGCGCGGGCTGCGCGGCTCTGTCTCGTCTGGGCATTCTTGATGGCCTGGGCCTCGTCCAGGATGACGCGCCGCCAGGACACTTCTTTCAGCCACTCCAGGCGCTGGCACATGCTGTAGGTGGTGAGCACCAGATCCAGGTGCTCCAGGGGCATTGTTTCGCGCACCTCGGCAAGAGAGCGTGGCAGGAGCTGCTCCGATGGGTGCACAATGGCCAGCCTGAGCGCCGGTGCAAAGCGGGCGGCCTCGCCCTTCCAGTTGGAGATGAGGGAGGCCGGCACAATGAGCAGGGACGGGGGCAGTCCCTCTTCCTCGTCCTTCAGGCTCAAGAGCAGGGCCAGAATCTGTATGGTCTTGCCAAGGCCCATGTCGTCGGCAAGGCAGGCGCCCATGCCAAGCCTGCCAAGCAGCCGCAGCCAGGAGACGCCGTAGACCTGGTAGGGCCTGAGAGTAGCCTGCAGGCCCGGAATGGAGTCGGATGTGACGGGCACATCCCCCCGGGCCGCCTGCAAAAGCTCCTTGAAGCCCTCGCCAGGGGTGAGGAAGGACCACCGGGCAATCTCCTCCTCGTCCTCTGTTTCTGTGCCGTCCTCTCGGCGTCCAGGCAGGCCGGAGAGCATGCGTATGCCGTCCAGATAGGAAATGGTGCCTGCCTCGGCCTCGCTTTTGACGTGTTCCCAGTGGGCCAGCACCTCGCCAAGCTTTTCCTTGTCCACCTCTATCCAGGAGCCCTTGAAGAGGGTGAGGCCGTCGCCCGCAGCCTTGAGAAGCTCTTCCAGTTCCTCTTTCGAGATTTCCTCGTCGCCAATGGAAAACCCTATGTCAAAGCGGGCCAGGGCGCCCATGGTCAGGGACGTCCGGCCCTCAAGGGCCGAGGAGACGGTCACCTTGACCCTCGGGCGGGCCCGCTTTTTCCACCAGTCCGGCAGGCGCACGCCTATGCCGTCCTCTTCCAGGGCCTGGGCGGAGGTCAGAAAGGCATAGGCCTGTTCCGGCACCCAGGCTCTGGGCGCAAAGAGGGCCCTGGTCTCCAGCATGTTCTGCACCCACTGCAGATGCTCCGAGGCCTTCTGCACGGGCAAAAGCAAATGGCGCAGGGCTGCCACATTGCCTTCGGCCCCGTAGTGTTTCACGGCCTGGGAGAGGGGCGTGTGCTTCAGCTGCCCTGAGGCATTGAAGCCTGTGGTATAGGTGGCCAGAAAGACAAAGGGACGATCGGGATTGAGCTTGTTTTCTGCCAGATGAAAGAAGACGCGGCCTACCTGCTGCCAGTTGGGGGCATGGTGCGCCAGAAAGGGCGCAAGGCCCCCGTCTTCGGCAACCTGTTCCGCACACCAGGAAAGCAGGGCCTGCCAGATGTGCTCCAGGGCGTCATGAGAGAGGTATTCGCCGCCGGCCATGGGCGGCGCCGAGGCAAGCAGGCTGTCTGCTTCCTCGGGCAGAGGCAAGCCGGCCAGGCCTTGTGCTTCCTCGGGTGAGGGCGCGTCCGGATTGGCGGCATGGCAGAGCTCGCGGATGCAGACCTGGGCAAATCGGGCCCAGAAGAGCTTTGCCGGATCCTTTGTGCGGTCCCTGGCAGCGCCCAGGGCAAAGAGTTTTCCTGGCCAGGGATCCTTGCCGGCAGAGGCTTTGGCCCTGGTCCCTTTTTCTGTACCTGTCCGGGCCTCTGTGCCAAAGCGCAGGCTGGCATAGGGAGTAAGGATGATGGAGCTTTCAATGGCAGGCGTGGCCTGTGCGGACATGGGGGCGGGAACTCCTTGACAAATGGGGCTTTGGGAAATGTGTGCCGTGAAGCGTGCAGGCGGCAGGGCTTTGCGGGTTTGAGTCCTGGGCCCTGGTCCTTGAGGTGTTGAAGCTCACACAAGAGTTTGGAAAAACAGGGTATACTCTATACCGGTCCTGTGCGGTTCAGCAAGAGTTTTGTTCAGTGGTGCAGCTGCCCTGTTGCCCAATCCCGCAATCCCTGGGCCCCAAAAATGCGTTCGGGGACAGGCACGAAGGGGTGTTTCCCCCCAGTCCCTGTCCCCGAAGAAGGACGTGTCTTATGAACTGCCGGTTAGCCGAGCTTTTCCTGCAAAAGCTTGTTCACGATGCCGGGGTTGGCCTTGCCCTTTGTCTCGCGCATGACCTGGCCCATGAAAAAGCTCAGAAGCTTCTTCTTGCCGGCCTTGTAGGCTTCCACTTCGGCCGGATTGGCGGCAATGACCTTGTCCACGGCGCTGTCAATGGCCGAGCTGTCCGAAATCTGGGCCAGCTTGTGCTCGGTCACGTAGGCCTTGGGCATGGCGCCGCTCGTCATGAGGTCGGCAAAGATGTCATTGGCAATCTTGGCGCTGATAAGGCCCTCTTCCACGATGGTGACAAGTTCTGCCAGTGCCTCGGAGGTCATCCTGACATCGCTGAAGGCTGTCTGGCTGTTGTTGAGCTCGCGCAGCAGGGGACCCAGGATATAATTGGCCACCTTCTTCGGGTTCGCTTTTGCAGCGGCCGCCTCGAAGAAGTCGGCCATGGCGCGGCTTGAGACCAGCACTTCGGCCTCGTCCTCGGCAATGCCCGTCATCTGCATGAAGCGCTGCAGGCGTTCCTTGGGCAGTTCCGGCAGTTCCTTCTGCCAGACCGCAAATTCTTCGGGCTCTATGTGCACGGGCAGAAGATCCGGGTCCGGGAAGTAGCAGTAGTCCTGGGCCTCTTCCTTGCTGCGCATGGCAGCCGTGATGTTCTTGTCGGCATCGTAGAGGCGGGTTTCCTGGATGATTGTGCCGCCGTCTTCCAGCACGTCTTCCTGCCTGGCAATTTCATAGGCTATGGCCCGGCCCACGTTGCGGAAGGAGTTCACGTTCTTGAGCTCGGTGCGGGTGCCAAGGGTTGTCTGCCCCTTGGGACGAATGGAGACGTTGGCATCGCAGCGAAAGCTCCCTTCCTCCATGTTGCCGTCGCACACGCCAAGATAGGTGACAATGCGGTAGAGGGCCTTCAGGTAGGCCACGGCTTCCTCGGGCGAGCTCATGTCCGGCTCGGACACAATTTCCACGAGCGGCGTGCCTGCCCTGTTGAGGTCCACGTAGCTGTGGTTCTCGGTCTGGGAGTGGATATTCTTGCCGGCATCGTTTTCCATATGGATGCGGGTGATGCCTATCTTCTTGGGGCCTGCAGGCGTCTCGATGAGCACATGCCCGTGCTCGCACAGCGGCAGCTCATACTGGGAAATCTGGTAGCCTGCGGGCAGGTCGGGGTAGAAGTAGTTCTTTCTGGCAAAGACGGAGTCCAGGTTGATGGAGCAGTTGGTGGCCAGACCGACCAGGGTGGCATAGTGCACGGCCTGCTTGTTGATGCGCGGCAGGGCGCCGGGCATGCCCGTGCAGACTTCGCAGGTATTGGTGTTGGGCGCCTGTCCGAAGGCATTGGGGCAGGAGCAGAAGAGCTTGGAGGCCGTGGCCAGTTGTACATGAACTTCCAGACCGATGACGGCTTCGTATTCGGGCATGGAGATACTCCTTCGCACTGCTCCCTTGCACTGCGCCTTCGCGATGTTCTCGCGCAGGGGAGTGGCCAAGAATGCTGCAGGATCCTGCAGGACAGATTCCGGAAGCCGGGATCCGTGTCGATCGTGCGGAGCGTGTGCAAATTATATGGTCTTGAGCTGAAACTTGAAGGCAGAAGGTGTGCAGGACAAAAAAGAAGACGCCCTGATCCCTTGCGTGCGGACGAAGGAGGCCGTGCGAGCCTTCTTCGTGCCCTGCATGAGGAACAAAGACGCCGTGAGGGGCCCTCTCCCCAAAAGGCAGACAGGGCTCTGTGGAGCCTGGCGGCTTTCGGGAGGGGCGGCCTTCCTTGAAAAAGGACAGGCCACGTGACGGCAGAGCCGTATCTTAGCGACGATCTCAGCGACGGACAAGGGTGGCGTCGAAATATTTCCCCACCCCGTATTCGCCGCGCCGAAAGAAGCTTTTCGGATCCGGGCCGCGTATCTGCATTTCCGGATTGAGCTTCTGGACCTCCAGGGCAATGTGCATTTCCTTGGTGCAGCCCGTGGAGTAGGTCGCATCCTTCCCTATCCACTGCTCTGGCATGGGTTCCCTGAGCAGGCGGAAGCCCTCTTCTATGTCGTCGGCCGTCTGGAAGAACCAGATGTTGATAAGGCCGCTGCGCTGCACGCGCTCCCACATGTACATGAGATCGTCGCCGTCCATGCCCTCCACAAAGTGTTGGGCCGGATTGATGATGAAGGCATTGGGCAGGCGCGTTTGCAGGTGTTCCACAATGGCCACGGCCAGGCGCAGGGCCGTCTTTGTCTGGCCGGGGATGGAGCCTATGATGCAGCTGTAGAAGATCACGGGCCGGCCGTTGTCGTGGGCCTCGCGCATGCGGGCAATGATGCCGTCTGCCAGGGCATTGATGTCGGCCTCGCTCAGCTTGCGCACAGCCTTGGCATGAGGCTTGAAGGCCACCTCGAAGCCTGTGCCCTCTGCCTGCCAGCAGACAAGATCCCTGGTGAACTCGTGGCTTGTGCCAAGGAGCACGTCCCTGAGGCGCCAGCCCTTGGCAAGCACGAGATCCGCCTCCTTCCAGGCCCTGGAAAAGGTGATGGAGACGCGCATGAGGTTGAGGCGCTCACGGGTTCCGTCGCCTATGACAATGAGCCGCCATTCGCGCAGGAGCCGGAGCAGTTCCTTCTTGGAGAGGGCCTCGTTCTCGCAGAGGCAGGCATTGCGCACAAGCTCGTGCAGGACGGGATCGGTGTGCAGATCCTGCAGGGTAGGTGCATTGAAGTAGAACTTGTTCTTGACCGCGTAGACCACCCTGTGGCCGCGCTCGATGAGAAAGCGGGCCAGATGCAGATCGTAGCAGGCGCCGCCCGTGGCATCGCAGAGCAGGAGAATGGTGGAATGCCTGCACTGCAGGGCCGGCACTTGATCCCAGAGTTCGGCAAAGCGCTCTTCGGCCTGGGCAAAGCAGGCTCTGATGCGGGCCGCGTCGCCCAGGGCCCATTGGGCATCATGGGCCGAGAGGCAGGCAAGGCGGGCAAGAGTTGTACGATCCAGGCGCTGGCGCAGGGCGTCCAGTCCCCGGGCCGGGCCCAGATCTTGCCTCTGATCGGTCCCCTGTTCGTTTCTCAGGTCACTGTCCTGCTCACTGTCTGCCTGGCACGAGGGGCCGATCTGCCTGGCACAGCTGATGGGCAGCTCGTCCATGAGCGCCTGCAGCCTGGGGCGCCTGAGGCTTTCCGCCTCTTTTGCCGTCTGGGCCCTGCGCCGCTCCTTCCAGGGATCGCCGTCCACTTCTGCTGGAGAGATGACCACGCTTGTGAGCCGCTTGACGAGCCGCGAGGGGATGATGTCGTGAAAGAGCAGGGTTCGGCGCAGCCGCTTGAGGCAGAAGATGCGCAGATTGCGTTTGGCGTGCGCATCCAGGGGCAGGGAGTTGAGCACCTCCATGTTGATGCGCCAGGCCCTGCCGTATTCCCTGCGGATGCGCGGGGTGAGCTCCCTGTGCATGAGATCGAAGAAGATGGCATCCGAGCAGGGCACATAGAGCTGATCGTGATTCAGAGCCACCATGAAGGCCAGCTGTTCGGGACTGGCCACCAGGTGCTCGTTGAGCTTGTAGTAGATGTTGTTTTCCAGAAGGAAGCTGTAGAGCTCCACATTCTGCTCGAAGTCCTGTTCGTCCAGACGGATGTCACACACCCTGCGCACATCAATGGTCATGGCCAGCCTCGAAAGAATGCCGATCGGACTCGGACTTTTGGGAAAAGGGACAAGACGGGTCTGTCAGGGACAGGGGATGGGTCAGCTCTGCGACCCGGTCTTCTGCTCGCTCACATCCTGCAGTCTGGGCGGCGTTTCCCTCTTGTCCCTGTAGTTGAGCGGGTTCTGGAGAATGAAGCTTCGCGTGCGCAGGCGCTCGATGAAGGAGAGCCCCTTGCCAAGGAAGCGCACGCAGTCCGGGATACCCTCTATCTCCACAATGTCATTGGTCTGCATGAGATGGCCTTCCTGGCCGTCCACGGTGAGGTAGCTTTCCGTTGTGCCCGGCAGCAGGTGGAAGCGGAAGACCGTGTGGCAGGGAAAGACCATGGGCGGAATGGTGTTCAGAAAGGGGCAGATGGGCACAAAGGCCAGGGCATTGAGGGTGGGAAAGAGGAGCGGACCGTTGGCAGAGACCGAATAGCCGGAGCTGCCTATGGCCGTGCTGAGCAGGAAGCCGTCGGCGCGCACGGCGCCCATGAGCTCGCCGTCCGTGTAGATGTCGGCATAGACCAGACGAGCCATGGCCGAGCGGCTTAAGACCACGTCGTTGACCGCATAGCCTCCGGCAACGTGGTGGCCGTAGCGCAGCAGCGTCCAGCGCAAGCCTGCCGCGGAGCGGTAGTCCCTGGATCGGAGCATGGCCGAGAGCCCTTCCTCCCAGGAGTCCGGCTCTATGTCCGAGAGGAAGCCCACCCTGCCGAAGTTGATGCAGACAAGGGGAATCTTGCGGCCGATGACGTGACGGGCCACGCCAAGTATGGTGCCGTCCCCGCCCAGAACCACAATGAGATCCAGTTCGGGATCGTTGTAGAGCACAGAGCCCTGTTCTGCAGGAATGATGTTCACTTCCAGGCAGCGCTCGCGCATCCATTTGGCAATGACAGTGCCCAGGTCCTCGGCTTCGGGAACGCGGGCCTTGGTCACAATGAGAACGTTGCGGAGAAAGATGGTATCCATAGTAGTGTGAATATATGCTGAATGGTGCCCCGGGGCAAGGAAAAAAGCCATCTTGTACGCAAGTTTGCCGAAATTTCCAGTCCCCAATCCGGAGGTTTTCTGGTAACAATTCGAGATAACGTTACAAAAATATACTCCAGGAAGCGCCCCGCATCTGCCTTAAGGCTCGGACACAAGACAGGGCACGCATATCCTTGTGCAGGGGCAGCAAAAAAGCCCTCCTGAAAGAGGAGGGCTTCATGCACTGTTCTTTTTCGGGAAAAAGGTATCGTATCATTGAGGACACGCCCGCAGTAATCCGAGATCTGCACCAAGGTTTCGATCTCGGAGAATTGCTCAAAACGGGGGAGCGTCCCCGTGAAACCTCGCATGTACGTGCGAGGTCATTCATTGCATGCTTGGGCAATATATGCAGCGACATCAAGGCTCTCAAAGAGGCAGTTGCACCGTGTTCCTTCGAACAGAACAAAACCCTCCTCGAAGAGCGTCAGAAGGCTTGCCAGCGGAGTGCCCGGATGAATGAGTATCACGGGCAGGGCATTCTTGCACAGACACCCTGCCCGACGCCTTCTTCCTACATGTTCTTGCAGATGGCCTTGCCAAAGGCGGAGCAGGACACTTCCGTGGCGCCCTCCATCTGGCGGGCAAGATCGTAGGTCACGGTCTTGGCTGCCACGGCTGCGGCAATGCCCTTGCGGATGAGGTCTGCGGCCTCGGTCCAGCCCATGTAGTCAAACATGAGGGCGCCGGAAAGAATCATGGAACCAGGATTGATCTTGTCGAGGCCCGTGTACTTGGGAGCCGTTCCGTGGGTGGCCTCGAAGATGGCGTAGCCGTCGCCCACATTGGAGCCCGGAGCCATGCCGAGTCCGCCCACCTGGGCTGCCAGGGCATCGGACATGTAGTCGCCGTTCAGATTGGGCATGGCCAGCACGCTGTATTCGCGGGGGCGGAGCAGGATCTGCTGGAACATGGCGTCCGTGATGCGGTCCTTGATGACAATGCGACCTTCGGGCACCACGCCGCCATTCTTGCTCACCTCTTCCTCGGTGATGGTCACATCCCCGAATTCCTCGGCGGCACACTCGTAGCCCCAGCGCCTGAAGCCGCCTTCGGTGAACTTCATGATGTTGCCCTTGTGCACCAGGGTCACGCTGGGCAGCTTGTGATCCAGGGCATACTGTATGGCCATGCGTACCAGGCGCTTGGAGCCGGTCTCGCTGATGGGCTTGATGCCGATGGCGGAGTCCGGGCGCAGGTCACGGCCCGTGAGCTCGCGGATCAGGGCAATGAGGCGGGCGGCCTCGTCCGTGCCTGCGTCCCATTCGATGCCGGCATAGAGGTCTTCGGTGTTTTCGCGGAAGATGACCATGTTCACGGCATCGGGATCCTTCACGGGGCTCGGCACACCGGGAATGTGGCTCACCGGACGGATGCAGGCATAGAGGTCAAAGAGGCGGCGCAAAAGGACGTTGACGCTGCGGAAGCCCTTGCCCACAGGGGTGCTCAGGGGGCCCTTCAGTGCCACACGGTAGGTTGTGATGGCATCCATGCTTTCCTTGGGCACAAATTCGCCGGTCTCCTTCCAGCAGGTCTCGCCGGCCCTGATGGGCAGCCAGGCCACTTCGCGCCGGCCCTCGTAGGCCTTTTCCACGGCTGTATCAAAGACGGGCCGAGCCGCGTTCCAGATGTCCGGGCCCACACCGTCGCCTGCAATGATGGGAATGATGGGATCATCCGGGATGATCAGGGTTCCTTTGTCGGAAAGGGTGATGCCTGTGCCCATAAGCTCTTGCTCCGAAGTTCGTTTGGTTGTGTAGAGGTTGAAGGTGATTGTGTACGGGACCATGCACACGGGGCACGCCCCCGTGTCCTGCACAGCTTCAGCCCTTGAGCTAAGCCTTTGCAGAAAGAATTTCAAGGCCGTATTGGACGCTGGTCTGCCCTGGACAGCTTGAGACAGGCCTGCAGGACAGGAAGTGCCTGCCGAAAGAGCCGGAGTAGGGAGGGCCTGTCTTCTAGAGGATGCAGCAGCCGTCCGGTCCGCAGGCATGGCCCGTCTGGACCTCTTCCTGCTCAGTGCTGCCCGTCTTCATCTGATCGGGCAGGCCTGTCAGGGCCTCCTCAAGGCGCGTGCGCACCGTCTCCAGGGGCGTGTAGCCCCGGGCCAGCAGATGGCGCTCTGTCCTGCCCTGGCCGTTGTCCTTTTCCAGGAAGAGGGTGGGGTAGATGACAAAGTCGCCAAGTACGGCCAGGGCCTCTTCCCTGTCCTTTAAAGCCTGTTCCTGAATCCCGGCCTTCGAGCAGGCAACAATGAGGGCCTCTTCGTCCACGGAGCAGGCCATTGCCTGCACATAGGGGTCGAGCACGTCCTGCCCCTCCACATAGAAGGCCCTTTGCAGGGCTTCGAGCTGTTCCCGCTCTCGGCCTGGCTCAAGAGTGCGCAGGGCTGCCAGGGGCACGCTCATGGCCTTAGAGTCCATGGTCATGGTGCCCTTGCCGGGTTCCAGCAGGTCGAGGTAGGGCTGGCCTACACCGCGGCCGGTGGTGTCTGCCAGGCGCTTGAAGAAGGCCGTGATGCTCGGCATTTCCAGCACCATGTCGTCAATGGTCTGCGGTTCTTCCACAAGGTCGCCCGCAAGCACGCGCACAGGCAAGGGATGCTCCTTGAGCAGATCGTCAAGGATGCGGCCAAAGGCATAGCACCAGGGGCAGTAGACGTCGGAAATATAGAGATAGCGGAACATTGTTTTCCTGCAAGAAGCTGTTGTTTGGTAACGGGGCAAAAACAGGACGGCAGGGGCTTTTGCCTGTCAGGCAGCGGCGTTGACCGAGCCCTGTTCGGCATTGGCCGAAGCATCGATGAAGAAGGTGAGGATGGTGCCAAGGAGGGCCAGGGCCGCCAGGGCCTGGAAGGAGGCACCAAGGCCCCAGTTGTCGCCAATCCAGCCGACGATGGGCGCACAGATGCCGCCCATGGCCGTGCTCAGGCCGAGGGTCACGCCCGAGGCAAAGCCTATGTTGCGGGCCAGGAACTGCTGGCCCAGGACCACCATGGAGCTGAAGCCGAAATAGAGGCTGAAGCCCAGGAAGAGGAGCATGACCCAGGCCCATCCTTCGGACGAGGCCAGGGAAAAGAGGAGGAGGGCCGGAGCCAGGGGCACAAAGGCCAGGCGCAGCACGCGGCCCTGACCCCAGCGGTCAGAGAGGATGCCTCCCACGATGTTGCTCGCCACCCCAAAGACGCCAAAGAGGGTTACTGCCAGGGCGCCGGCCGTCTTGGACTGCTGGAAGGTGTGCATCCAGTACAGGGGCAGGTAGGCGTGGATGGAGCTCAAGACCACGGTCCTTGTGATGATGGCGCCTGTGAGGCGGCCAAACTGCTTCCAGTTGTTGCCGCGAACGCTCTTCGTTTTGTTCCCTGTGCCGGAGCCTGGTGCGGCCACGCGGTCCATGTGGCCTATGCAATAGGCAAGGGAGAGCACCGTGACGAGAGCCAGAAAGGCAAAGAAGAGGGTGCCCGAAAGTCCGAAGAGGCCCAGGATGGCCGTGCCAAGCAAAGGACCTATGACAAAGCCCGCATTGCCGCCAATGGAGAAGAGGCTCAAGGCCAGCCCCTTCTGGCTGCCTGCCACTCTGTTGGCAAACTGGGCTGCCGGAGGATGGAAGAGTGCCGAGCCGATGCCGCCTAGGGCCACCAGCACAAGCACGCTCCAGTAGCTGGACACAAGGCCCGTGAAGGCCAGGCCGCAGCCTGCCAGCAGCACGCCCAGAGGGATGAGCCAGGGCTTGCTGAAGCGGTCGGAGAGCAGGCCGAAGAAGGGCTGGGTTATGGCTGTGAGCAGGGAATAGGCAAACATGATGCCGCCCGTGGCCTGATAGCTCAGGGCATAGGCTTCCTGCAGGTAGGGAATGACCACGGGCAGGGCGCCACTGTTGATGTCGCAGGAAAAGTGGCCTGCCGAGAGAAGAAGGACCTTTTTCTTGTCCATGGTACAGTGCCTTCCTTGGAGAGTGATGCGAAAAAAGGGCAGCAGAAGGGCACAGGACTTGTGCCGCCCTGCCTGCGGTAGCATGGTTTTGCACAAAGAGCTCTGCAGCACCGTGCTACAGCATGGCATAGGGATCCAGGTTGAGGCTGATTTTGAGCTGTTCCGTGCACTTTTGCCGGCACAAGTCGCGGTAGAGCTGGCGGACCCGGCCCCAGTCCGGGGTCTTGAACAGGCACTGGTAGCGCATGCGGTTGTTGATGACCGGGATGGGCGACTGCACGGGGCCAAGGAGGGGCAGCTCGCGCTCCCGGGCCGTTGTCCTGAGCCAGGTCTCGGTCTCCTGCATGGCAGCACTGCCGGCCACGTCGTTGCGTTCGTAGGAAAAGCGCAGCATGCTCACATGGGTAAAGGGCGGAAAGCGGAACCGTTTCCTGCGCTCCAGTTCTTCGGCGTAAAAGCCCTCGTAGTCCGACGTTTGCACGTACTTCCAGCAGTAGTGGTTCACATCCCTGGTCTGTATGAGGACGCGGCCGGGCTTGTCCCCGCGGCCGGCCCGACCTGCGGACTGCACGAGCAGCTGAAAGGTGCGCTCTGCGGCCCTGTAGTCGGGCAGGCTCAGGCCGAGATCTCCGTCGGCCACTATGGCCAGGGTCACATCCGGAAAGTGGTGGCCCTTGGAGAGCATCTGCGTGCCCACCAGGATGTTGGCCTCGTGGCGGGCAAAGCGGCCGAGCAGTTCCTCCATGGCGCCCTGGCGGCGGGTGCTGTCGCGATCAAAGCGCAGGACCTCGCGGCCGAAGCGGGCGCACAGATAGTCCGCCGTGCGCTCCGTGCCCTCGCCCATGGGCAGAAAGTTCATGCTGTGGCAGTGGGGGCAGGGGGCCGGAAAGGGCATGGAGTAACCGCAGTAGTGGCAGACCAGGCGGTTTTCGTCCCGGTGAAAGGCGAGCCCCACGGCACAGTTGGGACAGGAGAGGGTGATTTTGCAGTCCGGGCAGTAGATGAGGGGGGCAAAGCCGCGGCGGTTGAGGAGGACTATGGCCTGCTCGCCCCGCGCAACCGTGGCATCCAGGGCAGCCAGGGACTCTGGCGCCAGGAGCGTGTCCTCGGCAGCCATGATTTTGCGCCGGCCCATGTTCACAAGCTCCACCGGGGGGAGCTCTCTGTGGCCTATGCGGTGGGGCAGGCGCAGCACGGGCAGGGAGCCTGTGCAGGCGGCATGCCAGGTCTTGATATCCGGGGTGGCCGAGCCAAGGAGCAGGACGGCTTCGGCTTGCCGGGCTTTCAGCCAGGCCACTTCCTTGGCCTGATAGGGCACGCGATCCTCCTGCTTGAAGGAGGCATCGTGTTCCTCGTCAAGGACAATGAGGCCTAAGCGGGCAATGGGCAGAAAGAGGGCCGATCGTGTGCCCACTATGAGCAGCGGGCCCCTGTGGGCAGCCACGCTTCGGAAGGTGGCCTCCCTGCGGCTCTGGCTCTGGTAGCCGTGGTAGAAGACGTGGCAGGCGTCGGGCAGGGCTGCGCACAGATCCCTGCGCAGCTTGTGGGCCAGGGCCACTTCCGGTGCCAGGACAAGGACGCTTTTGCCCTGTGCAAGGCAGAATCGGGCACAGGCCGTGTAGACGGCGGTCTTGCCCGAGCCCGTGACGCCAAAGAGGAGCCTGTGGGCAAAGGTGCCCTCTCCTATGAGCCCTGTCACCTCCTGCACGGCCGCTGTCTGATCGTCGTTGAGACTGAAGGTCGGAGCCTTGACCGGAGCGAGCAGGGCCTCGTTGAGGGCCTCCTGGCGCACGTCGTCCTCATCGGATTCAATGCGCACAAGGCCCTGACGCACCAGGGCGTCGAGCACCTGGGCCGAGCCCTCCCCAAGCTCGCGCAGGAGGGTACGCCTGTTGGTGGCGCCGTGGAACATGAGGTATTCCAGGGCGCTGGTCTGGCGTACGGCCGCGGGCCGCACGGGCCAGGGCGGCGAGACCAGGAGCTGGCAGCGCTCGCTGGCAGCCGCATCCTGCCGTGGCGCCACAAGGCGCGCCCGGCCTGCCAGAAGGTCGCCTGCAAGCGTGCACTGCTCTGTCTCGGAGAGCCCCTGAATCTGGCGCAGGGTAAGGCGGGCTGCCTTCCTGTCCCTGGTGGCCACCCTGTACACAGTGACGCGAAGATCCTTGACCAGAGGCAGAAGCTGGGCCATGGCTGCACCGTGCGAGAGGCACTGGCGGTCGGCCACAGCTTCCAACAGGTGCACAAGCTGTCTGTCTAGCAGAGGCGCGCACTCCAGGGGCCAGACCAGGGTGCGCAGCTGCACGCCCTCTGGCGCCGGCACGTCTACAGATCGCACTATCCCTGGCCGCAGGGGCCCCCGGCCCAGGGGCACGGCCACGCGCAGGCCTTCCTGCCAGAAGGAGGCAGGAAAGGACTTTGGCAGGGCATAGGTCAGGTCCAGAAAGGGCGGAGCCAGGAGGGTGACAAGAGCGTTCACGGCAGGAGCGTATCCTTGGCAGAACAGGGCGCAGAACAGGAGACGGAACAGGGGCTGCCAGGGATCAGGCCTTGTTTGTGCCGGCCGCGTCAGCTGTGCTGCCTTCGGCCGGCTGTGCTGTCCGATCAGACTGGACCGGCTGGGCGGTCTTGGCAGCCCTGGGCTTGCGCCTGGGTTTTGCGGGGGCAGCCGGTGCCTCGGTTGCTTCAGTCTCCCCGGTCTCCCTGGACTTGGAGGGCTTTTCGGTCACGCCGGTCGTGCGGGGCGCTTTGGGGCCGCTGCCTGCCTGCACCCGCAGGCTTTCGGCAATGGAGCTGCGCTCCGTGCCCGCATAGATCTCCTCCGGTTTGGCCATGAGCACCAGGGGCAGCACCTCGTGCACATGCTCCACAAAGAAGAGGTTGAGGCCCTCGCGGATCTCGGCCGGCACGTCGAGCACGTCGTTTTCATTGGCCCTGGGCAGGACCACGTTGAAAATGCCGGCCCTCTTGGCAGCCAGGAGCTTTTCCCTGAGACCCCCGACGGGCAGCACCCGGCCGCGCAGGGAGATTTCGCCGGTCATGGCCACGTCGTGGCGGGCCGGGATGTTGAGCAGGGCGCTCGTGATGGCCGAGGCTATGGTGATGCCTGCAGAGGGGCCGTCCTTGGGGGTTGCGCCGTCCGGGACATGCACATGGATGTCTATGCGCCTGTGAAAGTCCGGAGCCAGGCCGAAGTCCGCGGCATGGGCACGCACATAGGTCATGGCGGCCTTGGCCGATTCCTGCATGACTTCGCCGAGCTTGCCCGTGGTGGACACAATCCCCGTGCCGGCCATGAGGCTTGTTTCCACAAAGAGGATGTCGCCGCCAAGGGGCGTCCAGGCCAGGGCCGTGCACACGCCCACGCAGGGCTGTTCCTCCCTGCTGTCGTGGCGGGCTGTGGCAGCCCCGAAGATCTCCTTCACATGCTCAGGTTCAATATGGTTCTGCCAGGAGCGATCGCCACCCCGTTCCAGCAGCTGCACGGCCGTCCTGCGGCAGAGCTTGGCAATGCGGCGCTCCAGGGTGCGCACCCCTGCCTCCCTCGTGTAGTCGCGGATGGTGGTCAGGATGGCGTCGTCCGTGATGTCGAGATTTTCGGGCTTGAGACCGTTTTCCTTCAGCTGGCGGGGAATGAGGAAGTTGCGGGCTATGTGGAACTTCTCGGTCTCAAGGTAGCTGTTGAGCTCTATGACTTCCATGCGGTCGAGCAGGGGCGTCGAGATGGCCTCCAGGGAGTTGGCCGTGGTGATGAAGAAGATCTTGCTCAGATCGTAGTCCAGATCCAGGTAGTGGTCCATGTAGGTGGAGTTCTGCTCGGGATCCAGGACTTCCAGCAAGGCCGCGGCCGGGTCGCCGCGCTCGGAGCAGGTCATCTTGTCGATTTCGTCCAGGCAGAAGAGGGGGTTGTTGGACTTGACCCTCTTCAGGGACTGGAGGATCTTGCCGGGCAGGGCGCCTATGTAGGTGCGCCTGTGGCCGCGGATCTCGGCCTCGTCGCGCACGCCGCCCAGAGAGAGGCGGATGTATTCGCGGCCCGTGGCTGCAGCCACGGAGCGGGCGAGCGAGGTCTTGCCCACCCCTGGCGGCCCCACAAGGCAGAGGATGGGGCCGCGTACGCCCTGGGAGAGCTTCTGTACGGCCAGGTATTCCAGGATGCGCTCCTTGGGCTTTTCAATGCCGAAGTGGTTGTTGTCCAGGATGGTGCGCGCCTCGTCGAGATTGATGTGCTCCTCGGCAAGATCGTTCCAGGGCAGGTCCAGGATCCATTCCACATAGGTACGCAAAATGGTGTGTTCCGGCGCCATGGAGGTCATGGAGCGCAGCTTGTTCACCTCGGCAAGGCCCCGTTCCCTGGCGGCTTCGGGCAGATTCTTCTCCTTAAGGCGCTTTTCCAGGGTATTGATGTCCTCCATGACATCCACGTCACGGCCCAGTTCCTTGTTGATGACCTTGAGCTGCTCTGTGAGGTAGTACTCGCGCTGGGTCTTGTCCATCTGCTCCCGCACGCGCATCTTGATGTGCTTTTCCAGGGCAGCGGCCGTGTTCACGCTGGCAATGTGCCCGTAGATGGCTTCCAGGCGCTGACCTGTGTCCAGGGCTTCCAGAAGCTCCTGCTTATCCTGGCAGGAGAGGGAGAGCCTGGTGGCCAGGGCATCAGCCAGGGCGGACGCATTGTCCATCTGCAGGATGGGGCGCAGGACGTCCAGGGAGCTGCGGCCAAGCTTGCTGCCGTCGCGCAGCAGCTCTTCCACGGCTTCCCTGATGAGCTCGACCATGGCCCTCGTGTGGGAGGTGCTGCCAGGCTTGTCCGCCACGGGGCGCACGGTGGCAAAGAGCGCCCCCTTCTGGAAGGAGAGTTCTTCCAGGCAGGCCCTCTGCGTGCCCTCGAACAGGCCCTTGATGGTGCCGTCCGGCATGCGGAACATCTGCACAATATCGCAGCAGACGCCAATGGTGTGCAAATCCCCTGCGGACTTGACCTTGTCCAGGCTGGTATCCTTCTGCAGCGTCACGAAGACGGGCGAGTGGGTCCTGTAGGCGTATTCCACGGCCTGCATGGACTGCTCGCGCCCGACGTAAAGAGGAATGACGGCGCGGGGAAAGATGACGACATCAACCACCGGAAGAACGGCGAGCTGAAGCCTGGAAGACTGAGAGGGGGCTGTATCTTGGGACGGTTTGACCATGCATGCCTCGGCAGGTAATGGATGCCGACGTGGAGTACTGAAAAGAGGATCCGCATCGTGCACAATTGGGGAAGAGAAAGGCCCAGGGACACGGCGTGCCAGGCAGGCCTGCAGGGGGCGGCCAGACGGACAGACAGACGGTGTGCCGGCAGCCGGCAAGACGCCTTGAGGGGACTTTCAGGAAGCACGCATCATAGTCACAGCATGTGAGAAAAGCAATGTGACCAGATCCAGAAAAAGCGAAAAGGAAAAGCTTTTTCAAAA
>CALVHF010000046.1 GCA_944327295.1 uncultured Desulfovibrio sp. | reverse complement strand
GGCGTGCCCAGCCTCAATGCTGCCAAGGTTGTTGTGGCCAAGGTCAATGCCGCAGGCGGCCTTCTCGGCAAACAGCTGGAACTCGACATTGCCGACGATCAATGCAAGCCCGAACTTGCCACCAACGCTGCCACAAAACTGATTAGCGACAAGGTCGCCGTTGTCATGGGCCACATCTGCTCCGGCCCGACCAAGGCCTCCCTGCCTCTGTACAATGATGCACGCATCATTTCCATGTCTCCGTCTGCCACCACGCCCGGTCTCAGCGCCAACGGAGCCAATCCCATGTTCTTCCGCACCATTGCCAAGGACGACGACCAGGCCAAGCTGACCAGCCGCTTCATGCTGGAAAGCCTGAAGGCCAAGAAGGTCGCCTACATCCATGACAATGGCGACTACGGCAAGGGTTTCTGCGACAACAACCGTGCCCTCATGGAAGCTGGCGGTGCCTCCACCGTGCTCTTCGAAGCCATTACCCCCGATGCCGTCGACTTCAGCCCCATCGTGCGCAAGCTGCGCCGCGCCAAGGCCGACATCATCGTCTTTGGCGGCTACCAACCCACGGCCTCCAAGCTTCTGCAGCAGATGCGCCGCGACCGTGTGAAGACTCCGGTCATCGGTCCTGACGGTCTCAAGGACGATGCTTTCATCAAGATGGCTGGCAAGGCTGCCGAAGGCGTGTACTGCTCCTATCCCAAGGACACTGCCTCCCTGCCTGTGTACAAGGAAGCCCGCCAGGGTCACATTGACATGTTCAACAGCGAACCCGGTTCCTTCTACTACAATGCCTACGCCGCCATGCTGGCTCTGGTGAACGGCATCAAGGAAGCCGGTTCCACCGAGACGGACAAGATCATCGCAGCCCTGCAGACAAAGCCCGTGGACACCCCTCTGGGCACCCTCAAGTTCAGCAAGTCCGGCGATGCCACAGGTCTTGCTCTCTCCATCTATGTCATCAAGAATGGCAAGTTTGAAGAAACAGATTACTCCGTTACATTAGACTAACGGCAGACTCCTTTCAGGGGACGGGAGGGTTCCTTCCGTCCCCTGCATTCTACAGGTCGCGGCCAGCATGGATTTTCAGTATTTTATAGAACTCTTTTTCGGCGGTCTGACCAGAGGCAGCATCTACGCGCTCATCGCGCTCGGCTACACTCTGGTCTACGGCATTATTGGTCTCATTAACTTTGCCCACGGTGAAATCTACATGGTGGGTGCCTTTACCGCTCTACTGGTCGCAGGCCTTCTGGGCTACATCGGCTTTCCGGAAGGCGGTATTCTCATCGTTGCTGCCCTGGCAGCCATTGTCTGGACCTCCGCCTACGGCTACACCATGGAAAAAATTGCCTACAAGCCGCTGCGCAACGCGCCCAGACTCTCTCCGCTCATTTCGGCCATCGGCATGTCCACCTTCCTGCAGAACTACGTGCTCCTGGCCCAGACCCCGGACTTCGTGCCCTTCCCCATGCTGCTGCCCGAGATTGACGGCATTCTGGCCCTGTTTGGCGATGTCCTGGGGCCGAGCGACTTCTTTATCCTGGTCGTGAGCTTCACCACCATGGTCGTGCTCATGCTCTGGATCCGCTACACCCGCATGGGCAAGGCCATGCGCGCCACGGCCCAGAACCGCACCATGGCCATGCTGCTGGGCATTGACGCCAACCACATCATCTCCGTGACCTTTATTGTGGGCTCCGCCCTGGCAGCCCTGGGCGGCGTGCTCATTGCCTCCCACATGGGACAAATCAACTTCGGCATCGGATTCCTGGCCGGCATGAAGGCCTTCACGGCCGCCGTGCTCGGCGGCATCGGATCCGTGCCCGGCGCCGTGGTGGGTGGCCTTGTCCTGGGACTGGCCGAATCCTTCACTACAGGCTACGTCTCCGGCAACTACGAGGATGTGCTCTCTTTCTGCTTGCTCATTCTCATTCTCATTTTCCGTCCGGACGGCATCCTCGGCAAGCGCCAGGTGCAGAAGGTGTAGGAGCACAGCATGAAACGGATATTCAAAGCACTTCTGGTGGCTGTCTGGTTTATGGTGCTCTGCTCGCCCATCATGGGGCTGCACGTCAATCCGGACAATTCCATAAGCTTTCTCTGGGAGCGCCTCGTTGCTCTCGGCATAGGCATCTTCTTTGCCTCCCTTGTCTGGGACTGGTACTTCTCCCGCGTGCAGACCTCGGCCGTGCACATGCACATGCCAAAGGGCGTCACGGCCACCCTGGGCCTCTTCAAGCAGAAGAAGACAAGGGGAGCCTGTCTGACAGTCCTGCTCCTCTTCCTGGTCGCCATCCCCTTCCTGCCCGTGCTCGGCAGCATCTACCAGATCTCCATCCTCATTTCGGCCCTCATCTATGTCATGCTGGCCCTGGGTCTGAACATCGTGGTGGGGCTGGCAGGCCAGCTCGTGCTCGGCTACGCGGCCTTCTATGCCATAGGAGCCTACACCTACGCCCTGCTCACCACCTATTTCGGCTTCGGCTTCTGGATCTGCCTGCCCATTGGCGGCATCATGACCATTCTCTTCGGCCTGGCCCTGGGTTTCCCGGTGCTGCGCCTGCGCGGCGACTACCTGGCCATCGTGACCCTGGGCTTTGGCGAAATCGTCCGCCTCATCCTCCTGAACTGGGTCGGTGTCACGGGCGGCAGCCACGGCATCAGCAATATTCCCAAGCCCGGTCTCTTCGGCATGGAGCTCTCCCTACAGTCCAACACGATCTACCTCTACTATCTGTGCCTGGCTGCAGTCATAGTGACCATCATCACCATCTCCAGACTGAAGAATTCCCGTGTGGGCCTTGCCCTGCAGGCCCTGCGCGAGGATGAAATCGCCTCCGAAGCCATGGGCATCAACCTGACCAGGGTCAAGCTCATGGCCTTTGCCCTGAGCTCTGCCTGGGCAGGCTTTGCCGGTGTGTTCTTTGCCGCCAAGACCAGTTTCGTGAACCCCGCCTCCTTCACCTTCATGGAAAGCGCCATGATGCTCTCCATGGTGGTGCTGGGCGGCATGGGCTCCATCACGGGCGTAACCCTCGGTGCCCTCATCCTCATCCTTGTGCCCGAATACCTGCGTGCCTTTGCCGACTACCGCATGCTCCTCTTTGGCGCGACCATGGTCCTCATGATGATCTTCAGGCCCCAGGGCCTCATTACCGGCGAGCGCCGCAAGTACCACATTACAGCCCTTGAGGGGCGGGAGGAGCAGGCATGAAACCCGTGCTTGAAGTAGACGAGCTCATTCAGGACTTCGGCGGGCTTCGTGCGCTCAACGAAGTCTGTCTCACCGTGCACGAGAAGGAAATCGTGGCCCTCATCGGTCCCAACGGCGCCGGCAAGACGACCTTCTTCAACTGCATTACCGGCATCTACAAGCCCACGAGCGGCGACATGTTCCTGACCGTGGAGGGCACGCGCCACAGGCTCAACGGCCGCAAGACCTACGAGATTACGGCCCTGGGCATGGCCCGCACCTTCCAGAACATCCGTCTCTTCAGCCAGATGACGGTGCTCGAAAATGTCATGGTGGGCTGTCACTGCCACACGCATGCAGGCATTCTGTCTGCCCTTCTGCGCGACCGCAGGACCGTGCGCGAAGAACAGGACACCATTGACCGCAGCTACGAGCTTCTGAAGACCGTGGGCCTGGAGCGCCACTGGGAAGACACGGCCTGCAATCTGCCCTACGGTGCCCAGCGCCGTCTGGAAATTGCCCGTGCCATGGCCACTAATCCGCACATGCTGCTTCTGGACGAGCCGGCCGCAGGCATGAATCCCCATGAAACCAGGGAACTCAAGGAACTCATTTTGCGCCTGCGCGATGAGCACAACCTCTCCGTTCTGCTTATCGAGCACGACATGAGCATGGTCATGTCCCTGTCCGACCGCATTTACGTGATGGAATACGGTTCGCCCATAGCCAGCGGCACACCTGAGGAAATCCGCCACAACCCCGACGTCATCAAGGCCTATCTGGGAGAAAGTCGTGATGCTTGAGCTCAAGTCCATCAATACCTATTACGGAGTCATACAGGCTCTGCGCGATGTCTCCCTGCATGTGGACGAGGGGGAAATTGTTACCCTGATCGGCGCCAACGGCGCCGGCAAGTCCACCACCCTGATGACCATCTGCGGCATTCAGCATCCGGCCAGCGGCGAAATCCTGCTCAACGGCAAGCCCATCCACAACCTGCAGCCCAATGAAATCGTGCGCCTGGGCATTTCCCAGGTGCCCGAGGGCCGTCTCATCTTCCCCGAGCTCACCGTGGCCGAGAACCTGGACTTGGGCGCCTTCCTGCGCAGGGACAAGGACGGTATTGCCAGGGACATGGAGTATGTCTTCGAGCTCTTCCCCATCCTGAAGCAGCGCATGGGCCAGGCCGGCGGCACCCTTTCCGGCGGCGAGCAGCAAATGCTGGCCGTGGGCCGGGCCATCATGGCACGCCCCAGGCTCCTGCTCCTGGACGAACCCTCCTTGGGCCTTGCGCCCATCATCATTCAGCAGATCTTCCGAATCATACAGAAGGTCAACAGCGACGGCACCACCGTCTTTCTGGTGGAACAGAACGCCAACCAGGCCCTGCACATTGCCCACAGGGGCTATGTCATGGAAAACGGGCGCATCACCATGGAAGACAGCGCCGCCAATCTCCTGGCCAGCGAACAGGTTCGCACGGCCTATCTGGGCATGTAGGAAAACCCATGCCCATCTGCAGCAAAGACAGCACAGGGGCAGGCTTGGACAATCCAGACAGCCTGCCCCTTCTACGTTCGGCCACACTTGACGATCTGGCAGCCCTGGCAAGTCTTGAAGCCCGATCCTTTCCGCCTGCCGAGGCCGCAGACAGCGCACGCATGAAGGAACGCCTACAGGTCTTTCCTGATCGCTTCTGGCTTCTGTGCCAGGGACCAGAGCTTCTGGCCTATGCCTGCGGTCTTGTGACCGACAGTCCCGATCTCACGGACGACATGTATGCCAATACCCGCCTGCACACCCCCTGCGGCCGCTGGCAGATGCTCTTCAGCGTGTGCACGGATGTGCGCTTCCGGCATCAGGGCCTGGCCACACGGCTTTTGCAGGAAATAGGGGCCCAGGTTGCGGCCGAGGGCCGTGCAGGCATTGTGCTCACCTGCAAGAAAGGACTCATCCCCCTGTATGCCGGGGCAGGCTTTGTGGACGAAGGCTTAAGCCCCTATTCCAGTCACGGCGGCGTGTCCTGGCATCAGATGCGCCTTGTGTGCCCGCAAGCCTGAAAAAAAGCATGCAAAAAAGAAGCTTTCGGATTTTTCTCAAACAAAATCGGAGAATTAGCCTGAAAGCGACACCTCCGGTCTTCTCCCGGCTCCTCAAAAAGTGCTGCCAGGGTCTGGCAGAAGTGCCGACTCTTGTGATACAGCAGCACAAAAGACCCATTGCAACGCAACGGCCCGGCCCTCTCCGTACTGTGTCCGCACAATGGGAAGGCCAGGCCCCGCCCTGTATGCCACAGCCCTTGCCCATGGGTTCTTGTTTGTCTTGTGCAGGAGACCTGTTTTTGCTTTGCGTCACGACAAGGGAGGAACATATGTCCATTTCCTTTACAGCTCCTTCTGCTCAGTGGTTTGCGGCGTCCTCGTCCAGGAACGATCCCACACCCAATGCAGGCGCCATCCACTTTGACGGCTTCAACGGCACGAACAGCTTCACCATTCTGGGAAGCGATCTCGTCACACCGGTCGGTCATGGCTTTCTGATCGGCGAGCGCATCTATACGCACTTCGGCTTTCCGGAAACCCCCAATGCCGGCGAGTGGCTCTTCTTCAAGGTGGATCTCGACGACAGGAGAATAGTGGTCCACTCCCCCCTGCTTGAGGGCGATCGCATTGTCCTCCCTGTCACCGGAACCTTTGCCCCGCGTACCATAGAGGGCGTGCGCCTGCAGAAGAACAGCGAGGAGGATTCCTACTCCTTCTACTACACGAAGCCGGACGGAGAGGAATGCTGTGTCATGACTACCTCGCCCGGAAACTGGATGAGCGATCACCTGGCCCCTGTCCTTGCCAATGTCTCCACCTTCGAGGACTTCCTGCTCATCTCCTTTTCGCCGCGTACCGAGGGCGAAGACTTCCCTGTAGAAGACTTCCTCTACACCATTGTGGCCAACAGGCACACAGGCACCTTCCTTGGCCAGGGCCTGCGCCGCGAATACCATTCCATGTCCGCCCGCTTCGATTCCTACATCGAGCTCGGTGTCTCAAGCCTTGGCCCGGTCAGCGACAAGGACTGGTGGCCGGTCTTCTATCATGATCTGTGGCGTCATGTGCTCCACAACACCCGCCAGCCCCAGTGGAACTTCGACAGGAACGCCATCACGGTCACCTATGCCACGGGCCAGCCCCAGCGCTTTGTCCTCTCCTGAAAAATCCCCTGTCTCCCCTGCGACCGGCCCTCTGTGCATTGCTCCAGAGGCCCGGTGCAGGAGTGCCAATGAAAGCAAAAAACGTGTACCCGGAAAGTGCCAGGTACACGTTTTTTGTTTTCAGTAAATTTTCAGGAGAAGCTAGCCGCCAAGGTAGGCCGAGCGCACCTGCGGGTTGGAGAGCAGCTCCTTGCCCGTTCCTTCCAGGGCAATGCGACCAACTTCCAGGATGTAGGCATAGTCGGCCACATTGAGGGCAGCATAGGCATTCTGTTCCACCAGAAGCACGGTAACGCCGGTCTCGTGAATGCGGGTGATGATGCCGAAGATTTCCTTCACAAGCAGGGGGGCCAGGCCGAGAGACGGTTCGTCCAGCATGATGAGGTCCGGCCGGCTCATGAGCGCCCGCCCCACGGCCAGCATCTGCTGCTCGCCGCCGGAGAGGGTGCCGCCCTTCTGCCAGCTGCGTTCCCTGAGGCGGGGGAAAAGGGTGTAGACCTTCTCCCTGTCCTCTTCTATGCCTTCCCTGTCGTTGCGCGAATAGGCCCCCAGGCTGAGGTTCTCCTCCACCGTGAGATGGGGCAGGATGCGCCGGCCCTCAGGCGAGAGGGAGATGCCGCGGCGCACCATGTTCTCGGGGCGCAGGCCCAGGATGGACTCGGGCGCATCGCCATGCTTGCGGGAAAAGAGGATGTCGCCCTTTACCTCGCGGTTCAGGCCGGCAATGCTGCGGATGATGCTGCTCTTTCCGGCGCCGTTGGCGCCAACCAGGGTCACGATGCTCCCGCGCTCAATGGACAAATTGACGCCCTGCACGGCGCAGATACCGCCGTAATTGACATGCAGATCCTTGATTTGCAACATAGTATCAGCCATGGCTTACTCCTGATCGCCCTTGACGAAATCGTCGCCCAGGTAGGCCCTGATGACTTCTGGATTGGACTGTATGTCGGCGGCTTCGCCCTCGGCAATGGGCGCGCCGTATTCCATGACCCAGATGTATTCGCACACGCCCATGACGACCTTCATGTCGTGTTCGATGAGCAGGATGGTCAGGCCGAACTCGTCTCGGATCTGACGGATAAAGTGCATGAGATCCAGGCTTTCCTGGGGATTCATGCCGGCTGCGGGCTCGTCCAGGAGCAGGAGCTTCGGCTCCGTGGCAAGTGCCCTGGCTATTTCCAGGCGGCGCTGGGCACCATAGGGCAGGGATCCGGCCTTTTCATTGACCATGTCGGCGAGATCCACCTTTTCGACCAGCCTGCGGGCCTTTTCCCTGATTTCACGCTCCTCTCGGTAGTAGTTGGGCAGGCCCAGGGCCGCCATCCACCAGGAACAGTGCCTGCGCACATGACAGCCCACCATGACATTTTCGAGCACGGTCATCTGGCTGGACAGGCGGATGTTCTGGAAGGTGCGGGCTATGCCCAGCTTGCAGACCTGGTCCGGCTTGAGGCGTTTCACGGAATGGCCCTGGTAGAGCACATCGCCCTCTGTGGGCGTGTAAAAGCCGCTCAGGATGTTGAACATGGTGGTCTTGCCGGCGCCGTTGGGGCCGATAATGCCGCAGATGCTTCCCTTGGGCAGGGCCAGGGACATATCGTTCACGGCCACGATGCCGCCAAAGCGCATGGTGACATTCTGCGCAGCCAGGAGAGCCTGTTCCGGTTCTGGTAGGGTAAAACTCATTGTCCGGCCCTCCCTGCAGTCTGGGTGAAGCGTCTGAAGAATCTGGCAATGCCTGCCAGAGTGATTTCCCTGGAGCCCATGATACCTTCACGGCGATAGAGGATGATGGCCAGCAGCACCAGGGAGAAGACCACCATGCGCATGCCGGGAATTCCAGGTATTTCCATGCCCAAGAATTCCATGGGTTCCTCTATGGCACGCAGCCATTCCAGCAGGACTGTGATGATGCCTGCGCCTATGACGGAGCCCGACAGGGAGCCGAGACCGCCTGCGACCACGAACATGAGCACGTTGAAGGTCAGCAGGAAGTTGAACATCTTGGGGTCGATGGTGGAGAGGTGCGAGGCCAGAAGGGCACCGCCCACTCCGGCAAAGAAGGCGCCCACGCAGAAGGACATGACCTTGTAGGCAAAGACGTTGATGCCCATGACCTGGGCGGCAATTTCATTGTCCCTGATGCAGCGCAGCACATTGCCGAAATTGCCGTACACAATGCGCGAAATGACGACCAGGGTGATGAGCATCCACACATAACAGGTGACCAGGGTGGCCGCATCGGGAATGCCCTTGATGCCCAGGGAGCCGTTGGTGATGGGCGTGGCATTGGTGAGCAGGACGCGGATGATTTCCGCAAAGCCCAGGGTGGCAATGCCCAGGTAGTCGTCGCCCAAGCGCAGGGCCGGCACGGCTATAATGAAGGCAAAGACGAGGGCCACAAGGCCCCCCAGGATGACGGCCAGCCAGAAGGGCGTGAAGAGATCCGAGAAGGGCCAGATGATGGGTTCAAGAATCCACATCATTTCCTTCTGCTCTGGGGGCAGGATGCACAGGGCGGCCATGTAGGCGCCAAGGGCCATGAAACCTGCGTGCCCCAGGGAGAACATGCCCGTGAAGCCGTAGATGAGGTTCAGGGACAGGGCCAGGATGGCATTGATGAAGAACAGCTTGCAGATGTAGAGCTGGTAGTCGCTCAGGAACAGATCGGCCTGCGTCAGAAAGAGGCCGCCTGCCAGCATGAGGGCGAGACAGATGAAGGTATTGCGATTGAACTGCATCAGATCTTCTCCTTCAGGTCTTCACCGAGCAAGCCTGTGGGCTTGAAGACAAGCACCAGGACCAGGATGATGAAGGCAAAGGCATCCCGGTAGCCCGAAAGTTCGGGGAAGAAGGCAATGGACATGATTTCCACAAAGCCCAGGATGACCCCGCCTATGACGGCGCCCTGCACGGAGCCTATGCCGCCGACAACGGCAGCCACAAAGGCCTTGAGACCGGGCATGATGCCCATGTAGGGATGCACCTGCGGATAGCGCAAGGCCCACATGATGCCCGAGGCCGCAGCCAGGGCGGAACCGACGGCAAAGGTGAAGGCAATGATGTTGTCCACCCGCACGCCCATGAGCCTGGTGGTCTCGATGTCCTTGGAAATGGCCCGCATGGCCAGGCCGGGCTTGGTGCGGTAGAGGATATAGAGCAGGCCAGCCACAAGGACAGCGGTCATGACCGGCACAAAGGCCGTCAGCTTGAGCACGCGGATGTTGCCGAGCTGCCATTCGGAAATGAGCCAGTCGGGCTGGAGCACGGGCCTGGGCTGTCCGGTAAAGACCACGACGGCCAGGCTTTCGATGAAGAAGGAGACGGCGATGGCAGAAATCAGTGCGGAAATTCGCGGAGCCTCGCGCAGGGGTCTGTAGGCGACCCGTTCCACAAGCACGCCCAGCAGACTGGCTCCGGCTACAGCGACAATGGCGGAGACACCCCATGGCCAGCCGAAGGCAAATGTGCCAAAGAAAACAAAATACGCACCAACCATGAGTATGTCGCCGTGAGCAAAGTTGATGAGTCGCAGCACGCCGTACACCATGGTGTAACCAATGGCTATCAGTGCATACAGCGACCCCAGCGTCAGTGCGTTGAAACAATGCTGAAAAAACATTTCCAGGCTCATTGGGGCCCCCAGAAAAAACACGAAGGATCAAAGAGTGCAAGCCGGACAGGCCTTGCGGCATGTCCGGCTTCCACGAAATAAGGAGCGCCTGCCCTACTTGGGCGACACTTCGGTCAGATAGACGCGCTGGCCGTTGCGGTACTCAATGATGCCCACAGGCATTTCGGCGTCATGGGTGGCATTGATGGTCAGTTCGCCCAGAGGCGTGGCCAGGCCCTTGGTCTTGGCCAGGGCATTGGTAATGGCCTGCTGATCGGCGGAACCGGCACGCTTGATGGCGTCCATGATCAGGTAGTAGGCATTGTAGCCCAGAGCGGCGTTGACGTTGGGATCCTTGTTGGGATTGGCCTTGTACCAGACTTCCGTGAACTTCTTGGCTTCGGCGGACATGTTGGGCATCTTGGCGTCATAGGGGAAGGTGGTGTGCATGAAGCCTTCCACAGCCTTGCCGCCGAGCTTCACGGTGTCGGGGTTGTCCATGGCGTCGGCGCCCATGAGACGGAACTTGGCACCAAGTTCGCGGGCCTGCTTCATGATGATGGCGCCTTCGGCAAAGTAGGCGGGCATGAAGACCACGTCAGGCTGCAGGCGGATAAGTTCGGTGAGCTGGGCCGTGAAGTCCTGATCGCCGGAGCTGTACTTGAGCTTGGCCACAACTTCGCCGCCGAGCTTCTTGAAGGAACGTTCAAAGAAGGAGGCCAGACCCACGGCGTAGTCGTTGGTCATGTCCATGAGGACAGCGGCCTTCTTCATCTTGAGGTTGTCGAACACGTAGGTGGCTGCAGCAGAGCCCTGCCAAGGGTCGATGTAGCACACGCGGAAGTAGTACTTCTTGCCCATGGTCACGAGGGGATTGGTGCAGGAAGTGCCGACCACGGGGGTCTTGCCCTTTTCGGCCACTTCACCGCCGGCCATGGCCAGGGAGGAACCGTAGGAGCCGATGATGGCAGAGACATGGTCGCGCTCGATGAGGCGCTTGACGGCATTGCCGGATTCCACCTTGTCCGACTTGTTGTCCACGACCACAAGTTCAACCTCACGGTCGAGCACCTTGGGCATTTCCTTATGTGCGAGACGGACACCGTCCAGTTCAAGCTGTCCGCCAAAGGCATTCTGGCCGGTCAGGGGCAGGAAGACACCGATTTTGATGGGACCCTGGTCGGCTGCGCTGCAGACGGGAGCCGTGCCCAGGCACAACCCCACTGCGCAGAGCAGGGCCAGGAGAGATGTGCGAACTTTCATGTCAACTCCTTGAGAAATACGGTTGAACTTGGTGGCGCATTCCCTGTCCCGGCGGCTCTTCCGCTCCATTCCTGTCCATCCTTGTCCTTGCTTCTTCCGCTCTTCCCTGTCCCGTGCCGTCCACGCAATGCCTGCATGGAGCAGGCGGACACAAGATCGATCACGAAAAAGAAACATGATTGTCAGGAGATGAGCAAAGAAAAGCTGAACGGGTTCCAGCCGGTCAGTTCAGGAAACGCTCTCCAAAGACTACTCATACGCGAAACAGGAAAAAAAGTTAAGAAAAAAAACTTCCTGCCCCCTGCTTTTGCACACATCCGCAAAAGACACCATGTCCCCGACAGACAACGAACCGTGTCCCCCCCCAAAACAAAGAAGCCCTCCGGGCAGCAGGAACACTGCTCCGGAGGGGACACGCACTGCCTGTTCAAGGCAGTCCTTCGTTTTTTCTAGAAAAGACCAGTCACTGTGCCCGTCTCGGTATCCACGTCAATGTTGCGGAAGGCAGGACGCGATCCTGTGCCGGGCATGAGGCTGATATCGCCTGCCACGGGAATGACGAGACCCGCACCACCGTGGAAGAGCACATCGCGCACGCCGAGCTTCCAGCCCTTCGGGGCTCCGATGCGCTTGGCATCGTCGGAGATGGAGTACTGCGTCTTGACCATGCAGACATCGAGATCGGCCGCGTCCTCCCTGGCCTGCAGGACGGAGAGCTTGCGCAGGGCCAGATCCCTGAACTTCACGCCTTCGGCTCCGTACACTTCCCTGGCTATGGTCTCTATGCGCTCCGCAAAGGTTGTGCTGCGATCAAAGAGGGGCTTGAAGTGGCTTTCCTCGCGGCAGGCGTCCAGAACGGCGTCGGCCAATTCCAGGGCGCCTTCGCCGCCCTTTGCCCAGTGCTCGGAAACGGCCACGCGGGCGCCGGCAGCCTCGCAGAAGCGGCGCACCGTGGCAATTTCCGCCGCGGTGTCCGTCACAAAGGCATTGAGGCAGACCACGCAGGGCACGCCGGACTTCTTCACTATATTAATGTGGTGCAGCAGGTTCTCGCAGCCAGCCTCCACAAGCCCCACATCTTCCCTTGTATAGGCTTCGGGCATGGGCCGGCCGGGCACGGGAGCCGGGGCGCCGCCATGGCGCTTGAGGGCACGGATGGTGGCCACGAGGACCACGGTGTCGGGCCTGAGGCCGCTGCGGCGGCACTTGATGTCCCAAAACTTCTCGTAGCCGATTTCGGAACCGAAACCGGACTCCGTGACATGGTAGTCGGACAGCTTGAGGGCCACCTTGTCGGCAATGACGGAGCTCTGGCCAAGGGAAATATTGGCAAAGGGACCGGCATGCACAAAGACCGGCTGGCCTTCCAGGGTCTGGATAAGATTGGGCTTGATGGCCTCCGTGAGCCAGGCGCACATGGCACCGGCCACGCCCAGATCCTCGGTGGTCACGGGCTTGTCGTGCCTGTCCAGGGCCACCACGATTTTGCCGAGACGCCTGCGCAAATCGGGCAGATCCGTGGCTAGGGAAAGGATGGACATGACTTCAGAAGCCGCGCTGATGACAAAGTGGGAATTCATCATCAGACCGTCATTGCGGCGGCCCTCTGTCTCGATGCCGATGATGACATTGCGCAGGGCCTGGGCACAGAAGTCCAGGGACCAGGTCATGAGCACCTTGGTGGGATCTATGTTCAGGCGGGGCATGCCGGACATGGCGAGCAGCTTTTCGTCGTCATAGTTGCGCTCATGCTGCATCCTTGCCGTGAGCGCGGTCATGGCAAGGTTGTTGGCTGCCGTGATGGCGTGGATGTCGCCGGTAAAGCTCAGACTGTAGGGCACCAGGGGAATGCACTGCGCAAGGCCGCCGCCAGCAGCAGAGCCCTTCATGCCCATGACCGGACCTGCGGAGGGCTGGCGGATGGCTGCGGAGCTGCGCTGACCGCGCTTTGCCAGGCCCTGGACAAGGCCGATGGTTGTGGTGGACTTGCCCTCGCCAAGCGGCGTGGGCGTAATGGCCGTCACATCTATATATTTACCGTTGGGACGGTTGCCCAGACGCTTGAGCACGCGCCTGTCATCGATTTTGGCCATGTAGTGGCCGTAGGGGAGCAGTTCCCTGCTCTCGAGACCAAGCTCGCCGGCTATGGTCTCAACGGTTTTCATGCTTTTCTCGGCGTCCAGGGCAATCTGCCAGTCCGGAACGCTACGGGGATCTAAAGCCACGGCAGTTTCCTTACAGTATGTTGAAGTTATGAGCTCTCCGGCTTTGGACAGCCCTGGGGCGATCTGTATCCCATATTGCAGAATATTGTCAAGAACCTCTTGAAAATATTGCATTTCTCAGCAATTTGTCCTGTTGTTCCAGACCAGTTGCCGCCCAAGGAGAGCCTTCTGGGGGCTTGCGGCAGGAAAGACGATGCACAAGGCCTGTACTTCATCCGGCAGGGTGTGCACAAGAGGCTTCTCCCAGGCGTTTTCGCACAAGGGGCATGCACGAAAAAAGGCCGTCGCAACGGGGGCAGAGACGAGAAACGGACAGGGCTCTAATGCAAAAAGCGACAAATCCGCTTGCACGAACTTGTCGCTTTTGCTTTTGCATGTACAGGCTCGCAGGCCTGTTCTGATATTAACGCTTGCTGTACTGGTATCTGGCGCGGGCAGCACGCAGGCCGTACTTCTTGCGTTCCTTCTTGCGGGAATCGCGGGTCAGGAAGCCGGCTTTCTTGAGGGTGCTGCGCAGGGCAGGATCGAGCACAAGCAGGGCACGGCTGATGCCGTGACGCACGGCTTCGGCCTGACCGGCGTTGCCGCCGCCGCAGACGTTGACGCGCACATCAATCTTGTCGTCAAGATTGACCAGCTTGAGAGGCTGGCTCACGACCATCTGCAGGGTCTTGCGATTGAAGTATTCCTGGTAGGGACGTCCGTTCACGGTAATGTTGCCGGTACCGGCGTACAGACGGGTACGTGCAGTTGCCGTCTTGCGCCGACCCGTGCCGTAATGGAAAGTGCTCATGGCATCACTCCTTTAGTAGGGCAGCGTCAGCGGCTGCGGCTTCTGGGCGGTATGCGGATGTTCGGGACCGGCGTACACCTTGAGCTTCTTCAGGATGGCGCGGGCCAGACGATTCTTGGGCAGCATGCCACGCACAGCAGCCATGAGCACGCGCTCGGGCTTTTCGGCAAGCATGTCGGACAGGGTTGTAGCCTTGAGGCCGCCCACCCAGCCGGAATGACGGTAGTACATCTTCTTGTCCAGCTTTGTGCCTGTCACCTTGATTTTATCGCAGTTGACCACAATAATGAAATCCCCGTTGTCCATATGGGGAGCATATTCGGGCTTATGCTTGCCACGCAGGCGGTGGGCAATCTGGCTGGCCAGACGTCCGAGCACCTGATCCTGGGCATCAACAACGTACCACTGGCGGTTGATGTCCTTCGGTGTGGGGCTGAAGGTCTTCATAAAACGTAACTCCGTTGGCGCCATGCGGCAGCCACTCGTGTAGGAAAATTCTTGTGTCGGGTCAAAAGCGCCCCCACCAAACGGGGACAGTGGGATGTGCTTTGAACGGTGGTTCCTATAGCGTTTTCTCCAATATGTCAAGCCTGTGACACGGTTTTGCCCCAATTTCTCCATCAGGCAGAAAGCGGCGCGTCCGCGCGCTCCGTTCTTTTCCCCGTTTTTTCAAGAGGTTCTCCATGCAGGATCCCCAGTTGCCGAACGAACCGGAACAGCCGGAGCTGTCCGACCAGCCCGGAACCTGCGGCCTTGTCCGCAAGTCCCTGCTGCGCCAGCTTTTTGCCGGTGCCTACATGATGCGCTGGAACGACAAGCTCAGGCCCTGCCCCCTTGCGGAAATCGACAAGCAGGCCCACAAGATGATCGTGACGGCCGTGCTCTGGACCCGGACCTGCGCGAGCAGACCAAGAGCATCCCACTACCCCCTGGCCCAAGAACTTATCGAGGGTGCGCTCTTCGACTACTTCTTCCGCCTGGTGGTCACGGACATCAAGCCGCCCATCTTCTACCGCATCCAGGCCAACAAGTCGCACTACGACAAGCTTGTCCACTACGTCTTCGGCCGTCTTGAGGCCGTGCTCGCGCCCCTTGGTCCCTTCTGGGACCGCTTCCGGACCTGGCACACCCAAAAGGACTCCTTCGAGGAGGCCAGAACCATCCTCTCCGCAGCCCATCAGTTTGCCTCGCAGTGGGAATTCCAGCTCATCAGGCCCCTCAACGGCTTTGACCGGGAACTGCCCCAGATAGCGGCCACCTTTGAAGAAAATCTGCGCTCCCTAGCCACAAGGGTGCCTAGCATGGACGACATCCTGGCCGATACGGCCCTCTCCCGCTTTGTGAACTTCTGCGGCCAGCTGCGCTTCCAGATCCGCTGGACCCAGCTTGCCCGCATTCCCCAGACCGATGTGCTCGGGCACATGTTCTTTGTGGGCGCCCTGGCCTATCTCTACAGCCTGACCCTGGGCACCTGCCAGGCCAGGCGCGTGAACAACTTCTTCTGCGGCCTGTTTCACGATCTGCCGGAACTGCTGACCAGAGACATCATCTCCCCTATCAAGCAGTCCTCCTCGGAGCTCGCCCGCCTCATCCGCGACTACGAAGAGGAAGAGCTCGACCGGCGCATTCTCAGCCCTCTGAAGGAAGCCGGCGAGGATCTGCTCGTTTCGAGACTGCGCTACTATCTCGGTCTTGAGGCGGGCTCGGAATTTGCGCAGCGCTTTGTCCTGGACGGCACAGTGCACACGACCGCAGGCTTTGCCGAGCTGCATGCAGCCCATGACAGGGACAGCGAGCATCCCCTGGACGGGCAGCTTGTCAAGGCCTGCGATCTGCTGGCAGCCTTCCTGGAAGCCGACGAATCCCTGCGCAACGGCGTGGCCTCAGGCTATCTGACCCAGGCCCGCCTGCGCCTTGCAGGCAGCCTGCAGGACAGAACGCGCTTCCCCTCCTGCCTGCAGCTGGACTCCCTGCTCGCGGATTTTGACTAAAATATCTCCCCGTGCGCAGGAGCGCAGCCGGCGCACCCTGCACACTCTTCAACCTGAACACAAAAGAGGCCGTACGCCTCGCCCTTCCCCCTGTGGCGCCTCTCCCGGGCAGCCGCAGAGGGAAACACACCTATGGAGCATGCACACCCATGCCTGATGACGAACTGCAAGCGTACCGGACCCGCTGGGCCCGGCTCTTTCCAGAGCAAAGACACGTGGACTTTGACGATTGTGTCGTGACCAACGACTACTGCCCGGACTGCCGCTTTTGCTGCGGTCCGCAAAAGGAAAGCGAGCCCTTTCCCATGGCTCTTCTCGACCGCCAGATTTCCGATCGCACGGCAGACGACTTCTATCTGCTGGATGATCACACGGCCTGTCTCGATCAGCGCGGCTGCAAGGCCCTGGGCCCTGCGGGCTGCCGTCTTGATCGCTCCCTAAGGCCCGTTGCCTGCGCTCTCTTTCCCTTTGTCCTTGTCAACAGGCGCCTCTATCTCTATCGGGTCTGTCCGGCCTCCATGTTTGTGGATGCGGCAGCCCTCGCAGACATGGGACGCAGGATCCATGCCTGGCTTGCCACCCTGGATCCCGCAGACATTGAGCGCATTTCCATCAGCCGCCGCCCTGAGGATCTGGCCGCCAAATACCTGGATCTGAATCTGCCGGTTCTTGTCTGACGCCCGGCCAAGGACCTCCGAGGGGCCGGCTGTGCCTGCCCTTGACGAATGGCCCAGAGGCCTTAAGTTTCTGCCCAAGGATAACGATTCTGTTCTTTCACGGCCGCGATGCCCGGTGAGGAACAGCAGGCTGGGGCAGGACATCGATTGTGAGCACATTTTCCGCATGGTGATGCGGTATCATACACTGGATAAGTATTATGGATGACAAACTGAAGAACAGCGAGACAACCGGGCAGGACGAAGCCCGCATGCAGCAGGAGCAGACTCAGGACGTGCCCGAGGGTGCCGTGGAAATTCCCGTTGAAATTGTCAGGGACGAAGCCCCTGAACAGACAGAAGCTGCTGCAGACCCCTCAAAGGCTCCCGGAGCAGACGCAGGGACAGAAGCAGGGGACGAGGACGCGGTGCTGCTGGGCGAGCCCCTGGAGGGCGAAGCCCAGGCCGAAGCCGAAGCTGCAGAGCCCTCCGTGACCGAACTGCAGGACGAAATAGCCCGGCTGCAGGCCGCCCTGGAAGAACAGACGAAGAAGAGCCAGGAAGAGATCCGCGACATACGCATGCGCAATCAGGCCGAACTCGAGAACTTCAAGAAGCGCCTGACCCGCGAGCACGGCGAACATCTCAAGTATGCCGCTGAAAAGGTCATGAAGGACCTCATTCCCTCCTTGGACAACCTGGAACTGGCCATTGTCTACGGTTCCAGGGAAGAAGCCTGCAAGAACATGCTGCAGGGCATTGAAATGACGCAAAAGCTGCTCCTCGACGCCGTGGGCCGTCATGGCCTTGTGCGCGTGGGCAAGGAAGGCGAGGCCTTTGACCCGACCCTGCACGAGGCGCTTGGCTGCGAAAGCCGCCAGGATCTTGCGGCCGACACCATTGCCCGTGTCATGCAAAGCGGCTACAGCCTGGAAGGCCGTCTGCTGCGGCCTGCCAAGGTCATGGTGAACAAGCTCTAGCCCCGCCATCTGCACAGGAGACCGCGCCGGCAGCACGCCATTCCTCACCCTTCACTCACCCTTCAATCCCGGAAGAAGCCCTTTCTTCCGGGATTTTTTTGTTATCCTGCCAAGTTCCCTCCTTCACAAGACATATTGCGTAAATGAAATTTTTCCCATGCATAGCGCTCTTTTTCTCACAAGTTCTTGTATGCAAAAAAAATAAAAAAGAAGGCAAAAAAAGTGCAAAAATCCTTGCGCTTCTTTCTGAGATAATGTACAAGACAAATAAACTTGTAAGTTATCTTTCTTTGCGGCGAAAATCTTTCCCCACAATAGAACGCTTGCAAGCGTACATCTTTTGAAAAGAGTCTTTATTTTTCCTTTTCCACCCATCATTCCTTAGGAGGATGCTATGAGTTCCGAACTGAAAAGCATGCATATGGGCCAGATTACATCGTTCTTCATTCCCACTGTGACCCTGGTCGGCCAAAACTGCTCTCAGGAAATCCCCAACAGGCTGAAATCCATTGGCGGCAAGCATCCTCTCATCGTGACCGACAACGGCATCAAGGCCTGT
>CALVHF010000045.1 GCA_944327295.1 uncultured Desulfovibrio sp. | reverse complement strand
CGTCTAGTCGGCCCAGGACACCGGCCTTTCACGCCGTCAACGGCGGTTCAAATCCGCCTGGGGACGCCAACTTGCCATCAATGAGAACGTCAGGATGCAGATCCTGGCGTTCTTTTTTTTTGCCCTGTGACTTCTGCATCGAGCCCTGTCCGCCCGCCACAGCCAGGCAGTGTATGAGAGGGAATCCGTACAGACAGTTCTGGCGGCACATGATGCAGGTTCCGCTCCGGAAAGCAGGCTTCTGAAGAAAGAGCTTTCAACGTCGAGAACAGAAGCCACGCCGCTTGCGAAGCCTGTGCCGCAGCCCTCAGGGAGACGAAAGACACGGACTGGCACACACTGACATGGCCCGTTCGGGCACAGCAGACTGAACACGACGAGAGCACAGGCACCAATATGCAGTATGTCTTTGCTCTGACAACGATGTACTTGTCTGTTATTTTCACAGCAAAATGCTATTCTATTCTGAAACACTGCCAGAATATCCTGATCGAACTGCAGGTACGGACAAGTTTCAGAGCGTCTTGCTCTTCTTTTCTGTATTTTAATTGTAACAATAAAATATTCATAAACATTAATAAAGAAATTCGGCACTTAAAAATTTGACCATATTTCCATAAAACTGTAATCTTTTTAAAAAGATTAATCAAGTAAATACATTTGTTACAAAAGTATTAAAATAGAAAAAACATGTGTTACACTACTATTATTTTAAAATTTCAGTCCTTTCATAAACAATTGTCGGTGCATGTGCCTTTACAGAAAGCACTGCCACATCGACATTGCTTCCTGTCTCCAACATAGAACCACAAGGGGGTGGATAGGTATGAAATTGACTCAAGGAGCTTACAGCAATCTGCTCAATCGCTACAGGGCAGTGCTGAAGAAATGCCATCTTCTGAACACGTTTGGCTCGCTGGCCGTGACCGCCATGCTCGTCATGGGCGGTGCCAGCGCAGTGCAGGCAGCACCCGAAGAAATAGGGCTCGGGAATGGGGGAAACGTCCTGGTCAGCAGCCTGGCGGACACCGTGGGTGACGACACTGTAGATGTTGACGTGCCCGAAACGGTCACAATGATAGACACCAGCGATATTGATCAAGTCACGGATGATATGAATGCAAATGGCATCAGTGGCACGTGCAAAGGCGTGCATTTGGTAGGGAGTGCGACCGAATTGATTGCCAAGGGCACGCTTGTGCTGACTGGCGATGCAACCGGCGCTCCCCTCATCCAGACCAGCACGCAGACAGCAGAACAGGATTACGTCGGCAACCTGCGCATTGGAGGACCTGAAACATCTAAAGAGAGTACAGCTGTGACGCTGGGAACAGCTAACGCCAATCACAAGGGCACTCTTGGCGACATTGTCATGGATACTGGAACAGGACCTGAAACGCACGCTACCCTCAATGTCCTTGGCGCCGGCAGTGCCGAATTCACGGTTGGATCTATACAGGCTGCGAAGAACACAAACCATGCAATCTCTGTGCAGGGAGCTGTTCTCAACACGGGGAACATCTCTGTCGTGAGCAATGATGCAAATTACGAAGCTCTTGACGCGCTTACCATCACTGAAGGTTCAGTCAACGTCATTGGTGCTGCAAACATTGCTCAGGTGACCCTGGACAATGGTTCCCTGCTTGCCAAGAAAGATGGAGAAACAGGCGGCAACATTACAATAACTGGGGTGTTGCAAGGCAGCGGTACAGTCTCTGCAGAGACACTGCATCTGAATTCCGTTGAGGATGTGAGTCCGAGTAATGCTCTGATTTTATCAGGAACTGACATCAACATAACAGGTATTGTGACCTCCAACGGCATTGTACATCTTCTGGCTGATACACTGACCACTCAAGGAATGGTCACCTTGACTGCCAACGATCAGAATACTGTGGTTGTCAAGCAATGGGCGCCCAAGCAGAAGGTTGTTGCCAGTGAGTCCAATCTGCAGGTGGGACAGTTTGGTACCAGTACTGACGGAACAAGCACCCTTGACACGACGGTCGCTCTGACAGGAAGCTCTCCTCTGCTTGCCCATGGCGATGTCTCTCTGGCGCAGGCCCTGGAATTTGCAGAATTTGCCAGCACCCGTGGTGCGACCTACTATACCACCAAAACGTTGAATCTGGATAAAAAAGGTCAATTTTCCGTTGGCATTGCAGAGCCTAGCGAGACAGTCGAGTTCGCGGGCTCGTCCGAGTTATCGACCGCGTCTTTGCTGATTGTCGACAGCTCTGTCATGAACGGCCAGAATGTCTTCACCTATAGTGGAACAAGTACAACTGAAGTGACGGCCGCAGTGGCAGAAAACGCCACGATGTACGTCCCCAATGCGAGAAATGAAGACCAGTTCACCGTGTTCGGTGAAGGGTTTGGCAGCAAGCCACACAATGCCGGCTGGGCAAATCCCGAAAATGTCATGACTGATACGGACATGCTGACTGCCACATATGCAGAGAGTACCAGTATAGTTACAATTTCAGTCAATGATGCCAGGGAGGTCTATCCCGATCTGAGTGACGACATGGCAGATGCCGTCACGGATTTTTATACCGACAGGCTCAACGATGTCGATGCCGATGACCAGGGAACCCAGTTCATCTCTCGTGCAACCAATAACCGCTACCTTGGCAAGGACAAGGCTGCTGTCGCAACCACCATCGAGAGCGCTGCCCGCATTGCCTTTGCCGGCGCCGTGCCGCAGATGACCAAGATGGCCTCCGATGCGGCCACCAATGCAGTGGTCAACCGCATGGGCTTTGCCAACCCCGAAAATGGCGCCAAGGCCATGAATGTGGATGGCCAGCTTGTGGACGAAAAGGCTCTGGGCCTGGCCCTGTGGATTGCGCCCCTGTGGTCGAACCAGACAGGCTTTGGCATGGAAGCCGGCAATCTTGACTACGGCTACAATGCCAATCTGGGCGGCGTCTCCCTTGGTGCCGACTACACCTGGGCCAACAACTTCCGTGCCGGTCTCATGTTCAATATCGGTGGCGGCTATGCCCAGAGCTCCGGCGACTTCAGCGACACCACCAACTCCATGACCTTCTGGGGCATTGGCGCCTACGCGGGCTGGAAGTACGAGAACTTCGCCCTCATGGGCGATGTGTCCTACACAAGCACCTGGAACTCCGTGGAACAGGAGCTGGATCAGCGCATGAAGATGGGCGATCTGGAAGCCGACATTCAGGCCTCAGCCATTTCCGCAGGCCTGCGTGGCGAGTACAAGTTCGAGACCAGTGTCCTCGACATCATCCCTCATGTCGGTGTCCGCTACATGAGCATCAATACCTGGGGCTATAATGTGGACAACAATGTGGGCACAGTGCTTGAAAACGACGGCTTCCAGCAGAGCATCTGGACCTTCCCGGTAGGTGTGACCTTCAGCAGGGAAGTCGAGATGAACAGCGACTGGTACTTCAAGCCTTCCGTTGACTTCACGGTCATTCCTGCTGCCGGCGACATCAAGGCCAGGGAAGACGTCTGCTTCACCGGTCTGAACCGCTCCATCGAACTGGAAACCCAGATGATGGACTACTTCATCTGGCAGGGCGGCGTCGGTCTTGAATTTGGCAACGAGAACATGAGCGTGGGCGTGAACTACACCCTGCAGGCCGGCCAGAACTCCACAGGTCACGGCGTGTTCGGCGTGTTCCGCTACGAGTTCTAATCATCCGACGAATCAGCGGCAGGAGGCTCTTCTTCCTGCCACTCCAAACAAAAGGCCGGGCTCCATTGCATTCTGGAGGCCGGCTTTTCCATGTCCGGGGAGACGGAAATCGCTTCTTCGTTCTGCCCGTCACTCCAGCCGACCCAATGCTGTCCGCCAGAGAGGTCCGGAAAACTTTTGGCTTTCATGAGAAAGCGTGAGGCTTTTTTTGCGGCTCAGTCCCTGTCTGTTCGGGCAGAAGCACGGGCAGCTTCAGGGAAGAAAAGCCTGCAGCTGCCGACTGGAAGGCGCCTCTGTTCTGCCGTTTGCTCCCGTTTTCTCGCGCTGGCGCAGGTCCTGCAAAAAAATTTCGACAAAAGCGAATTTTTTTCTTGACAAAAAGGGTTAGCCTATATAAAGTGCCTTCTTGCGTTGACCAATTTGGGTTATCGTTCAATTGGCAGGACGTCGGATTCTGGCTCCGATAATCAAGGTTCGAGTCCTTGTAACCCAGCCAACAATGTCCCCATCGTCTAGTCGGCCCAGGACACCGGCCTTTCACGCCGTCAACGGCGGTTCAAATCCGCCTGGGGACGCCAAATTTTCAAAAAGCTTGTCCAGCTCTTTTTTGAGAGACAAAAAATCGAGCTGCAATTTTTCCTCAGGAGATCTTCTCCTGAGGATTTTTGTTTTAGGACTGCCAATAAAGACCCTTTTCCTGGCCGGATTTGTCCATCCGCGTCCGAAGCGTCTCAAACGTACATTACTCGGAACGAAATTGCAGCGTTGTTTTCCAGAGTTGTTTCCAGCGGTTCCTTACACTGAAACCATATCAGTAACCAGTCAGGCCCAGGAAAACGACACGAAAAGTGTAGCAGCGCAAAGCCTGGAACTTCTGACACGAGCAAACGCTCCAAGAGACTCCACCTTGCCTGACCTCTCCCCCCATCAGCATTGTCAGCTCTGTGAAATAGGGGTATGACAGCGGTGTATTGCAGGAATCTCAGGCACATGTCCTGTGCTCTCCTGCATGCTCCGAACAGTCTGCCTTCACAAAACGTGCACACGCTGACTCTGCACGTCCTTCACACACAGCTCCTCTGCAGTCCCTGCAGCTCTCATTCCCATGTCCAAACAACAATGCCTTCTTGTCACGGGCGGTGCCGGCTTTATCGGCTCCTGCTTTGTCCTTCAGTCCAGACAGCGCGGCCTCCGCGTCATCAATCTGGACAAGCTCACCTATGCCGGCAACCTGGAAAATCTCGCCAGCCTTTCCTCGGATCCCGACCACATCTTCGTGCAGGGAGACATTGGCAATGCCGAGCTGATCCAGTGGCTCCTCGGCCACTATGAGCCTGACGCTGTTGTCAACTTTGCTGCGGAAAGCCATGTGGATCGCTCCATCCTCGATCCAGAAGCCTTTGTGCGCACCAATGTGCTTGGCACCTCCACCCTGCTGCGGGTCGTCAAGAACTGGTGGTCCTGTCTGGATGACGCAAAAAGGGCGTCTTTCCGCTTCCTGCACATCTCCACGGACGAGGTCTTCGGGGCCCTGCAGCCTGGCGATCCTGCCTTCTGCGAAACAACGCCCTACAGTCCCAACAGCCCCTATTCGGCCTCCAAGGCGGCCAGTGACCATCTGGTGCGGGCCTTCCACGAGACCTACGGCCTGCCCGTGCTCATCACCAACTGCTCCAACAACTACGGCCCGCGCCAGTTCCCGGAAAAGCTCATTTCTCTCATGATTCTCAATGCCCTGGAAGGAAAGCCCCTTCCTGTCTACGGCACAGGCAGCAACATCCGCGACTGGCTGCATGTGGAGGATCACTGCGCAGCCATTGCCCTGGTACTTGAGCAGGGACGCACAGGCGAGAGCTACAATATTGGCGGGCATTCGGAACGGACCAATCTGGAAGTGGTGCAGACCCTCTGCGCCATTTTGCAGGAAGAAGTGCCCTGTGAGCGCCGCTACGCCGATCAGATACGCTTTGTCACGGACAGGCCTGGCCACGATTTCCGCTATGCCATTGACTGCCGCAAGCTGGAACAGGAGCTGGGCTGGAAGCCTGTGCACAGCTTTGCCTCAGGGCTTAAGGAAACCGTGCGCTGGTATCTTGCACACAGGGAATGGGTCGAGCATGTGCGCTCGGGCGCTTACAGAGACTGGATGGTCCGCAACTACGCAGACAGGGTCTGAAGCTTTTTTCTTTAGCTGCTGCTGCACAAGATCGCTTTGTCTCTTTCCGCAAGCAGCAGGAAGAGCTGTCGTCCGCACCCTTCATACCTGTCTAAAACACTTTTCGACAGCATGACGAACGCTCCTTCCTGCTGCCTTCTGTTGCCAGAACCTTGTTCTTCCGTTAGCCTGAAAGCTGAGCAAGCTTTCTGTCTGACTGCTTTTTCTGCCCTGCTGCTGTCTTGCCGTTGCCGGATATATAGGGCAGAATAGCTGCAGGCTTTTTTCATTCCGTTTTCTGGAACAGAAGGGACGCCTGACGCATGTCGGCATCCCGTACAGCACCTGTTCCAGACAAGACCGTTTCTTTTTGTCAGACCTGTTGCACAAGACAAGACAGCTACCAGGGCTGGCGTTTTGTGCAGACACGTCTGCTTGTGCAAACACTCTTTTGTTGTTCAAGGAGTACTGCAGTGCCGGAAAAGACTTCCAATGTTTCAGCTCTTGAAAAGGCCATTTATCTGTATGACCTGCTGCTTTTTTCAGCAAAGAAATACAGTTCTGCAGAACTGATGGAGATGCTGCAGTGCTCCAAATCGACGATTTCTCGCCTGATGCAGCAGATCGAGAACTGCAGGGGGCTGGAGCTCAAGCGCGATTTCGCTGGCGGCAGGGAATGGTACTCTCTGTCCGCACCGGCCCGCAGGCCCAGGCTCGTCTGCAGCCAGGAAGAATTTGACGAACTGCAAGCCTGTGTTGATCACGCTGCTGACCAGATGGATGAAGAGCAGCGCGAGCGCTGCACGACGCTCATCAACAGGCTGAGGCTGCTCTTTGTGGAGAAGAACGACGTCATCTCGTCGGCCACGGAGCCGCCCATAAAGGACTGGATTGACTATACCGGCAAGGCGGACATCCTTGCCTCTGCCCTCGAGGCTCTCCAGTCCAAGAGGATTGCCACCATCGTCTATCAGAAGGACAAGCAGCAGCCCAAGCAGTGGAATGTCGCACCAACGAACATTTATACTGCGGACGATACTGTCTATCTTTCCGGCTGGCTCATTCCCGACAGCATTGAGGACGAAAAGGTCATTCCGGCCTCCTTTGTCGACGAGGCGCCCCAAACCTGCTTTGTCTGCCTGCATCACGTCACGGACTTCATTGTGACCGAGCGCGAGCACGCCCTGCCCGACCCCGAGCCCAGAACCAGGTATTTCGGCATCATGACCGGCACGCCCTTCAAGGTGAAGGTGCACTTCGAGCCCCATATCGCCGACTACGTGCAGGATCGCTTCTTTGGCAGCGATCAGGTTCTCGTCACCTATTCCGACGGCTCCCTGGATCTGGAATTCTCTGCCTGCAACAGGGATGAAGTGGTGTCCTGGCTGCTGAGCTTTGGCGCAAGTGCCAAGGTTGTGGAGCCCTCCATGCTTGTCTCCAGGTTCAAGGAAGAGCTGGCCGCCACTCTGGCCAGGTACAAAGGCATTGTCGTCTACACCCCAAGACAAGAAGGCTAAGCTCTTTCCCGCAGCAAGGGGGCAGGACGTGCCGTTGTGCCCTCTTTTCAGACCTTTTCTCTTTTTCCGTCTGCAACACAAAAACTGCCATGCCCATGCACCCATCTTCCCTGCACGGCACTCTGGCTGCTCGTGCCAGAAAGGCCCTTGTCTGTGCCCTGCTTCTGCCAGCCCTTGCCGCTCCACTCTCCCAGGCCCGAGCTGCGGTCAGAGAATACGGCCCCGACTACCAGCGTCTCACACTGAATGTTCCCGACGGCTGGCAGGAAAACATCCAGGACAACAGCGTACAGCTCATTTCTCCGGACAAGAAATCAGCCATCAGCATCAGGGTCTGTCCCAGGGAAGGCAAGAATGCCGAAGCTCTGGTCCGCAAGGCCACCAGGGATCTTTCGGTCAACGGCGTACACAAGCAGGACGACACCACCTGGGTGTTCTATGTAACCTCAGAGAACGTGCGTATCCGCAACAGCCTGCACACCCTGCCAAAGGCCTTTGTTGTCATCAGTGTCGGCGAGGAAACGAAGGAGAGCAAGGCTGTGCTGGCAACACTCTCGGCCAAATAGGTGCACTCTTTCTGAAACGCTTTTTCCGAATACACTTTTTCTTGCAGAAAGCGCCCCGCTGTACCTCTGTACAACGGGGCGCTCTTGGGTCCGGTTTTTTCAGCAGATGCGGGGCAGAAGTGCGCCTTCGAGCATACCCAGGAAACGCTCTCCCCCAATGCGTGTGCGCAGGATGACACGTCCGGGCTGCGTATCCTGAACCCTGCCTATGCAGCAGGCTTCCTGTCCGTACTCCGAAGTCCGCATGGCCTGCAGGGCTGCCTCGGCATATTCCTGCGGCACAATGCAGATGCACTTGCCCTCGTTGGCAAGATAGAGGGGATCCAGCCCGAGGAAGGAGCAGCCGCCCGCAACGGATGGATGCACGGGAATGCGGTCCTCCTCAAGGACAATGCCCACATGGGACTGCTGGGCTATCTCGTTGAGGGTGGTGGCAAGTCCGCCCCTGGTCGGATCGCGCAGAACGTGCACTTCGGAAACGGCCTCCATCACTGCCGCAACGAGGCCGTTCAGGGGCGCAGAATCCGAGGCAACGCCTTCCACAAAGGAGAGGTGTTCCCTGGCAGCCATGATGGTCAGACCGTGGTCGCCCATGGCGCCGCTGACGAGCACGGCGTCACCCGGGCGTGCACCGTGCCCCGACGGAGCCGGCTGCCTGCGCAGCGTGCCTATGCCGGTGGTATTGATGAACATGCCGTCACAGGCACCTCTGGGCACAACCTTGGTGTCGCCGGTGACAATGCAGACGCCGCTTCGTTCCGCAGCATGGGCCATGTCTGCCACAACGCGATCCAGAATCTCCAGATCCAGCCCTTCCTCCAGCACAAAGGCACAGGTCAGGTAGCGTGGTTCGGCGCCCATCATGGACACATCGTTGACCGTTCCGTGTATGGCCAGGGAACCGATGGATCCGCCGGGAAAGAAGAGCGGTGTCACTGTATAGCTGTCCGTGGACATGGCCAGGGGGCCGTTCAAATCCAGCACGGCAGCATCGTCCATGGTGGCTAGGACAGGGTTGGCAAAATGGCGCACAAAGCACTCGCTTATCAGGCGCTGCGAGGCTCGTCCGCCGCTTCCGGCATCAAGAAGAAGACATTTATCCATTGCTTGTATCCCGGACTCCGGCTGGAAGTCCTGTTTGTTCCTGCAAGGAGACTCAAGCCTGGCGCCAGATCAGCGCGGCCTGGCGTCCGCAGTGCCTGTCCATGCGGTAGGAAAAGAAGCTCTCCGGGTGGCTGGCCGTACAGAGATCAATGCCATAAATCTGGCGATGGGGAATACCGGCTGCATGCAGCTGATCCCTTGTCATGCTCCACAAATCCATGGTCGTGGTGGCCAGATCAAGATATTTGGAAAAATAGCCGCCCCATTCGGCGGCATAGTGGACAAATTCGGCTCGGGCAGGTCCCAGGCTCGGGCCGCGCACGGCACAGCAGTCCCTGGCAAGAATCTTGTAGTGTTCGCAGAAGCGCCGCACGGCTGTGTAGGGAAAAAGCTGGCGATCGCCCCGCCAGCCCACATGCAGGGCGGCAATGTAGCGGCCGGACTTGTGGGCCAGAAGAACGGGCTGACAATCTGCGGTCTTGATCATGAGGGCAAGATTGCCCTGCTGCGTCGCCAGACCGTCGGCTTCCGTCGCGGCAACAGCCTCCACGCTGGCAGGCTCGGGCTCAAAGACCAGGCGATCGCCATGGACCTGATGCACTTCGGCAAAGGTGGAAACGCCTGTGCAGTTGACAAGATCCTGGCGGTTCTGCCGGACTTTGGCAGCATCCAGGTCGTCTCTGAAGGTTATAGTGCCTTCATAATTGTCCTCGCCGGGCAGGCTGCGCATCTGAAAAAGGCAGGCTACACCGGGTATGCCTGGGAAATGAAAGGGAAGCACTCTGACGGCCACAGGTCACTCTCTGTACGTTTGCTTGAAGGGGGGAATTGCGCACGTCTGCCCAAAAGGACTCAGGGAGCCACAGCGGCAAACCCTTTGTCCGAGCACAGATGCGTCATGGTCACATCCCATGGGTCGGTCTGCAGGGCTGTGACAACCTGAAAGGAATAGCAGAAGCCAATTCTAATCTGAACAGGGCTTTCAGTAAAGAAACGGTCGTAAAAGCCCCCGCCAAAGCCCAGACGCTGGCCTCTGCTGCTGAAGGCAAGGCCAGGGATCACGGCAAGCTCACAGACAAAGTGTCCGGCAGACAGGCCAGGCAACTCCGCTCTCGGAGCCCTGATGCCAAAGGCTCCCTCAACCAGATCCTGCGGACAGTTTATCTGGACAAAGTCCATCAGCCCCTGTGCGCCGCTGCGGACTCTGGGAAAGAAGACCGCCTTGTGCTGCGCCAGCGCCTCGGCAAGAAGCAAGCTCGTTCCGGTCTCTCCCTTGGCTGCCGCATACAGGGCAATGCGGGATGCCTTGTTCCACAAATCAGACTCAAGAAGCGCCTCCTGAGCCTTTTGTGACGCCTCTTCAGCCTCGAGAGGGGAAAGAGCGGTACGCCTCTTTTTCATTACAGCGCGCAGGGTCTTTTTATCATGAAGAACCTGTTCCATGGATCGTCATCTCCTCCAACAGGATAAGGGACACACATTGAGGCCGCAGGACAGACAAGCTGGATGAAACAGATCACCATGTGCTGCCTGCAGGGCAAGGGAGCAAAAAAAAGGATGCCAGGCTCAGGTGCCGAAACAGCCTGCAGAAGAGGAGCTGTAACATATGCAGATTATTGCCACCAAGAACATCTGCCCCTTTGAGTGCACGCCCTCTTGTGCAGAACTGACTCAAGGGCCACAGCGGTGGCTTTTTCAGAACTGACTTGCACAAAGAGCAATCTGTTTGCGCAAATATTATGGAAATTCATACAATTAGCAAGTTCTGCTGTCCTCTTGCAAATTGTGAAAAAAAACGTAGTGTGTGCGCAGGTATCGGGCAGCTGCCTTTGCGCTCTTCCCGTCGCCGTCCTGGCCTTTTTTGTTCGCCCTTCTCTGCACATGACGGGAGCACGGTGCGATTTGCCGGACTGGCGATCCCATGTGGTTGTGCCTGTGGGCTGCACCTGCACCATGCCGGTGCAGTTCCTGCCCAGGCGCCTGATCCTCTCTCCTTCCAGCCAGGGAGATGCCAAAACAAACGGCTGCAATTTTTGCTTTGCTGCTCAAGCACTCCTCTCCTTGAGCATTAGGATTTTATATGACAGACAATGAACTGGATCTGACTGCCGCCTCTGATGCTGCAGAGAGCGGTACTGACGCCGGTGAACCGGCCACTGACAAAAAAACGAAAACAACACGCAAGCCCCGCACCAGCACAAGCAAGGTGGAGCGGACGCCTCGCAAGAAAACCACCCGCACCACCAGGGCCACCCGCACCTCGCGCACGACCAAGACATCCCTGACCGAACTTGCGGAAGCAGATACAACCATCCAGAATACTGAACTGCAGGAACAGGAAAGCGCACAGCCTGCCCAGGAATCCGCAGCCGAACCCGTGCAGGTCGAGGAAGGTCAGGCCAGACCTGCCGCCAAGAAACCTGCCAGGCGGACCAGGAAAGCCCCTGCCAAGCCCAGACTCGCACGCGGCAGCAAAAAGACGGCCACAAGGAAGGAAGAACCCTCCGCAGAACCGGCTCTGCAGGAAGAGGAAGGGCAGGAACTTTTTCCCCTTCAGGAAGCTCTTTTTCCTGCTGGAGAAGACACTCTCGGAAGCGCTGCCCGGAACATCCAGGATGCGGCCGCTTTGTCTGAAAGCGCACTGAACGGGGATGAGGCCGGACAAGAACCTGTTGTAGAGTCTGGGCCCTCCCTTTCTGCGGAGCAGGAGGAAGCACTGGAAGCTGCTGCAGTCGCAGGCGAGACTCAGGAACTTTCCGAAGTGTCCCAGACCACTGCCGAGGACGGGGAATCCCCCGAAACGCCTGCGGAACCTGTTTTGACCGAAGCTGCCAAAACGGCCTCTCCTGCTGAAACAACTGTTTCTCCTGCCGCCCAGCCTTCTGTGCGCGACTGGAGTTCCTGGACCGGCTGGGACGAGCCTGCCGAAGAGGATGCTGCACAGCCTGGAGCACAGGCTGCCACCGATGAAACAGTTCAGGCAGAAGATGCAACGCAACCTGCACAGGTTCAGGAAGTCCCCCTGTCCGGCACCGAATTCGGCGAACGGGAAAGCCTGGATGCTGGCAGACAGCAGCTTTCCAGAGAGCTTGCCGAGACAGAACCTGCGCCCATGGAAGAAGAGCCCGACTGGCTGCGCGAAGTGCAGGAAACCCAGCCCCTTTCCGGCAACGAAGCCGAATCCATTGCGGCCATGCCCATGGAAAACGGCTGGAGCGAGGACGGAGCCGAGGACGATGACACTACCGAGGACAGCGCCCTGTCTAAGCGTCGCCGCAGGGGTCGCCGTGGCGGCAGAAGCCACAAGAAGCCCGTGGTCGAGACGTTCTCCCAGGACACGGCCCCTGTGACCATGTCCATGGCCGGCAGTTCCTCCAGTCCCGTGACCACTGTGTATGACGAAAAGGAGCACGGTGACAGCAATGCGGCCCTGGCCTTCCGCCACGGGAAACGCCGCATGTACATCAGCGTTCTGCCCGGCGAGCAGGTCGAGGTTGCCATCACCAACAATGGCATTCTGGACGAATACTACCTGGACATGCTCCATCAGAAGAAGATCAAGGGCAATATCTACCGCGGTGTCATTGTCAACATTGACATCAACTTGCAGGCTGCCTTCGTGGACTTCGGCACCGAGAAAAACGGCTTTCTGCAGATCGACGAAATCCATCCCGAATACTTCACCACGCCCCAGGAATATGTGCGAGGCAAGAAGTATCCTCCCATTCAGAAGGTGCTTCGCCTTGGCCAGGAAGTTCTGGTCCAGGTCGTCAAGGAACCCAACGGATCCAAGGGCGCGTTTCTGACCACATGGATTTCCCTGGCCGGACGCTTCCTTGTACTCACTCCGGGCCAGGAACAGATAGGCATTTCCCGCAAGGTGGACGACGAGGAAGAGCGCAGCCGCCTGCGCGAGCTCATGAACGGCATTGATCCCGGCGATGATCTCGGTGTCATCGTGCGTACCGTGAGTGCCGGCGTGACCCAGGCCACCCTGAAGAACGACCTCTCCTACCTCAAGCGTACCTGGAACGAGGTCCGCAAGCACGCCACGGGCGTCACCGCTCCTGCCTGCGTCTACAAGGAGCCCGGTCTGCCCGAGCGGGCCGTACGGGACTATCTCACCGATGATGTCTGCGAAATCTGGGTGGACAATGCCGAAATTGCTGCCCGCATCAAGGACACCGTGGCCATGCTCTTCCCGCACAAGAAGGACCTTGTGCGCGTGCACAACGATGCCCGCCACTCCCTGTGGGAACGCTTCAATCTGCGCCGCCAGCTCGACCAGATCTACAGCCGCGAGGTGCTCATGCCTTCCGGCGGACGTCTGGTCTTTGATCAAACCGAAGCGCTGATGGCCATTGACATCAACTCCGGCAAGATTTCCTGCAAGGGCAATTTCGAGAACATGGCCTTCAAGACCAACATGGAGGCCGCCGAGACCATTGCCCGCCAGCTGAAGCTACGCGACATTGGCGGCCAGGTGGTCATCGACTTCATTGAAATGCGCGAACACAAGCATGTCATCGAGGTCGAACGGACCCTGCGCAATGCCATGAAGAACGACAAGGCCAGGCACGACATTGCCAGAATGAGTTCCTTCGGCCTGCTGGAGCTTGTGCGCCAGAGAACCGGTACCTCGGCCATCTCCATCTCCATGGAACCCTGCCCCGCCTGCGGCGGCACAGGCCTGCGCCGCAACCTCGAATGGCAGTCCCTGCAGGCCCTGCGCGATATTGCCCGCATTCTGCGCTCGCGTGCCACGTCGCCCTGCAGATACGAAATGACCCAGGAACTCGGCCTCTACGTGCTCAATCACAAGCGCGATTCCCTGAAGGAACTGGAAACGCAATACGGGAAGAACATTGAAATCGTCATCCGCTCCTGAGACAGCCCTGCAGTCCGAAAAGGATGAGACAGCAAACGGCAGGGAACAGGCCCCGCAGAACAATCATTTGCTCATGCACATGTGCTGCGGTCCCTGCGCCTGCATCTGTCTCAAGACCCTGCTCGAAGAAGGCTGGAAGATTACAGGCTTCTTCTCCAATCCCAATATCCAGCCCCTGGCAGAATACCTGCGCAGGCACGAGGCTGCGGAACAGTGTGCCGACTATTTCGGCATTCCCATGGTCTGGGACGATGCCTCCTGGGATCTTGCCACTTGGCTGCGGACCGTTCAGGGACGCGATACGCCCCCGGAACGCTGCAACTACTGCGTGACATCCCGCATGGAACGCTCCTTTGAGAAGGCCAGGAAACTCGGCTGTACCCACGTCTTCTCAAGCCTGCTCTATTCGCGATATCAGCCCCATGAGGCCATACGCGAAGCAGGGGAACGTCTTGCGGCCATGGAAGGTGCCCCGAAGTTCCTCTACAGGGACTTCAGGCCCTACTGGCAGGCCGGCATCGACCTTTCCAAGGAAATGGGCCTCTACCGCCAACCCTACTGCGGCTGCGTCTACAGCGAGGCCGACCGCTACGCCAAGAAACTGAAGAAGCTAGTACAGGCATCGTCCTGAGCTCCTGCATCGTCTTTGCCAAAATTAGTGAGTGCGCATCGCCCGTATTTTGCGATGCGCACTCTTTTTTTGTTCATCAAACCCTCCATGCCCACACAAGTCACATATGCAGCTTATGGCGAGGTTTGCTCCACCTTCCTGATTCGCCGTGCAACACCAGGAAGGAATTATGACTGTCACAACACCCCGATTTACAGCTCCTGACAGAGATTTCTCGACATGAATTATAGAGAGTGGAACATGTCGGCGAATAGCCTCCCCTAGGCGGCGATCCCGACACGGGGAAAAATAGGCGTAGGGTATTGAGCCACGCGGTGAGGGTGTTCGTGGCGTAAAGTCATTAATTTAGGATTTGTCCAGAAATAACTTCCGACATTGAGCAGTTAGGGATGAACAATTTAAAAACAAGTATTATCAAAGGACTACATGAAAAATGGCGGCTCTAGCGGAAAATCGGTATGGATGAACAGCTAATCAGCTCGACAGGCCTGATACGAGGGAGTCCTTTTCCCCCAGCTTCGGCCAGATCTATCCGTGTGCCTCTCTTCCTGCGAAGCTGGCCGCTACACTTGCATACCGGTTTTCCGAAAGGACCAAAATGGCAGGCGCAAAACATGCCAAATCAGACTCTTACACAATCTCTTTACTTTTGGAAAACACCACTGCAATTTTACAAAAGTACAAAATTTTAGTTATTGAAATGCATTGACTTGTCCGTCAAAAATTATCTAATACAGTAAATAAAAGCCAGTTTCAAAATACATGATCGCTATCATCTCAAAACGCGTAAGTTGTTGACAATACAAATTATTTAATTATCAAAAACATACTGCTCAATGTCGGTTCTACAAAACCTTTATTGCATTTTCTACACTTATAACGCTGTGTTCTCCCTCCGATTTTGTTAGTACGAAATCCATCCTTTACTACTAATGTAGAAGAACAGTACTTACAGCAAATTTGTGAGCTTGTATTAATAGTCATTATGGTTTTCTCCCTGAATAATTGATGGTGGGGGGATACCTGGCTCTACCCTATCTTCTCTACTCGTACTACCCTCTTCCCTGGCCGTTGTGGGGAGGCTATCCCCCGACATGTTCCACTCTCGAATTATATACTCCTCGTTGATATTCGAGGGGAATCCACACTATGAAAGTTCACTGAAAGTAACTGCCTGCTCTCAACAACTCATTTATGGTAGCAACCATGCATAATATCAAACAAATAACTACAATTTTCAATAAAATTCAAAATAGTTGCCTCTACCCTTGAGTTTGTTCATTATTCCACAAATTACAAGATCGAGTATCGCATCATTCTTTGTCATTCTCTTTCACAAATAAAACATTTGATTCCAACAACACAAAATTTTCTTCTCTTTAGAGTTCAAAATCTGCTATCTTTTCAAACATATGCAACTTTTCCCTTATATTTTTCAAACAAACTGAAATTCATTTTTATTTTATAATTAAAAAAACGAATTTCATTTTCTATTTTTATCTATAATAATACTCTCCTTCTTCTCTCTTTTTTACCGAAACATAATTCCATTTTTCTACAAAAGTAGTTTAATTTTATAAAAATATATTTTATATTTCTAATTTTGTAAAAAAAATTACAATTTGTGAAAAATTACACGTTACGGGAGCTTAGCCTTCGATTTCAAGACTGGCACAAATCTTGCTAATACTCTGATATTACATGCAGTTAGCAGATTTACTCCACATTATCCCCAATAGCCATTCTGTATCAGTCTCAAGTTCTTTCTCGCACAAAAACAGGCAGCAAGAACTTTTCCAAAATCGGAGGATGCTATGAGCGGTGAAACACAAAGCTCTGCTACCGAATCTGGTCAGATTACCCTGCTCGGTATTTCCAGAACTCCTTTTGAATGGTTTGCTCTGGCTCTAGGTCCCGTTATCTATTTCGCCTTTCTTCTCTCTCCTCTGGGAGGAACGGTGACCCAGCGCGGAGGCCTTGCCATCATCGCCTGGTCTGCCTGGTGGTGGGGCTCCGGGTGTATTCCCACGGGCTATGTTGTCGCAGTCCCCATCCTCGGCACGGCTTTTCTGCCTGGCATGAAGTTTGGTGAAGTTCTGCAGACTCTTATCCATCCTGGTATCGGCATGATCCTTGGACCTGCCCTGATTGTCTGCATGTGGAGTCGCTGGGGATTTACCCGGCGCATGGCTCTATTCTGCTTGAGCAAGGTGGGCACGTCAGTACGTGCACAGGCTGTGACCTGGCTGCTCCTGTCCACGACCATCAGCTTCTTTGTGGCCAACGTGGTTATCGCCATTGCCATGACTCCTGTTGCCCTGGAAGTACTCAAGGCCGTTGGCTATGATACGGGCGCAAAGATCAGAAAGAGCAAGGAATGCATGCTCGTCATTATTGCCGTTGGCATCGGTGCCTCTCTCGGCGGCTTCCTGACTCCCATGGCAGGTGGACAGGCCGTTATTACCTGGTCTGCACTCTGCGATGCTCTGGGCTTTCAGGTGTCCATGGTCTCCTTCACCGTGACTATGCTCTTGCCAGTTGCCCTGTCTCTCATTCCAGTCACAATTCTTTTTGGCTGTGTTTTTCCTGTTGATATCAAGTCTTTCTCTGGATCTGCTGACTATTTTGCGGAAGAACTCAGAAAGCTGGGGCCTCTCACAAAGTCTGAGGTCTGGGGCATTGTCATTTTCGGTTTGGCCATTGCCCTGCCCTTCCTCATGCCTCTGTGGCGCCCCTTCCTGCCGGCTTCCATTGACATCAACCCTTCCCTCATCTTCACATGTGTCACTGTTATCCTCTGTATTCTGCCCGCACCTGACCAGGGTGCACCAGTCAAGCCCTTCCCCTATCAGCCACACGAACGTCTCCTCAGCTTCAACTCTATCAAGATTTTGCCTGTCCAAGCTTTCATGATTTGGCCGACAGCCATGTCAATCTCGCTCCTTGTCAGCATGACTGACGCGACCAGCCTTCTCGGGCAGGTTGTGGATGGATTCTGGCGGCTGGATCCCTATACAGGTACAGGACTCTTCTCGGCCTTCTGCGGTGTTATGGGTAATGTTGCCTCTGATACTGGTGCTGCAGGCATGATAGCCCCCATCCTTGCCAAGGCAACTGCAAATGCCGGAGTCAATCCTGTTGTTTGGCTCCTCATGATGGGCTACACAGTCAACTTCTCCTTCATGGTTCCCTCCGCCACTGGCACCATGGCGCTCCCCATTGCTCTTGAGGGCAAGGCATCCTGGCGTCTGCCTGTCTATGGATTCTTCTGTGCAGTAGGCTGCTGTTTGGTGTCCTGGCTGTTCTGGGGCACTGTACTTGCCAATAACTGGACCTTCTTCATGCATCTTTCGTAAGCCTGGCCGGTATTGACCGGCATCCCAAGATTCCCCAACTCCTCGCTTCGTACCCTCACTCCTTTCCCTCTGAAACAAAAGACTTGTGTCTACTGTTTCAGAGGGTTTTTGCTTTTTGGTAACTACTCAGGTTAGGCATTGTCTAAAAATAACTAGTTCCGACATTGAGCAGTATGTTTTTGACAATTAAATAATTTGTATTATCAACAACTTATACGTTTTAGATGATAGCGATCATGTGTTTTGAAACTGGATTTCATTTACTGTATTAGATAATTTTTGACGGACAAGTCAATGCATTTTAATGGTTAAAATTTTGTACTTTTGTAAAATTGCAGTGGTGTTTTCCAAAAGTAAAGAGATTGTGTAAGAGTCTGATTTGGCATGTTTTGCGCCTGCCATTTTTCATGTAGTCCTTTGATAATAATTGTTTTTAAATTGTTCATCCCTAACTGCTCAATGTCGGTAGTTCATTATGCAGTAGCTTTTTTGAAACCGCGAATAGTATAGGAGAGTGAAACATAAAGGATGATACTATCCTCAAATTGTGCATTCGAGATGTATCCGCTCAGGGGGTAGCCTCAGCTAGAGGCATGGAGTCAGGGAGGTTCAGTTCTTCTCTGAGCTTCAGAGAGCGCTGTCTGATGACATCGTACCTGGTCAGATCCTGGGCCTGTCCGGTGGTGCGTCTGACTAAAGCGTCACGCAGCAG
>CALVHF010000044.1 GCA_944327295.1 uncultured Desulfovibrio sp. | reverse complement strand
TGGGAAAGTAGGTCGTTGCCAAGATTTTTTTGAAAAAGCCCCGTTGAGCTCCTGTTCAGCTCCGGGGCTTTTTTGTGGCTTTTTGCCAGAAAGCCCCCCTGGCTGGAAGAAGAGAAGATCTCCGGGGAGGAGAGACCATCAGGAATCGGCAGCAACAGTGCCCTCTGCCATGTCCGGCACTCCAGGCACGTCCGTTCTGTCCAGTCTGTGCACCATATTCTGCATATCCGCCCTGTCCACTCGGACAAGACGCACCCTGTGCAGCAGGGCCCTGTCCTGTTCCTCAATGGCCAGGCAGACCCAGAGTCCCTGCAGGGCCAGGCAGCGCCAGGCGTACCTGTGACCTTCAATGTGCTGCATCCCGCAGCGCTGCCACAGAAAACCGCCATCAAGGGAGGATGGGTTCAGGCGCAGGCCCGTGCCATGGGCCTTGAGCAGGGCCTCGCGCACGCACCAGCGCCGCAGGCAGGAACTGGCCAGAGTTTTCTGGCAAAGTTCGTTTTCCTGTCCTGGGGATTGATCGGACAGGGAAGAAGTGTTCTTTTTTGTTTGTGCCTGCAGCTGCAAAAAGAGGAAAAGTTCCTGCTGTTCCCTTTGGGAGAGCATGGACAGGGGCGGGAGACTGTTGAAGCGCAGTTCTTCGCAATCCAGGCCCAGGCGGGGAAACGCTCCATGTTCTGTCAGACCCAGCAGACAGAAGACCTGATCCTTTGCATAGGATATGGAGCACTGCAGGCGCGCATCGCTGAAAGAGGGTCTGCCTAAGCAATCATGATGCAGAGTGAGGCCTGAGAGCGTGGCTGGCAGGCCGTCTGGAAGATTGTCTGGACAGCGTCCCCAGGCGTGCTGACCGTACAGCCCGTACAGAGACTGCAGGCCGAACCAGAGCAGGCTGCGGGCCTGTACCCTGAGCCTGCGGCTCTGCACGTTGGTAAAGCGGGCCACATGGGCTGCGTCCTCTGCTCCGAAGGGCGAGAAAGGTGCGCTGGACAAGGGCAGGGCTCTGTCCTTTGGCCGGTACATCAGGTCCGTCGGGGCTTGCGCAAAACATATGCCGGAAGGACCACTTTTGTCGTGGCTTCTTCCGGCACAGAGCAGGATGAGCTCCATTGAGGGCACAGTCTGCAAGGTTTTTACCTGAAAATGGCCTAGAGGTGGCAGGACGAACAGCCACCGGCCAGAGTGGTCTCAGGAGCTGTGGGATTGAGGGCCGAGGCGCAGATGTCCAGGTTCTTGCGGGCCGCAGCCGCATAGGGAGAGTCCGAGAGCTGCAGGGCTTCGTAGAGGGCTGCGCAGTGGGCCAGGGTTTGGGCGGCCTTCAGGTACTGGCCTGTGGCTGCCAGGGCTGTGCCGTAATTGAGCAGGGTAAAGGCAGAGTCCGGATGGACACCCAGCAGTTCCTCGCGGATGCTGGCGGCCTCTTCCAGGTATTTGACGCCTTCCTCGTTTTTGCCCTGGTTTTCGCTGCTGCGGCCAAGGTTGTTGAGACAGGTGGACACGCCAAGGCTTCTGCGGCCGTCATTGCGTTCGTACAGGGCCAGGGCCTCTTTCAGGATCTCGTCAGCCTCGGCAAAGCGGCTCAGTTCGTAGACATGCTCTGCCAGGGAGACAAGGGCATCGGCCTCGCGGCTCGATCCCTTGGCATGCTTTCTGACGATGGCAAGTTCTCGCTCGCTGAAGGGAATGGCTTCCTCATGCCTGTTGCTGGCTCCAAGATACATGGAGAGGTTGTGCAGGATGTTGGCCACATGGGGATGCTCGGGGTCAAAGAGCTGTTCCATGAGAGGCAGTTCTTCCTGGCAGACGGCAATGGCCTCGTCCACACGGTTGAGACCGGTGAGCGCCTTGATTTTCTGATCCAGGAGCAGCACCCGGTAATTGACGGGCAGAGCGGGATTTTCCAGCAGATCCGAACAGCGCTGCAGCATGGCTGCGTACTCGCCCCTGGCGAGCAGTTGTCCAAGATCGCTGAGAGTGAGACGAATATCCATGGCAAAACCTCTTGCCTTCAGGCAGAATGGGAAAGGTTGGAAGAACCGGACCCTCATGGCAGCAAGAACCGTCTTCACAAAAGAAGGGACTTTCTGGTACGCACAGGGCAGGTTCAAGGTAGACAGCCCTCCTGATATCGGGCTGCAGGGATACATAGAGCAAAAATTGCGGTCCCGTAAAGAGAAAAAAGGGGCTTTTGAGAGAACTTGCAGGGGCAATGAGAGAGGCTTTGAGCCTGCAAGAGCTGCACGGGGACAAGAGACCGGCAAAGACAGGTCAGGGAGAGAGCTCTTGGATACTGGCCAGGCCGTACCTTGCAATCCCCGCTCCAGGCCATTTTTTCGCGTGTTTGGCAGACAGAAGAAACAATTTTGGCAAAACCGTCATTTTTTGCTTGCCAGCGTCGTCCTTTTCGCGTAAATACTCACTTCGCGTCGAGGTGGTGGAACTGGTAGACACGCTGTCTTGAGGGGGCAGTGGCTATGCCGTGCGGGTTCAAGTCCCGCCCTCGACACCATGTGAGAAAGTTCGGGTTGCAGTCCTGCTGCAGCCCTTTTTTTATATCGTGAAACTGCGGGTATGAACTCCAGAGCTTCTGGAGGCAGAAGAAGTTTCGGCAGCAGGGGGCGGGCCATTCCGGCCGACCTGCACAAAAAAGAAGACCATTCAGACAAACTGCCAGACGCTCAGATCACAGGCCGCATGGGGCATGCGACAGGAAGCCCCGTACAGGGTACGACAAGAATTTCACAAATTTCACAATGAGGCCTGCACAACAAGTGCCGTGCTTCCTGTTCCCAAATTCTGGCACATGCATTTTTCGCCAAACTTGGTCCTTTTATTTTGAAAACAAAACGTGTCCCTATTTGCAGTACAGAGTCTTTTCAAGAAAATAAAATATTAGTTTTTGTGAAATAAATATCAATTCATTGTATTGTCAGTGTCATTTTGTTTCTGTCTGCCTGATATTCTATTGAAAAAATGAAAATATATGCATCTCTTGACCTTTCTCTATTCAATGGGTAGAAAGAAAAAATCATTGTACTGACGCATTTCGCGTCCTACCCAAACAAGAGGAGAGTACTATGGATTTCTCACGCAGACAATGTTTGCTGGGTCTGGGTGGCGTTGCTGCTGGCAGCGCCCTGCTGAGCATGGTGGACCAGGCTGCTGCTCAGAATCCTCAGAGCGCCAAGATGACCCGCTTTGCCCAGAATGGCGGTGATTTTGGCTGGACTCCGCACAAGCTGGATCCCAAGGAAGTGGCTGCCGTGGCGTATGAAGGCTACTGGCACAAGGGCTATGCCTGCGGTTACGGCTGTTTCTACAGCCTGATCGGTCTCATGGCCGAAAAATACGGTGCTCCCTACAATACCTTCCCCTTCACCATGCTGGAAGCCAACAAGGGTGGTATTTCCGACTGGGGCACCATCTGTGGCGCTCTCTACGGTGCAGCCGCAGCCTTTGCCCTGTTCTGGGGCCGCAATGAGCGTACCCCCATGGTCAACGAGCTCTACCGCTGGTACGAAGTGACCAAGCTGCCCATCTACAAGCCTGTCAAGGCCCTGGGCGTGGAAGGCGAGATTCCCAACAATGCCGCCGGCTCCGTGCTCTGCCACATCTCCGTCTCCAAGTGGTGCTACGCCAACAAGATCGAAGCCACCAGCAAGAAGCGCAACGAGCGCTGCGGCCGTCTGACAGCCGACGTGGCTGCCAAGGCCTGTGAAATTCTCAATGCCAAGATCGACCAGGGCAAGGAATTCAAGGGCGCCTTTGCCAAGCAGGAAGCCGTGGAAACCTGTGGCACCTGTCATCAGACCAAGGGTGAGGAAGCCAACTGGGCCAAGGGCGTCATGGACTGCACCCCCTGTCATAACGGCAGCAAGGCTCTGACCAACAAGTTCGTTGATCATCCGTAGAAATACATCATAGCTCGAAAGTATCGCTGAAAATCATTTGCAGAAAGTATCTGCAAGAAACGTCCACCCCGTACCCCGGCTGCCCGGCTGATGAGCCTGTGGCGCAGAGGGTCATGAGGCAGCGTTTTTTTGAGGGGCACCACCCAGGCTTGTCAGGGGGCGGTGCCTCTTTGCATTTCATTTGCCAGACAGCCGGACTTGCGCTAGGTTTTTGGCTCCTGGAGCAGGCCTTGTGTGCCTGCGAGCCCTGCACAAGGCATGTTGCGCGAATAAGGGCTTCGTTCCCGGTGCAGGCATGGTTGTTCTTTGCGGACAGTCCCCTTTGGGAGCTGAGCTGCTTTTCTCGCGCAGGGGAAGTGCACGGCATGGCCATTGCCTCCCATGTGCTGGTGAGAGGCTCTGTGCGCCCTGGGGGTACGGGGTTTGACTCTATGAAAATTGGAGAGTTGGCAAAAAAGGCCGGGTGTCAGGTTGTCACCATACGCTATTACGAGAAGGAAGGCCTTCTGCAGTGTCCGGAACGCACGGAAGGCAATTACCGTGTCTACGGCACCAAGGATCTTGAGCAGCTGCGCTTCATCCGCCACTGTCGTCTGCATGGCATGACCCTTGCCGAGATCAAGGAACTTCTGGCCTTCAAGGACCATCCCACGAAAAACTGCGACTGGATCAACACCCTCGTGGAAAAGCATATCAGCAATGTGGACGAGCAGATTGCCTCCCTGCAGCATCTGCGCAGCCATTTGCAGGCACTGCTTCATGAGTGTGCGGGCGGCCAGGGCGATCATTGCGGCATCTTGCGCAGCCTGGGCGAGGCAAAGGAGTGCCCGTACTGCAATCAGTTCCAGTGCCAGCTGCTTCCTCACAAAAAACAGTGAGAGTGGAACTCAACGGTTGATTCAACTGGAGACAACCCGCCATTGTACTCCTCTCGAATGCACGGTTTGAGGACAGTATCAACCTTTAGGCTCCACTCTTAAAACAGTCATGGACGGGTCTGAGGCTGGCAACCGGACAGGCACAGGGCCGATGCCCCGGCCAAGGCGTGCCAGGATCGACAAGTCTGTCCGGACGGACAGGACACAAGGATTGAGATCGGCTGCCCTGAAGAGACTATTGCGACACAAGGGGCGACCAGGGGAGTGCGGCATGAAACAGACAGCGCACATTCACGGGACTGAAGGCTTCCTGCGCAAGCAGGGGTTGCACGTGCGCCTCCTGCAGACCTGTGCCCTGGCAGGGCTTGTGCTCTTGCCCTGCTGTACATGGATACACTACATGGGTTATCCGCAGGTGGAATTTCACGGGCAGACGGCCTCTGCCTCTTCGGATCGCATTCATCTTGCAGAAGGTGTGGGCCCTGACGGAACGCCTGCCCTGCGCATGAGCACACAGGCTGCAAGTCTTCAGGGAACCGGCGGCCGGGTGCGGCTGTGGACGCAGTGCCTGGCAGGCGAGCTGCAGGTGCTGCTTGTCAGTGAAAAGCCCCTTCTGGACGGCGAACGCTGCCGCCCCGTGACCGTAACAGCCTACTTGCCCCCAACGTCCGGCAGGAGACCCGGGCAGCCGCGAGTTCTGACCACACGGGCCTGCGCCACGCAGTACAGTCCCACCTGCCTTGTACTGGAACGCCCCGTGGCCATCCTTGAGCACATGAAGGAGGCCTCATCCGTGGATATTATGCTCGAGGGGGCCCGACCCGAAGGGACTGTCCAGGGGAGTGGCTCACAGGGAGCTGGTCAGGAACCTGTGCTGCGGGCTGTCTTTGCTCCGGCCCTGGACAGGGACTTTCTCAATGCGCTGACCGAGCACTGCCCCTATGACTGGCAGCTGGAGCGCAATCCCATCCCCTTTGCCACGGACCGGCGAGGACAGAACGGGCATGACGGTGGGTACGGACAGGACACAGCACTGCCTGACAGAAAGGCAGGGATGAACGAAGGGGCGAATGGCCGGGCCTCTGCTTCGAGATCGTCCGCTTCTGCCGCTTCGTCTGGAGGACAGGCCCGCAGAAACGAGACTGCCGGAGCACGGCAGCGTGCCAGGATCGATCTTGAGCGGCAGAGAGCACAGGCCGATGCCCATGGGGAAACCCTGGCACACGAGTTCGAGGAATTGACAAAGGCGGCCACAGATCTGTAGCCGCCTTGCGAGAAAAGAGAGAAACTGTTTTTGAAAACTGGTTACTTGCGCGTGCGCACTTCCTTGGCCTTGGCCTGGATGCGGGCAATGAGATCGTCGGGGGAGGCCGTGGCCAGGATGTCCTGGAACTGGGTACGGTAGTTCTTGACGAGGCTCACGCCTTCCACCAGCACGTCATAGACCACCCAGCTGCCCTTCTTGGGCATCATGCGATAAGCAACAGGGATGATCTTGCCGTCATGCATGGTGATTTCGGTGAGCTGTTCCACTCTGGTGCCCTTGGCATTGGCGCGCTCGCCCGTATAGCGGACCTGTTCGCCATTGTAGTTCTGCAGCTGGCCAAGGTAGGTGGACAGCAGCAAATCGGCAAAGGCCTCGGCAAAGCGGTTTTGCTGATCGGCATTGAAGGAGCGCCAGCGCTGTCCGGCCGTGCGGGCGGAAAATTCCGAGAAGTCGAAGACCTTGCGCACTTCAACTTCTATGCGGGCCCGCTGCTTTTCCCTGGTCGCCGGGTTGGCAAAGGCAGGATCTGCCAGCAGGGAGAGGACCTTGTTGACGGTCACTTCCAGAACCTGGCGGGAGGGGGAGGCTGCCTGGGCTGCCTGGGAGAAGGCTGTGAGGGTGAGCACGCAGCACAGCAGCATCAGGCTGAGCGTGCGCAGGGATTTGGCAACAAGGGAACTGCTGAATGAAGCCATGAATGTTCTCCGGTTAAGGATGGGGCAAAAGGACCCTGTTGGAGGAGATGCGGATTAGAACGACAACTGCATGCGTGAGCAACACTGACGCGCAGGGAGTGCAGATGATGTGCGCATGATGATGTGCGTATGGTGCTTTGCGTGAGGGACAAGGATCGCTCCCGGACAGGTTCCGTGCGACTCGGGAGGCCTTGAGGCATGAGCTTGGGAGCAGAGGCTGCCTTCTTGGGGGAGTATAGAGAAGAAGGGAGAGGGGAACAAGGGAGGAGACAGAGCTGGACAAGGTGCCTGTCTGTTGTGGAGCATGCTTGTGGATGCTGAGAAAATTGCAGGGAACAGGGATGCTTTTAAGGCAGAGAACGTTTTCCAGATGCATTTGAGCATCACAGAAGAAAATTACCTGTCTTTTTAGAAGCTCCTGTTTGGAAAAGAGCAGGGACAAGTATGCAGTTGGCATGCAAAATGACAGAGTATCTCCACTGAAGAGACAGAAAAAACGCCTGTAGAACAAAAATACAGATCTGTGGACCTTTGCAGCTTTTTGGGGCACTCTGAAGTAGTGCAATGCCGGCTCCGGGAGGTTTTCATGATTCTCATGACTCCTGGAGTTCGGAAAAGTCAGATTCAGCCACGTTCCAGAGGAGGAGTGTTCCCATGTCTCAGCAGCTCAATTGTCTTGGTCTTGTCTGCCCAGAGCCGGTGATCCGCTGTCGCAGTCTGCTTGCCAGTGAACAGCCAGACACGTTCAGCGTGCTCGTGGACAATAGTGCTGCCGTGGAGAATGTGAGCCGCTTTCTCGGCAAGCAGGGCTATACGGTTGCCGTGGAACAGCGCAGTGACGCTGAGTGGGCGCTTGAGGCCGTGCGCAGGGAAGACGACAGGACATCTGCCAGCGAAGCAGGGCCTGCGGAGCACAGCCACACCAGTCAGTCCAGCCACTCACGGGTGGGCAGGAGCGTGGTACTCATTACCACCGAGACGCTGGGCCGTGGCGACGATGTGCTTGGCAGGGCGCTGATGGGCAATTTTCTGACTACCCTGCCGGAAATGGGCGATCAGCTGTGGCGGGTCGTGCTCCTGAACGGTGGTGTGCGGCTGGCCTGCGAAGAAGGAAAGCCTCTGGAGGCACTCAAAGCTCTGGTGAAGCAGGGCGTGAGTCTCTACGTATGCGGCACCTGCCTCACCCACTACGGACTCCTGGACACCAAAAAGGTGGGCGAGACCACCAACATGCTGGACATCGTCACCAGTCTGGCCGAGGCCGACAAGGTCATCCGTCCGTAGCGAAAGGAATCAGACGGCTGGGGCACGGAGCACGTGTTGTCGCTTCCGCGTCTCCACTCCAGTTGGAACAAGGAGTCCTGCTTACAAAAAAATCCTGATTTTTGTAAACAAGCACGAAAATGCTCGTTTGATCCAACTGGAGTTGAAACAAAGCTCTGGATGGCGGCTGCTGCATGGCGCAAGGATTTAGCGCAAGCAGTCAGAGATGGGCGCAGCGCTGTTCCCAGGGCCTGTGCCACCTTCGATAGTGGTTGCCACGCATTTGTCTCCACTCCAGTTGGAACAAGGAGCCTTGCCTACAAAAAAATCTTGATTCTTGTAAACAAACGTACATATCGTTGTTTGAGTCAACTTGGATCAAGATTACATTTTCCCAGTGAGGCTGTATGTCGTCCCCTTCTCCTTGTCTCCTCCCTCCGCTTCCCCTCTCCCCCAGCGAGGACAATTGGGGCAGTTTTGGCATGCTTGAGTGTCAATCGATAGCTCTCTTGTCGAATCTTAATGGCATGATGCAGCAGGCCTCTGCCAAGGCTGACTTGTTTTGGCTGACATGGCTTCTGAAGGAAGCACAGAGCTCCAACGTGATCGAAGGAACTATCACAACATTTGATGAAATCCTGGGTGAGAATGTCGGTATTGTTGCCCCGATCGATCGACAGGATGATATAAGGGAAGTTATTAATTATCGAGATGCAATGCAGATAGGAATAGACGAGCTTGAAATAGGCAGGCCTCTTACTCTGGCATTTGTCAAAGCTCTTCATTCCCAACTTCTGAAGGGGGCGAGAGGTGAACATAAAACTCCTAGCCAATGGAGAATGGTTCAAGTTCATATAGGAGCTCCTAGTTCTAAACTGGAATCAGCTGTCTATATCCCCCCAGAACCTTATCATGTTATTCCTCTCTTAGAAAACTGGGAAAAGTTTATTCAGCGCGATGATCTCAATCCTCTCATTCAGGCTGCAGTCATGCATGCTCAGTTTGAGATGATCCATCCTTTTCTTGATGGTAATGGAAGAATTGGAAGACTTTTAATCACATTGTTATTAGCGTATAAAAAATTCTTGAAAAAACCATACTTCTATATGAGTGCTTATTTACAGAATTATAGAAGTACTTATTATAAATTATTAGGAAATATATCTAGGAATGGAGACTGGAGTAGTTGGATTAAATTCTTCCTAAATGCTGTTATAGAACGAAGCAATGATAATATTTTATTGCTCAGGAATATGGATAGTGTTTATGAGGAATCAAAAAAAATATTTTCTGAAGTAACAAAATCGTCTTATGCTGGACCTATATTGGACTATATGTTTCAAAAGCCACTTTTTACCTTGCCTGACTTGTATAAAAGTTTTTCTGACAAGGTATCGCATCAAGGCCTTGTAAATATCCTCAAAAGATTGGAGCAAAGCGGCCATATTGAAAAAATCGCTCTTGGCAGGGGTCGAACTCCTGCAATATGGAGATTCAAGGAGTTAATGAATCTGCTTGCCTGATAGATTTTCTCACCAGCTCTCATTGAACTTTCTCGTAGGCTGCTTGTGAGAACTCTACAGCTCCACAAAAAAGGCCTTCCTGCGGCAAGGAGCCTGTACTCTCCTTGGGGCAGGGGGCCTTTTTTGTCACTTTGTGCCGGGATGTCCGGTGGTTCCTTGCCGGCCGCGTTCTCTGCAGGCCTTGTCGCTTGCGCAGGGCGTGTGCTGCCTGCGCCGTGCCGGCTTCGTACCTGATGCAGTGTTTACTTCCGGGAAGAAGCGGCGGGACTGGTCTCGCTCAAGTTCAGAAAGTCCGTCACACTCAGTTCCTCCGGTCTGGCCGTGAGGGGCAGTCCGAGTGCCTCCAGGCGTGCCAGCAGGGCTGTTTCACCACTCTTGCGCAGAATTCCGCCCAGTTGCTTGCGGCGCTGCTGAAAGCAGATCCTGAGCACTCTGGCAAGCCTGTGTGCCTCGACGGGACGCTCAGCATGAGGTTTTGGCACAAAGGAGAGCACGGCCGAGTCCACCTTGGGTGGCGGCACAAAGGCGCCAGGTTTCACCACAAAGTCCAGGCGGGGCACAAGATGGGCCTGTACCCACACAGAGAGGGCGCCGTAGTCCCTTGTGCCTGGGCGTGCGGCAAGCCTCTGGCCCACTTCCTTCTGCACCATGAAAACGGCTCGTGCAAGTGCCGAACAGCGGGAGGCAATATCCCAGATAAGGGGCGAGGCCACATTGTAGGGGAGGTTGCCCACCACCTTCCAGGAGCCTGCCAGATCCTCCCAGGGAAACTGCAGGGCATCCATGCAGCGCACCTCTGTCCTTGATCCGCCTTCCTCGCTGCGGACCCTGGCCCAGTGGCTGTCCTTTTCCAGCAGGAGCAGGCGGGCATGGGGCATGCGCTCAAGCACCTTGGTGAGGGCGCCAGGACCAGGACCTATTTCCAGGATCTGATCCGAACTTTCGGGCAGGGCCAGGTCGGCAATGCGCTGGCAGATGTCGGGATTGCGCAGAAAGTGCTGGCCCAGGCTCTTCTTGGGTGCAGCCCAGGTGGACTGGTCAAAGGAGGCGGCGGCAGATGAGCCCGAGGCTTTTCTGCCCGAGGGGCTGCCAGTCTGTTTGCCAGTCTGCCTGCCAGTCTGCCTGGCAGCCAGTCTGTCGTGTCTTCCGTCCTGCCTGGAGCTTTCGGGCGCCGTGTGTTCCTGTGGGTGTTGTTCCTGCATGTCTCACGCTCACGGCCTGTCGAAGCGTTCAAAGGTGATGACCATGCCGGCCCGACCCTGGGTGGCAGAGCGCAGGCGGGTGGAAAAGCCGAAGAGCTGGCGCAAGGGGGCTGTGCCGTGCACGACCTTCTGGCCTGCCTGATCTTCCATGTTGTCGATGCGTCCGCCAAGGGAGCCGAAAAGGGCAATGGCCGAACCCACTTCGCTTTCGGGCATGCTCATGGTCACGCGCATGATGGGTTCAAGCACCACGGGACCTGCCTTGGAAAGAGCTTCCTTGAGGGCCTGCACGGCCGCCATGTGGCAGCCAGGCACCGTGGTCACGCCATCCTTTCGTTCTATGCCGGTAATGGTGACCTGTGTATCCACAATGGGGTAGCCTGTGAGATCGCCGCTTTGCAGGCAGTCCCTTGCCCCTTCCAGGGCGGCGTCCACAAACTGCGTCTGTATGACCTTGATGGCAGCCTGCCTGTCCTTTGGCAGAAAGTCGCCGGTCTCGACGACATTGCCGCTGTTGCGCTCCCTGGGCGCCACTTCCAGGCTCACATTGCCGTAATGGGGCACCTTGCCAAGCTCGCGCTCAAAGACAAAGGAAGCAGAGGCGGGCTTTGTGATGGTCTCGCGCAAGATGACCTGCGGAGCACCAGCCCTTGGGGCAATGTTGTACTCGCGCCGCATGCGTTCCAGAATGACATCCAGGTGCAGCTCGCCCATGCCGGAAATGGTGCGCAGCCCGCTTTCCTCGTCCAGGCGGCTTTTGAGGGTGGGGTCTTCCTCGCAGTAGCGGGCAAGGGCCTCGTCCAGCACCTTGCCCTCGTCCGCATTTCTGGGCTCCAGGGCCAGGGTGATGACAGGCGCGTAGCTCTCAATGGCTTCCAGGCGGATGTCCACGCCCTTGGTGTAGGTCTCGCCCGTATGGGCCGAGCGCAGGCCCACCACGGCCACAATGTCGCCGCACTCGGCTCTTTTGAGCTGTTCCTGATGGTCGGCGTGCAGCCGCACAATGCGGCCCACGCGGTCTTCCTTGCCCTGATTGGTGTTTTTCAAAACCTCGCCTTCGGCAAAGGAGCCCTGATAGACCCTGAGGAAGGCCGTTTTGCGGCCGTCACTCATGACCACCTTGAAGACCAGGCCCACAAAGGGCCCCTTGGGATCGGCCTCCACGGCCGTCTGTTTGCCGTCCTTGGTTAAGCCCAAAGCTTGCGGCATGTCGCAGGGACCTGGCAGATAGGCGCAGATGGCATCAATGAGAGGCTGTATGCCTGTGTTGCGCAGGGCGGAACCGGCCAGGACCGGAGTCAGGGTGCGGGCCAGGGTGGCCCTGCGCAGGGCTGCCTGAATCTGTTCCACCGTGACCTCGCCGCCAAGATATTCTTCCAGGAATTGCTCGTCCTGATCGGCAATCTGGTTGAGCATGGCCTCCCTGGCTTTCTCGGCCTGAGCAAGCATGTCGCCTTCGAGGGCGCTTTCCGTGATGGTCTGGCCTTCGTCTGCCTGGCTGAAGGTCAAAGACTTCATGCCGATGAGGTCAATGACGCCGGCAAAGCTGTCTCCTGTGCCTAAGGGCAGTACAATGGGCACGGGATTGGCATTGAGGCGCAGGCGCATGGCCTCCACGCAGGCGGCAAAGTCGGCGCCAGCCCGGTCCATCTTGTTGACAAAGGCTATCTTGGGCACCCGGAACTGCTCGGACTGCTTCCACACGGTCTCGGACTGGGGCTCCACGCCGGACACGGCGCAGAAGACGCCCACGGCACCGTCCAGGACACGCAGGCAGCGCTCCACCTCGATGGTGAAGTCCACATGCCCTGGCGTGTCAATGATGTTGATCTGATGGTTCTGCCAGTGGCAGGTGGTGCAGGCCGAGGAGATGGTGATGCCGCGTTCCTGTTCTTCGGGCATGAAATCCATGGTGGCAGTGCCTTCATGCACTTCACCCATGCGATGAATCTTGCGGGTGTAGAAAAGAATGCGTTCTGTCAGCGTGGTCTTGCCCGCGTCAATGTGGGCAATGATGCCAATGTTGCGTAACGTGCGTATGTCCATGAGAGTACCCTGAAGACAGAAGGAAGGCATGAGTGCCTTGAGAGATGGGGCAGTCAGAAAGCGGAGACAAGGAGGCGCACAAGGGAAGGACACAAGAAGGCGCGGAAGGGCTTGTGCGCGAAGACAGGCACAGGCCTGGGCTCTTTGGAAGCGAAGAGGCCTTTTGCCCTAATCCCTGGCTGTTGCCTCGTCCTCCCTGCCAAAACCCACCCTGTGGGCCAGGAAGAAGCTGCGGCCAAGGCCATGGTGCAGCCAGAAGCCTTCGCAGCCAGGTGCCAGGGCCAGGGGCGCCATGCCCAGGGAGAAGGGCGTGTGGGTCCGGGCCAGGCAGTGACTGCGCACGGCTTCGCCCGAGGCATAGAGGACGTCCGGTGTGGCCGGTGCTGGGCTGTGCAGGGCTCTGTTCACGGCTTCCCTGCCCTGGGCAAAGCAGAGCACATCCAGGTTGAAGAGCTCTGGTCTCGGGATGGTGAGCACCGGATCCCGGCGTTCCTCGAAGCAGGGGATGTGCAGGGTCCTGGCCTGAATCCGCACAAGATCGAGCTCCCCGCCGTGGAGGAGGACAAGACGCCCGGGGCCCGGCTGCGTTTCTTCCAGAAGGGCGCAGAGCTCTGCGGTCGTCATGGAGAAGACATCGTTGACACCTGCCAGATCCAGGGTGGTGAGGCAGGGATCAGAGGGCACGCCGTCCAGGCAGACCGCTGCAATGGACTGCACGCCGGAGAGGATGGCCGGCATGAGGGCTGCCAGGAGTCGTGCTGCGGCCGTGTAGCGGGCGGTGAGGGCCACAACGGCCCAGGGCGCCGGAAAGACCGTGCGCGAGCGCCACAGGCCGGAGATGTGATCCGAGCGGAACTCGTGGATGACTTCGCGGGTGGGCTCGTCATAGCGAAAGTACATGCCGATGGCCGTCTTGATGGCAGCACGGGCCAGGGGCCCTGCTGCCTCGTAGGCTGCGGCACTGTATTCGTCCCTGACGCGGTGGGCGTCCACCCAGTCCGGCCACTCGACCTTCGGGCGCGGCAGAGGGGCAGGGGACGGGCTTGAGAGGGAGGGTGCAGACATGAAAACCTCCTTTAGGGCCTTTGGGTACTGGTGGCATTGTCAGACGCACTGCCAGTGGTGCTGTCAGAGGCACTGTCCTGAGCGGACGCCGGGGCAGCAGGGGTGCCAGCGGTCGTATCGGCTGCCTGTCCGCCTGTCTCGGCAGGGGCTGTCGTGTGCAGCTGTTTTTTGCAGACCTCCCAGCGTGCCGTCAGGGAACGGGTCAGATCCAGGGCAGCGGGGTAGTCGTGCTTCAGGTTGCGCACGGCAAAGACGGCCCAGGGCAGGGTTGTGCACTCTTCCATGCAGGCAGAGGCGAGATCCTTCAGGAGCATGTCGCGCTTTTCACCGTCGCGCACCACCTGGACTGCGGTCACGGCCACGTCAATGCGCCGTCTCTCCAGAGCCTCCAGGGCAATGGCTTCGACCTTCTGATCCTTGATATAGGTCGGAGAAAAGCCCCGGCCTGCGGCAATGAGTTCTTCCTTGTACCTGCGGCCCTCGTCATCGCCGTCCAGGTTGATGTGACTCTGGGCTGCAAGGTTCAGGAGCTCCTGGGGAATGGGCAGGGGCGGGGGGGCTGTGACCTTGCGCCAGCCCCAGACGGCGGCAACCACCAGGAGAATGACGGCACAGAAGATGAGGGGCAGGCGCCAGCCCGTGGCCTTGGTGCGCACTGCGGCAGGTTGGGCAGCCTGCTGGGCCGCATTCTGTTCGGCACGGGCCGCCTTTTTTTGTCTGCGGGTGTACTTGCGTTCTGCCATGGTCTTATGCCTGCCTGCTGCTCTGTGCTTCGTCAAGCCAGGTCTTCAGCATGGCCAGCTGCCGTGCCACGGACTTCGGGCCTGTGCCTCCGGGAGTCTCCCTGCGGCGCACGGCGGCGTGGCAGTCCAGGACGGCATAGATATCCTTGTCAATGCGGGCGTCCAGGCTCTTCAGATCCTCCAGGGAGAGGTCTTCCAGGGTGACCGAGCGCTGCTCGGCCAGGGCCACGGCGTGGCCCGTGATGTGATGGGCCTCGCGGAAGGGGATGCCCTTGCCGACCAGGTAGTCGGCCATTTCCGTGGCATTGAGAAAGCCCCTGCGGCAGGCTTCTTCCATGCGGTCCGTATTGAAGGTGACTTCCGCGAGCATGCCTTCCATGACATTGAGGGAGGTCATGACCGTATGGGAGGCATCCATGAAGCCTTCCTTGTCTTCCTGCAGATCCCTGTTGTAGGCCAAGGGCAGGCCCTTGACCACGGTGAGCAGGCCAACGAGGGCGCCGTTCACCCTTCCTGTGCGGCCGCGCATGAGCTCGGCCACATCGGGGTTCTTCTTCTGCGGCATGATGGAGGAACCGGTGGAGTAGCCGTCCGAGAGGCGGATGAAGCCGAAGTTGGGATTGGCCCAGAGAATGAGTTCCTCGCACAGGCGCGAGAGGTGGGTCATGATAAGGGAGCCGTCAAAGAGGGCTTCCAGCACAAAGTCGCGGTCCGAGACGGCGTCCATGGAATTGGGGTAGATGTCCCCAAAGCCCACTTCCCTGGCCACGCTCTGCGGATCCAGTGGATAGGTTGTGCCAGCCAGGGCGGCAGCACCCAGGGGAGAGACGCGCACCCTCTTGAGCGTGTCGGTCAAGCGGGCGTGATCGCGTCTGAGCATCCAGGCATAGGCCAGCAGGTGGTGGGCCAGGCTCACGGGCTGGGCCGGCTGCAGATGGGTGCAGCCGGGCAGGATGTGCTCGGCATGATCTTCGGCTCTGTGCACCAGGCGGGCAATGAGAGCTGCCAGAAGTCGTTGCCACTCCACCAGCGCATCGCTCACAAAGAGCCTGTAGGTGAGTCCCACCTGATCGTTGCGGCTGCGGCCGGTGTGCAGGCGCTTGCCCACATCGCCCACAAGCTCGGTCAGACGGGCCTCGATGTTCATGTGCACGTCCTCAAGCTCGGGCTTCCACACAAAGCGGCCTTCCTCGATTTCCCGGGCCACGGCGTCCAGCCCCTCGACAAGGGTTGCGCCGTCTTCGGCGCTGATCACGCCCTGACGGGCCAGCATGCGGGCGTGGGCCTTGGAGGCACGGATGTCCTGGGGGGCCAGGTTGCGGTCATAGGATTCGGATTCTGTATAGGCAGCCACAGCTTCCTTGGGGCCCTCGGAAAAGCGTCCGCCCCAGCTTGCATTTGTTTTCATTGGCATCATCCGGCCCATCAGATCTCACGGGCCGCCTCCTTAGATGGTCTACTTGATGGTCTATGCGTGCATGTCCTTGAAGAAACATGAGAAATGACAGAAAGGTCCCTGTTCCTCCGATGAAGAGCAGCTTTGTCCGGCAAGGGCGTGCAGACGAGGGTGTCTTTCCGATTTACTGAGCAGAGACATGGCCTTGCGGGAGGAACAAAGTGTCCCTTGTCTACCGATTTTCCCTTCTCAAGGCAAGCTTGTGCCCACAGGAGCGCTTGTACTCCGGCAGACTCGTCGGCTCCATCCGGTGTGGGCATATCCGGTCCGCTTCAGGCTGTCGGAACCAGGACTTGCGGATGAAGCAGGCTTTGGGAAAGAAGCCCCTGGAAAGAAGCCTTGAGAAGAAGCGCTTTTGAGACAGAAGAGGCTTCTGAGGAGGGGGGAGTGGACTGTGGCCTGAAAAAGCTTGCGTGCCGGAGACCTGAAAGGAGTTTGTGAAGAGTGGCACACAAGGGTACGGCACCTTTTTTGCAAGATATTTCATGGTGATAGAAAAAGAAAAGAATCCTCATATATTAAGACTCTGTCCGACTTCTGTTCAAACCATGACAAACTTGCGCAAACCGGCTCTGTGTGGCATGGTTCACATGCTCGGGAACCTTTTCCCTCTCGTACTGTGTCCTGGACTCAAACGCAGATCCGAAGACCGGACTGCCGGATCATGGGTACAGTACCCTGCAGCAGCATGCAACAGGTCCTCTGTCAGTCAGACAGTGGAAGGGCGGCACAAGAGGAGCCTGGGTCTTGGGACGATCACACACCGCATGCACCTTGCCTGTCCGCTGTCCGGCCGGTCAGACGCGTGGTGCATCACAAGAAGAGGGAAGGCAGAAGTTATGGCCCTGGAACTTCGTCAACAGCTGAAACTGCAGCAGAAACTCATGATGACCCAGCAGCTGCAGCAGGCAATACGTCTCCTGCAGCTCTCGCGTCAGGAGCTTGTGGAATCCGTTCATCAGGAACTCCTTGAAAACCCTTTCCTGGAAGAACGGGAAACGCCAGTTCTGCCGGAAGAGCGCCTGCAGCATCAGGAAGAGGATCGTCCCCAGGAGACCAGCGACAGGGTCTATGACGAGGAATCCTCCCGCAATGCCGACTGGGAGGACTATCTGGGCGATTTTGCCAGTGCCCCCAGGGACTATCAGCAGCGGGAAGTCCAGGAAGAGGAAAACCTTTCCCCTGTGCAGCGCTATGCAGAGAAGACGACCCTGGAAGGCCATCTGCTCTGGCAGCTGCATCTCTCCAATCTGACCGAGGAAGAAACCAACATAGGCGAGTGCATCATCGGCAACCTCTCCTCCTCGGGCTATCTGCAGGCCACGGTAGAGGAGATAGCCGCCATGGCCCAGGTCGATGCGGAGAAGGTGCCGCCCGTGCTCAGGCGCATACAGCTCTTTGATCCCGTGGGTGTGGCCGCACGGGACGTGAAGGAATGCCTGCTTGTGCAGATTGCCGAGCGGGGCATGGACAAGGATCCGGTGCTGATCGGCCTTGTCAGCAATCACCTTGAAGACTTCGAGGCCAAGCGCTTCAAGCCCATGATGCGTCACTACAAGCTCGACGAGGAAGATCTGAAGGAATACATGCTCATCATCCAGAGCCTGGATCCCATGCCCGGAGCCAGCTTTGGCAGCAGCGAACCCTCCTACATCAGCCCCGACGTCTATGTCCGCAAGATGGGCAAGGACTTTGTCATTCTCCTCAACGAGGACGGGCTGCCGCAGCTCACCATTTCCGATTCCTGTGAGCAGGGCATGCAGAAGACAAGCCAGGAGCGATCGTACTGCACGGAGAAGAAGCGCTCGGCCGTCTGGCTCATACGCAGCCTGGAGCAGCGCAACAGGACCCTGTACAAGGTGGTGGAGAGCATAGTCCGCCATCAGCATGATTTCTTCGAGCATGGGCCGCAGTACCTCAAGCCCCTTATCCTGAAGGAGATTGCCGAGGACATCGGCATGCACGAGTCCACGGTAAGCCGCATTACCACCAACAAGTATGTGGCCACCCCGCACGGCGTCTTTGAACTCAAGTACTTCTTCAATTCGGCCGTGACCATGACCAACGGATCCCAGCTTGGCTCGGAAAGTGTCAAGGACATGATAAAGAAGCTCATTCACGAGGAACAGAGCAGCAACCCCTTGAGCGACGATGCCATTGCCAGGGTGCTCAACAGGGAACTTGGCGTGGACATTTCGCGCAGGACCGTGGCCAAGTACAGGTCCATGCTGAACATCCCCTCTTCCTCCAAGAGGCGCACCCTTCTGTAAGGGGTGAAGCTGCAGGGCGCGCCTCAGGACGGAGGCCCCAGGATAAGGTCCGGAAGAGGACAGGGGCAGGCGTTCCTGAAGGAGCAGGGCTGCAAAGGACGAAGGCGGGAGATCTGCCCGCACAATCTGGAACAGGCAGGCTTTTGTCTCTCTTGTGGCGTGCGAGCCGATTCTGAAGCTTTTGAGCCGAAAGCGTGTGCCGGACAGAGATTGAAACAGAATTTGCCCCTGACACAGTGAATGTGCCAGGGGCTCCTGAAACTGGCTGACGGCTGCGCTGATCTTCTCTTTTGCGAGGGTGCCGCACAAGGCTCCTCATCGCAAGCACGCAGCACGGGGCCCATAACGATACGGGAGAGGCGGGTGCCGCAAGGCAGGAACACCCGAGAGCCCGGCGGCCCT
>CALVHF010000043.1 GCA_944327295.1 uncultured Desulfovibrio sp. | reverse complement strand
GGTGCGGATATTGATTGTCTGTGAAGGCAAAAAAACAGAAGTGCAATACTTTGAAGAGCTCTGGAGAGAGTATCGTCATCCCCTTGTCGAAGTGTGCGCATTGCACGGTGATCACACGGATCCCAAAAATCTTATCTTGGAAGGGCAGAAAAGATTTGAAAAAGGAGGGGATAATGGACACGGCAAACAGATGTTCCCCCGTGCATTTGATGAAGTCTATATCCTTTTTGACAGGGACGAGCACCCAAGCTACAAGGATTGTTTTCAAGGCATTGCCCTCAAATCCCTGTTTTGAGCTCTGGCTGGTTCTTCACTACAAGGATGTCTCTAACTTGCCTCATCGTGACGAACTTTTTGAGTATCTCAAGCAGAAGTGGAATGGCTATGACAAGGGCGCCAAGGGGCTCTTTGCCAAAACCAAGGAGCTGCTTCCAGAGGCATGCAAGCGGGCCAAGAACCTCAATGAAAGCAGTTCTCCCCGGAGCGAAACACAAGGGTATACCGCTGTAGTGACACTGGTGGAGCGGCTGCTCTCGCTGCACAAAAAATACACCTGCGTTCCGTCATGAAGATGCTGTGTTGAAGCTCCCTGATGTGATGCCCTGATATGATACACTGATGTGATACATCTTCACAACGGGGGATTCTCTCCCAAGAACTTGGGACGGTTCCCAAGCTGCGACTGAATGGATACGATAAAGGTGTGCTGGCTTGTCAAGGCCTGGCTGCCAAAGCTCGCTCTCTTCAAAAACAGGCATCACAGGCAGTATTCGTAGGCGTCCCTCATCACTTGCACTTCCGCAGCCCTGGCGTTCACCTTGAGAGCTTCCTGCTTCCATGAGGAGACGGCCTTGCGTATTTGGGCAAGGCGCTGCTGCGCCTCGCTCGTGCGCAGCCGGAAAAATTCGGCAATCTCCACGGCAGTGTTCACATTGAGCTCACACTCCTCATCGATCAGGGCTGTATGCAGCATGGCGGACTTTTCGCCCGGATGCGACGTCTCAAGGTCGTAGACAGGCGAGAGCCGCCATCCCGACACTTCGCGCAGAAAACCGTGATTTCTCAGATGGTCGTCCACATTGTAGACACACATGTTGAAAACCATCCGCGACCAGAGCTCCTGCAGATCGTCCCTGGGAGCTGCTCCATCAGCCTGCAGGGCAGCTGCAATATCGGCATAGCTTGCGTGATCCCCATCCACTGCCTGAAGCAGACTCATGGCCGAGAGAAAGGGAACGCGTCCTGAAACCTGCTGGCCTTCTTGCAGGCCACAGGTTCTGTCAAAGCGGCGAACAAGCAGGACATTTTTGCCTGCAATATGGTGCAGCTGCACCTCGGGCGTCTTCAGGCCGGCCTTGCGTGCCAGCTGATAGGTCACATATTCCCAGAGAGGGATATCCCGATCATCCTCCTGCTTTGGAAACTTGGCGATATACAGCTCTTTGTTGGTTCCGAGAACAGAAGCCTTGGGCCTGGCACCGCCAAGGGAAGAGGCTGGTTCAACCAGGAGCCGAAGTTCGTCAGCACTTTCTTCTTGTTTGCCGACACGCTGGGCCGCCCGAAGAAGCTTTGGCAGCTGTACGAGAGGTGGGACTGAATCAGGACCGGACTCGGCAAGAAAAGTCTTGCCTCCATCCGCTGAAAGGCGCAGGGCACCCTGACGCGTACGATCCGCAACGCGCAGCAGAAAATCCGATTCGAGCAGAGCTCGGGGCGTGCGTCTTTCTGCGGCAGCAGCCAGCCTTTCCTGGCGTTGAAGCAGCACTCGCCCCCAGCGATCTGGAGAACAGTCCTGGAAACAGAGAAAGATCCCACTGCACGCCTTGGGATATTGGTCAAGAGGCAGGTCAGGACTCAGGGCAAATGCACCCGGTGAACCGAGCCACCGAGGATCGTAGGTAAAAACTGAAGAGACACGCCCCCTGAAGTTGCTCAGCCTCATTGTGCCAACCAGGTCCAGACGCTCACGCTGGAGATAGATGCCGTACTGTTCATTCATGGAGAGACTCTTGTCTGGGAAGACGGGCCCGCTTGGGGAGACGTCCTTCATCAAGCAAAAGCCCGAAGGTGTCATTCTTCTGATCAAGTATGGTTGAGAAAGGGGTTCCCATGCCAAGGGCAGCGATAACGGCAGCCACAGTACCTATGCTCACCCCAGGCGCTCCCTTCTCAAGACTGCTCAAGGTCCTTGTGGATATCCCGGCACGCTCGGCAACCAGAAACATTGGCAGCCTGCGACGGAGACGTGCAGACTTGATGTCCCTGCCAAGCTTTCGGATGGAGCGGATAACAAGAATATTGGACATAAAAGAACCAAAAATATGTTGCCTGTTCGTTGTCAGCAAGCAGAAAAATTTTTCCACTTATCTCCCCCGACTCGAAACAGAACCTAGCTGAATACGCACTTCGTGACAAGACGAACACACAGGAGCGATCAGGTATCGCTGCTCTCCATAACCTGGCTGAAAAAGGGAGATTGTTTACAGGATAAGGAGAAATATCTTGCATGTTAACAGGAAATAGGCGGAACTATTTTTCTGCTTGTTTGGGAGCGAGAGAAGACATGGAAGGAGACATGGAAGCACAGTTTGTCTGCTGCACCTTGTCCCGTTCAATGTCTGCATGACCGGTGCGAAGCCCGACACAATTAGGGTCGGTACGTAGAATGCGGGATCCGTGTGGTCACAATTTCGGGCCTCATGCCCATTGTGCCTAACAGCCAGGCAGCCTCTCTTCTTGTGCCCCGCCACCTGCATACAAAAAGGACATGTGTTCACTTTGGCAACACCAATTGCGTGCTCAAACAGCCGATCACTTTGCAGACATACCAGACGTAACTGCTTAAACTTTCCTATAAAAGGGCTTCCATCGTGTCAACAGATCTACTCTGGACTCCTTCTTGCATATCCCTGTTCCAGAAGCGATCGCCCTGTTTTTTCTTCCCATAGACAGCGTACGGAAAAAAGGATACCGTTTCCCTGGTATTTCCATTCTTTCCTGTCATTCCCCTTCATACAGGAGTTTGTCCCATGCAAAGACGCCAGTTCATCGGCCTAGTGTGCGCCCTTCTCGGCGGCACCACCCTTCTGGGCGCCTGCCGCGGACACCGTCCGCCCCCGCCTCCTCCACACTATGATGACCGCCGCTCCGGACCGCCGCCGCGCAGAGACGATCATCGTCCGCCGCCGCCTCCTCGTGACGGTCGCCGCTAGCAATCAGGCTCATTTCCAAAACAACTCCCGAAAAAACAGCTGCCTCCAGGCCCCGGCTTTCGCTGGGGCGTGGATACTACGAAAAAGCCCTGCCTTGTGCGGGGCTTTTTTGTGTTCATGTGCGCCTGCAGGCTGCATGCAAAAATCCCGAATTTGAATTTCAAAGCGCATCTCTTCTTCAACAAAATTGCAAGTGATTTTCCTTTTATTTTTTCAATGATACAATTGCAAGCGCCTTTCAAATTCATTTATTTTTTTGATATTTTTGCAAAATGCATCTTGCTGTTCTTCAAAATATACAGTAGTCTTTCTTTAAACAAACGGTTCAATGGTTCTCTCTCAATAAAATTGAATGCGTATTTCACAAAGCATGTGACAATTGTGTGAACATTTGTGAACTTTTCTGCCAGCACCTGTCCACTCCTGTCTTTCCCTGCCCCTGCCCATTGCACAGGGCCGCACCGAGGCCCCAGTTTCTCGAAGGAGACCACCATGTCCACGTCCGCCTACAGCGACATCTATGCCGAGTCCCGCTGCGTCGAACGCAAGACCTCACGAGATTCCAGGATCATGTATCTCGTCTATTTCCTTGTTCTGGCCGTGATTGCCCTGCTCTTGCGTTAGCTTCAGCCTGCGTGCTACAAGGCCCTTTCCGGACGTTTTTTCCTGTTGGGAGCGTTCTCTGAAAGAGCGTTCTCTGGAAGAACGTCCTCTGGAACCTGCTTTTCCCTGATTTCGGCCCTGCCACCAGCACGGCACAAGGAACGAGCGGCACACTGCACGTGCAAAGCTGTCCTTCACGCGGCTGTCCTTCACACGATCATGGATCGCAAGCGCTTGCGTCCTTCGCAAAGGCTTGCGTTCTTCCCCGTTCGGCAGGACCTTCAAGCGTGCCAGGCCTTCTTTCGGCGCATTCCCTTTCTGGCACATCACTTTCTGATACATCACTTTCTGATACATCACTTTCTGGCGCATGAGATACCAGCAAGAACTCGCCCTGTGTTTTGTCACGATGATCTGGGGAGCCACCTTTCTTGTCATCCGCATGGCAATGGAAGCTTGTGGCCCTCTTTTTTTTGTGGGCCTGCGCTTCGGCTCGGCAGCCCTCATTCTTCTTGCCATTTCCTGGCCCCTGTTGCCACAGATAACCAGACGGGAATTCCTTGGCGGTGTGCTGCTTGGCTGCATTGTCTTTCTGGGCTTTGCCCTGCAAACAGCAGGACTTGCCTCCCTTGATGCAGCCAAGTCCGCCTTTTTGACGGCCTTCTACGTTCCCCTGGTACCGCTCATAGAGTGGCTCCTCATGAAGCGGCGCCCTTCTGCCCGATCCTTTGCAAGCCTCACCCTGGCCTTTGTCGGTGTCATTCTGCTCTCGGGCGGCTTCAACATCTCTCTTGAGGGCAGCAGGGGCGAGATGCTCACCCTCCTCTGCTCCCTGCTCTTTGCCCTGGAAATCGTGTGCACGGGCATGGTGGCGCCAGGCTCCAACGCACGACGCCTGGCCCTTGTGGAGCTCGGTGTCACAGCCCTGCTCTCCTTCGCCCTCATGCCCGTAACCGGCGAAGAAGTGCCGGAGTTTTCCTGGTTTGTGGTGCTCTCGGCCTGCGGCCTTGGCCTGAGCACAGCCCTCATTCAGAGCGTCATTGTCTGGGCCCAGAAAACCATACCACCCAGCAGGGCTACCCTCATCTATACGGCCGAACCTGTCTGGGGCGGCCTCTTCGGCTACATGGCAGGCGAGCGCCTGGCCCCTTCGGCCCTTGTCGGCTGCGGCCTTGTCATAAGCGGCCTTCTGACCAGCATTGGCAGGAAGAACAAGACCCTGCCCAGGAAAGCAAAGACAGGGACAGACAAAAGGACAGGCAGGCAGTAAGGGGCATTCCACGGCAACCCTGCTCCACAAGAGCAGGGATCTGAAAGCAGAGCACCGTCAGTCTCATGAAGGCATCCTCTCCTGCTTCCCCTTTCTCCGCTACACACAGGGGAGTCTGATGGTGCCACCTGGAGCCTGGCCAATCCTCCCCTCAACAAGCTCCTGCACTGCCTTGAATGAGCGCACAAGGTCTTGTGCAACCACGCAAAAAATCTCGTTTTCAAGAAATTCTGAGAGTGGAACATTTCGGTTGACGGCTCAAGTATCTGTTATCACTAAACATTATTACTGCATCTTGCAAGGTTAGGCCCGTGGCGCACATAGATAATATACTGCAATCATTGCTTTTTTATTTTGAGTATCCTCCTGCGAACTGAGAAAAAGGTGCCAATATCTCCGTATAAAGATGTGGAATCTCAACAAGTGAAGTCATCAACCGACATGTTCCACTCTCCAACTGTCTTCAAAACACCCTGCCTGTGAACACACGTTTAACACAAGGCAGACAGGTCCCTTGTACGGGCAAAAGGACCAGACAGGGTTCTCTGACAGTGTGCCCTTGCTACTCTGGGTAGGGACCGTATTTGTTGTCCCCGTCCTCGCCCGGCTTGAGAGCCCAGTAGAGGCAGATGAGGTGCACCACAGGGATGCAGAAAAAGAGGGCCCGCCAGGCAGAGGCACCTATGTCGTGCATGCGCCGCACAAAGACGCTGAAAAGCGGTATGGCCAGGCCCATGAGCACAAGGCTCTGCATGATGGGGCCGTAGCGTTCCGGGAAAAGCAGGGAAACGAGATAGACGGCTGTGCTGACCAGCACGATGAACAGGGTAAAATACCAGAATTCCGAACGCGATGCCCTGCCCTGCAGGTTGGTATACTGCAGAAGGCAGGAAGCCACGGCATTTTTCAGGGTCACACGGCACCTCGCATGCTTTGAAAGAATCAAAAGAACAGAAGAAAAAGAGAGTTCGGGAACAAGGAATCCAAAGGACGGCATGTGCCAGGGAGACGCCCTTGTGCCCTGCTGCCAGACGGCTTTTGGGACAGGTCTCAACGACATACCCTGCGCACTCAAGCAGGATGCATGGTCTGGCAGAACAGTGGCAAAGCCCGAAGATTCACATGATCAGCCTGAGGCTTTGGAGGGGCGCAAGCCCGGGACGTTCCAGCTCGTGCGCCTGAGGCTTTGGGACACAGTCTGAGGCTTTTCCTGGCAGATCTGCCGGGCCGGCCCGGCAGGTCAGGAAGGCTTGTCGTCCTTTTTCTGCATCACCTGCACAATGTCACGGTAGCGCTGCACGACCTTCTCGTAGTTTTCCTTTTTGTGCGGAAAGAGGCACTGGCTGCAGTCCTTGATCCCGTTTGCACGGTAGGTGAAGTTGCCTCCGCAGGAGCGGCCAAGGACATAGAGCGGGCAGTAGCAGAAAAGGCAGTTGAAATTGTCCGGGTCTGCTCCGGGATGGCAGGGAAAGTACTCGCATGCCCTGTGGGAAAAATAGGCATACTGTGCCTGCTGCCAGGGAAGTCGTGCCATGGGCAAAAACCTTGAATGAACGAAAGAAATGAAGGAACGGCCAGACAGAGAGGCAGAGGACAAAGGCCTGTTCTCCCAAAGGGAGCGGTACAGGCCAGAGATCGGGGAAAACACGCTTCCGACAAGAGGCTTTCGACAAGAAGCACTGTTCCACAGAGCCCCCGCCTTGTCAAAAGCGCCACGAAACGACGAAACGCTGCGGGGAAAGCTTGCGGCTTGTGCACAAGATCCCTCGTACCCAACCGAGTGCGTGCCTGCGGTCTTCTGCCACGCGGCAACAGGCTGCGGCTTTTGGGAAAGCTTCCGACTTTTTTCCCAAAGAAGGACGCAGAACCCTGCGCGGACGGCATGGGAAAATTTTCCTTTGCCCTTGCCTTGTCACGATTCTTTCCGTAATAAGGAAGAAGATCTTTCACGAAGATCTTTCAACAACCTGCTTCAACAGTCGGCACGTTTTTTTCGCAAGACTACACTGGCGTGTCGCCCACCTTAAGCCTGAGGAGGCCTATTGTGAAAAAACTTTTTCTCATACTGGCAACAGTGAGCTTTCTTGTGGCCGGGACCATGCAGACCGAAACCGCACAGGCTGCAGCGGATACCGCGACCGATCCAGTGAAGGAAATTGCCAAGGGCATGCGCAAGCCCATTGAGCTCAAATCCAGCGTCTCCCCGCTGCTCAATGTGACCTTCAACCACCGCACCCACATGAGCGTGCCCTGTCGCACCTGTCACCACGCCGAGGGCAGCAAAGGCTACTATGTTTCCTGTAGCGAGTGCCACGATATTGCGGATTCGCGCAGCACCGAAGTGGAAAGCCGCTTCCAGGCCTTCCATGCCAAGGGCACGGATCGCTCCTGCTACGGCTGCCACACCAGGATGGCTGAAGCCAGGCCCCAGGACTTCCCGCACTTCACAAACTGCCGTCCCTGCCACATGTCTGACGAGGCACGCGCAGCTGCCAGAGCCGCAGCCCGCAAGTAAGCTCCAGGCTTTCCTTCTCGAATGAGCACAGTGTTCACCCTGTGCGCCAGCAAAAACCGGCACGCCCTTGCCATTTGCTGCCGCACAGGGTATTTTTTTGCCCAATCCCGGAGCACTTGCAGGAATATTCCCTGTTTTTTTGCCAGTACAAGATACGGCTCTGGTCTTTTTTGCGGACAACACACAAGGTCTCTGAGCTCATTTGGGCACGTCAACTGCACAAGAGGAACGCTTCCGCCCTGTACAACATCTGTTCCTTTCTTGTCCTGCACCCTGCAACTGCACGCGCTTGTTCCTCTTCCCCAGAACAGGAACAGCCATGTGCCGACCTTGTGCTGCAGAAGATCCCTGACTTTGTTCCCCTGATACTCTGGTCGTCCGGCGCTCCAACTCAAGCCTCTTTCTTCCGCAGCTTCCGCTTCTTCCGTATTGTACGCATCCATTCCTCTCCTTCCCCTGCTCTTCCGCATCCTCGTCTCTTCACACGCTTTCCCCCATACTTTCAGGAGCGATCATGCCACGTTCCCAGCTCTACAATCCCCTGGCCACCAGGGGCATGATAACGACCCCCCACTATCTTGCCAGCCAGACAGGCCTGCACATATTGCGCCGCGGCGGCTGCGCCATAGAGGCTGCCATTGCGGCTGCAGCCGTCCTTTGCGTGGTTTATCCGCAGATGTGCACCCTTGGCGGCGACAATTTCTGGCTCATTTTCAATGCCGCCGACAGGGAACTCAAGGGTCTCAATGCCAGCGGCCGTTCAGGCTCCAAGGTGACCCGCACTGTCTATGAAAACCTGGGGCTTGCCCAGATTCCCTCCAGGGGCCCCCTGGCAGCCATTACCGTGCCTGGCGTGGTCTCCGGCTGGGACAAGGCCCTGCAGTATGCCAGGGAACACATGCAGGCCCGCCACTCCCTTGGCGAGCTCCTTGAAGACGCCCTTGTCTATGCAGAGGAAGGCTTTCCGGTCAGCAAGAGCCTGGCCGACTGGATTTTGATGGATACGGACACGCAGGACACGGAGCAGCGCTGTCTACAGCGCTTCCCGGGCTTTGCCCGGATCTTCCTGCCGGACGGGCATCCCCTGCAGGCCTGTACACGACTGCGCCAGCCGGACCTTGCCCGCAGCCTGCGTCTTCTTGCTGATCAGGGGGCAGCCGCCTTCTATGAAGGGGAACTGGCCCACGCCTTGGTCAGGGGCCTGCGTGATGCCGGAGGTCTGCTCACGGAAGAAGACTTTGCCCGTCATACGGCCGACTGGGTGGAGCCCCTCACCACCTCCTACCGCCAGTACACGGCCTGCAACCTGCCGCCCAACACACAGGGCTTGAGTTCCCTGCAGATCCTGGCCCTGGCCAATACCCTGGACCTGCAGGCCCTGGGCGAAGGCAGTGCCGACTACTACCACTATCTCATAGAGGCCACCAAGCTGGCCTTTGCCGACCGCGAGCGCTTTGTCACGGATCCGGCCTTCATGCAGGCGCCTTTGGAGCACCTGCTCTCTCGTGAGTACATCAAAAGCCAGGCCGCTCGCATGGACCGCAGCCGGACACAGGACTTTGCCTCGCTCCTCGACCCACAAGGCGACACCATCTGGCTTGGCGTCGTGGACGGGGCAGGCAACGCGGTCTCGCTCATACAGAGCATCTACAACGATTTCGGATCCGGCATTGTGCCCCAGGGCACGGGCATTCTCCTGCAGAACAGGGGCTCCTTCTTCTCCCTCAATCCAAAGCACCCCAATACTTTGGAGCCGGGCAAGCGCACCATGCACACCCTCAATCCGCCCATGATTCTGGAAAACGGCCGGCCGCGGCTGGTCTACGGTACCATGGGCGGCGAAGGTCAGCCCCAGACCCAGGCAGCTCTGGTCACGCGCATTCTGGACTTTGGCATGACCCCGCAGGAGGCCATTGATGCGCCGCGCTGGCTCTACGGCAGGACCTGGGGCGCCTCGTCCAATACCGTGAAGCTGGAAGCCCGCATTGACAAGGCTGTGGCCAGGGAGCTTGAGGCCCGGGGCCATGTGGTGGAATACGTGGCCGACTACAGCGACACCATGGGCCATGCCGGCGCCATTCTCATTGACCAGGAAAACGGCATCTTGCAGGGAGGCACGGACCCGCGCAGCGACGGCCAGGCCCTGGGCTACTAAGGGGACCCGGAGCCTCTGGCGCACCGGAACGCCTCCCCTTGGAGCCCCGCCTGGAAGCATCCGGAAACGATCGTCCTGAACGGTCGCTTGCGGAAAGACAACGTCCAGGGACGACATCCAATGTCGTCCTCCCAAAAAGACAGCAGAAGACAGCAACGCCCTGAAGGCCTTGATTCCATGGCCTTCAGGGCGTCCTTCTCTTCTGTGCAGGAAGCCTTTGTCTGTTCCTGCGGACATTCTTATTGATTTCCAGTTGTGTCTGCCCTTAGTCATTCTTCCGGAAGCTGAAGTCCTCTTCCTTTTTTCCCTTCACAAGCGGCAAAAGAGCATTGACCATGGTGTAGGGCAGCTCCAGAGCCATGAGCAGGCTCAAGGCCGAGAGGGCCAGGAAGGAAGCCCGCAGTCGTGGCAGGGTGAGGCCGGCGCTCCAGATGCTGCTGGCAGGCACGGTGAGCAGGAAGACGGCCAGGCCAGCGGTCACCAGATGGACCAGGACCAGGGAGGTGAGACGGACAAGCTGCGTTTCCTTCAAGACAGCTTTTGCATCCTGCGAGGCCATCTCAGGGCCATCAGTCACTTCACGAAGGCGGCGCGTCTGCACGCTGCTCCAGGCAAGCACGGCCATGGTGGCAACATCCAGCACGATGAGCACAGGAGTGAGGCAGAGCATGCCAATGCCCATCATGGTCCAGTCCAGGGCATGGGCGTAGATCATGCCAAGGGCTGCGCTCACACCGGCAAGGCCCATGCAGCTGATCAGAAAGAGGCCGCGCCCAATCTGCCCTGGCAGGTTCGTGCTCTTTGGAAGTTTCATCCCAATACCTCAATCAGGAGAGGGCATACCACCAGGTGACCAGGGTCTTCCAGGTGGGACCGGCCATGAAGGCAGCACAAAAGAGCAGGACGCCGTGGACAAGGCCTGGGGATCGCACAAACCAGCACAGGCACAGGCCCAGGGAAAAAAGGGCGCCGCAGCCAAAGGTCAGGCTGTAGGTCAGCAGGGCCTGCATGGAGCTCCCCCACAGGGCAGCAATGGCCAGGGGATTCCAGACAAGATGCACCCCGGGGTCGCCCATGTTCACAAGATTCATAATCCAGGTGGGCAGGAAGACAATCAGGACGGGCCACAGCCAGACAAGAAAGGAAGAAGTTGAGGTACGCATGACCCTGTTTTGTACTGCCTCCTGGCCGGACTGGCAAGCCGGCAGTCGCAAACTCGCAAACGAACCTCCCCGTAAAAGAACCTCTGGATCGTGCTCCCTGCGCCCTGGAGATCAGGAGAGCCAGAAGGCCTGTCAGCCAGCCTGACGACCAGCCTGCCAGGCGGACTGCCAGGCGGACTGGCGGGCAGACTGGCGGGCAGACAGGGGACACAGTCAGGCATCCAGAGAGACGAGAGACAGACATATGCCCCCGCAGACAAATCCGGACTGGCGATTTTTTTCCAGCGGTTCTTCCGGGACTCCTGCAGGCCCATGAGGGACAAGGGGTTCTTTCTTGCAAGTCATGTACACATTTCAGAAAAAGGACTGCATGCACGGAATGAGACAGGATGGAACTCAAGGAAGAGTCAGATGCAGAGAACAGAGCGTTCGTATCAGAGAGGCTGCCATCGTCCGCTCCTCCCTCCTTTTGCATGTGGAATATCTTTTTGTCCGGAGTTTCATGACGTTTTTTTCCTCATGCTCACAAAACACAAGGCTTCTTGACAGAAGGCCATTCTGTGCCTACAAGAAACGATCAACTTTTCCCCTCCCCTCAAAACCCAAGTGAGGCCTGCATGTTTGCGAATCGTGGTAAAGCCCTGACATTTGATGATATCCTTCTGGTGCCGAACTATTCGGAAGTGACACCGGATATGGTTGATGTCTCCACTTGGCTGACACCTGACATACCCCTGAAGTCCCCTCTCCTCTCGGCAGCCATGGACACCGTGACTGAAGCCGCCATGGCCATTTCCATGGCCCGCATGGGCGGCATTGGTGTTATTCACAAGAACATGAGCATTGCCCGTCAGCGTCTGGAAGTGGAAAAGGTCAAGAAGAGCGAAAGCGGCATGATTCTTGATCCTGTCACCATTACCTCCAACAGCACTGTACAGGAAGCACTGGATCTGATGCACGACTTCAGCATCTCCGGCCTGCCTGTGGTGGATGACGGCTGCCTCACGGGCATCCTGACCAACAGGGACGTGCGCTTTGTGAGCGACGGCACCAAGGTGCTGGTGAAGGACGTCATGACCAGCAAGAACCTGGTCACCGTGCCCATGGGCACCTCCCTGGAAGAGGCCAAGCGCCACCTGCACGATCACCGCATTGAAAAGCTCCTGGTCGTGGACGAGAACCAGCATCTGCGCGGTCTCATCACCATCAAGGACATTGACAAGGTGCAGAAGTACCCCAATGCCTGCAAGGACGATCACGGCCGCCTGCGCGTGGCTGCCGCCATTGGCGTGACGGCGGACACCCTGGAGCGTGCCGAGCAGCTCCTGGCCGGCGGCGCCGATGCCCTGGTCATGGACTCTGCTCACGGCCATTCCGCCAACATCCTGCGCACCATCCGCGCCGTCAAGGCCGCCTTCCCCAAGTGCCAGCTCATTGCCGGCAACGTGGCCACCTACGAAGGTGCCAAGGCCATTCTGGAAGCAGGTGCCGACTGCGTGAAGATTGGCATCGGACCCGGCTCCATCTGCACGACCCGTATCGTGGCCGGTGTTGGCGTACCCCAGGTCACGGCCATCATGGAAGCCAGCCGTGCTGCCCGGGAAATGGACCGCTGCTGCATTGCCGACGGCGGCATCAAGTTCTCCGGCGACATCGTCAAGGCCCTCACTGTCGGTGCCCACAGCATCATGATTGGTTCCCTCTTTGCCGGCACCGAAGAGAGCCCGGGTGAGACCGTGCTCTACCAGGGCCGTACCTACAAGGTGTACCGTGGCATGGGCTCCATTGATGCCATGAAGGAAGGCAGCTCCGACCGCTACTTCCAGCAGCGCAGCAAGAAATTCGTGCCCGAGGGCATTGTGGGCCGCGTGCCCTACCGCGGCTCCGTGAAGGACGTGATCTACCAGCTCATCGGCGGCCTCAAGTCCGGCATGGGCTACCTTGGTGCAGCCAACATTCCCCAGCTCTTTGCCACAGGCTCCATCTGCGAAATCTCTCCCGCAGGCCTGCGCGAGAGCCATGTGCATGACATTGTCATCACCAAGGAAGCACCCAACTACCGTCTCGACAACAACTAGAACGGTCCAGGGCACAGGGCACAAGCCTCGTGCCCTGTTCTTTCTGGCACGATCACGCAAGAATTCTGACAAGCGGTACAACGCCCTGCAATTCTTTGTGATCGTGCCACATGTCTTTTTTCGTGGCTCCCCAAAGGGGCCTGTACGCCCCGATCTTTCACTAGGCCCAGGCGCCCGGCAAGCCCGCCTTGCCGTTCGATCCGTCCGCACGCTCGCCTTTCAGGACGTGCAGAAGCCTTCTCAGTTGAAGGTCCGGGGCACGCCTGGCAGGCACACCTTCCTTTGGAAAAACACCTCTCTTTTCAAGACAACCTCTTGCCTCCCGCAAGAGCCGGCATTCCATGCCAGCTCCTGCATGAAGGAACAGGGATATGCCCAACAAGGTCATTATCATAGATTACGGCTCGCAGGTCACACAGCTCATCGCCCGCAGAATTCGCGAAGCTGGCGTCTATTCGGAAATCCATGCCTGTACGGTCACGGCTGACGAGGTCAGGGCCATGCAGCCCCAGGCCCTTGTGCTGTCCGGTGGTCCTGCCAGTGTGGGCGGCGCTGATGCGCCCAAACTGGACAAGGGGCTGCTGGAGCTCGGCATCCCTGTGCTCGGCATTTGCTACGGCATGCAGCTGCTTACGGACACCCTTGGCGGACGCCTGGCCCAGTCCCACACCAGGGAATACGGCCCGGCCATGCTGCAGATAACGAGCCAGACCCCTCTGTGGAAGAATGTGCCCGAGACCACCAAGGTGTGGATGAGCCACGGCGACCGCGTGCTGGACGTGCCTGCAGGCTTCAGGGTCACGGCCCGCACCGACACCCTGGATGTGGCTGCCATGGCCAATGAGGAACGCGGCATCTATGCCGTGCAGTTCCATCCAGAAGTGCACCACAGCGTGGATGGCACCCGCATGCTGGAAAACTTCCTCTTCGAGATTGCCCACCTCACCCCCGACTGGACCATGTCCTCCTTTGTGGAGCGCGTGGTGGAAGAGACCAGGGCAAAGGTCGGCGACAAGCACGTCATCTGCGCCCTCTCCGGCGGCATTGATTCCACTGTCGTGGCCGTGCTGCTCAACAAGGCCATTGGCAGGAATCTGCACTGCATCTTTGTGAACAACGGCCTGCTCCGTGCCCACGAAGTGGAGGAAGTGCAGAGCCTTCTTGGCGACAACCTGGACATCAACCTCACGGTTGTGGATGCCCGCAAGCGTTTCCTGGACAAACTGCAGGGTGTGGAAGATCCCGAAAAGAAGCGCAAGATCATTGGCCACACCTTCATCGAAATCTTTGACGAGGAAGCCAAGAAGCTGCCCCAGGTGGACTACCTGGCCCAGGGCACGCTCTACCCCGACGTCATCGAGTCCGTGTCCAGCAAGGGACCGAGCGCTGTCATCAAGAGCCACCACAATGTGGGCGGCCTGCCCGAGACCATGAAGCTGCAGCTCATCGAGCCCCTGCGCGAGCTCTTCAAGGACGAAGTCCGCAAGGTGGCCAAGGAACTGGGCCTGCCGGACAGCATTGTCTGGCGTCAGCCCTTCCCCGGTCCGGGTCTGGCCATCCGGGTGCTTGGCGAAGTCACCGAAGATCGCCTGAGCATTCTCAGGGCCGCAGACAGCATCGTGCAGGAAGAACTCAAGGCCTCCGGCTGGTACCGCAAGGTCTGGCAGGGCTTTGCCGTGCTCCTGCCCCTGAAGACCGTGGGCGTCATGGGTGATGACCGCACCTACGAGCATGTCATTGCCCTGCGCGTGGTGGACAGCGTGGACGCCATGACCGCCGACTGGTCCCGTCTCCCCCATGACCTGGTGGCTAAGATTTCCGGCCGCATCATCAATGAAGTCAGCGGCGTGAACAGGGTCGTCTACGACGTCTCCTCCAAGCCGCCGAGCACCATTGAATGGGAATAGGCCCGCAAAGGAACCATATTTGCGCACAAGCCGCCCTGCCCTGATCCAAGGCAGGACGGCTTGTGCCGTTCATTGTACTCTCTCTTGGGCCCCGACTGGACCACAGGCAGCAGAAAACTGGCAGGAACAAGCAGGCGAAAATCGCCTGTGGGCTCTGGATAGTCCGAAGATGGGCGATACAGGCTCAATTTTTGCCTTTTCTGCGCTTCTGTGCTACAGGGGCCGCCATCCAACGGGACAGAATCTCTGTCTGACAAAGGGATCCCTTTGCGACTCAAGGTCCTTGTCCTTCAGGAAGACTCACACACGCTTTTTTCAGGAGGGAGGAGCAGTCGGTTACGTCGCTCTGGTACGTCATCATGCAGACTGTCTCCCACATCGTATGACCACAGAATTTGAAAGCTCCTACGCAACCAAGCTCACCAACGAAGAACTGGCCGAACTGATTCAACTCTACAAAAATGGCGCAACCCTGGCGCAGCTGGCCCAAAAATACAAGGTCACCGAAATCATGATCCGTCTGGCACTCAAGCGGGCCAAGCGCAAGGGACTGTAAGCTGCAGTTCTCCTTCGCGCCCTGACAACGCGAGCTCTCCCATGAGCGCAACGCTTGTTCGTCCTGCACCAGTGCACCAGGGGGCAGCTGTGCACAAAAACAGACGTGCTGTGGGGCAGGAGAGCTGTGCACAAGGACAGTGCCGATCCTTTGGGACAAGCTGTGCAGCACTCGGATTGTCTTTAGGGGCATTCTTCTCGTCAGCAGAAGACGGACCTGGCCTGGGCCCTGGAATCTGGAGCGATTCTCTGCTGTCATCCCAGCTCTCTGGAGTTGTCCCCAGGGGAGAGTGGAGCGTGCAGCCGTGCTGACAGGGCAGAAGGGGCAGTCCAGCCGTTTCACTTCAGAACTTTCAGGAGCAGCAAAGGAGCAGCTATGAGCACAGAGACAGAAGCACTGCGGCAGCAGGCCCATGAGGCCCTGCAGGCCATCTGGTTCTGGGACTATGCCACCTGGGCAGACATAGAGCACTTTGTCACCGGTCCCATTGCCACCCTGCTGCACAAGAACATGACCGATACCGTGGAAGATGCCGGACGGGAACTCTGCGCCCTGACGCTGGATGAACCGGAATTTCTGGACCAGGACACGGCACGAATTCACGTGGTCTATCTCTGGAAGGACCTGGAACCTGCTTCAGACGAGGCTGACGGGACAGAAGAGCCAGCCCAGAACTCCGATGTAGTGACTGCCGAAACCGTTGCTGAGGAAGCTGCCCAGTCTGAAGGCATGGTCTGGTACTTCCTGAAGGAAGACGGTCGCTGGAAGGCTGCTTCTTTGAGCCGGTAGCTGACAGACTGACCGTGGGGACAGACTGTACGAAAAGGGGCTGCGAGCAAGGTTTGCTGGCTGTCCCAAGGGTTTTGTCGTTGGCCGCAAGGGCCAGAGCCCTTATTGGCGGCCTTCCCACCAGTGGGAAAAGTCCGGGAAGGGACGCTCCAGACTCACGATCTGGCCAATGAGGGGCGTGACCAGCTGATAGGGTTTGTCTGTACTGGCCGCCACTGCGCGGATGAAGGGCTCGTCCCAGGCATGCTGGGAGAGACAGAACCTGCCGATATGCGCAGGAAGCAGGGCCTGAGCGTGCAGATCCAGGGCAGCCTGGGCTGCCTGCTCGGGGAACATGTGCACTGTGGGCCAGTTGGCATTGTACTGGCCACTGTCCAGAAGAACGAGATCAAAGGAACCAAAGCGTTCGCCCAGACGGGCAAAATGGGTGCCATAGCCTCCATCGCCGCTCACCAGTATCCTGTGCGAGGGCGATTCCAGTACAAAGCCGCACCACAGGGCGCGATCGTGATTATTCAGGGAGCGTCCTGAAAAGTGGCGGGCTGTGGTGAGGTGCACACGCAAGGTGGACCCCAGTTCCACGCAGTCCTCCCAGTCCGCCTCATGGATCTGCTCTGGAGCATAGCCCCAGCGTACAAGATGGCTGCCTGTGCCAAGACCGCAGAGAACCGTGCGGATGCGTCCCCTCAATGCCTTCAGTGTCGGATAGTCCAGATGGTCCCAGTGGTCGTGGGTGAGGAGCAGGCAGTCTATGTCCGGCAAATCGGCTGGTGTGAAGATCGAAGTTCCTGCAAAGGCCTTGTTGCTGAAGGAAAACGGGGCTGCATAGTCGCTGAACACCGGGTCTACGAGAATGCGTCTGCCTTCAAGCTGAAGATAGAAGGAAGAGTGCCCGAACCAGACAAGGCAGTCGCCTTGTCTGTGCTTCAAGTCCTGATGCACTGTGGGCAAAGGCTCCGTGGGATACGGCCGCTCCCGCTTCAGAAAGAGCCAGCGGACAAGAGACACCACAAAGTTGCTCTCATTGGCCAGCACGGGTGCCGGCTCAAGGTTGCGGAAGACCCCGTTCACCTGATGCGGGGAGCGAAGAATACGCTGCAGGGCTGCCCCTTCGGGCAGGGCCCCAAAGGCTTCAGAGTGCAAAAAGGCCATTCCGCCGCCTCCACCGCAGGCTGCAAGGACGCCCAGGGCGCCCAGGGTTTTGAGAAAGGTTCTGCGCTTCATAGGAAAAAGAGAGCTGAGGTTGCGCCAGACATGAGGGACATCCTTTTGCCTGTGCCATAAGGGGTATACACGTCCCTGGCTCTGAAGTCTTCCGACAAAACGCGGCAAAAACTTGCCCAATCGTGCGCAGGGCCCAATCGTGCACAGGGAATGAAGAGCACGGTACAACCGCTCCTGCGGACAACGAAAGGGGCCCTGGTGCAAGAGGCAAAGGATGGCGTAGATGCATCAGAAGGGGCTCAGAAGATGTCCTTTGAAAGTACGGACAAGGGACTTGAAGGAGTGGCCGGACCTGGAACGACGGAGCGACGGAAAAAGGCCTGAAGCACCAGGATGCCGCTCAATTTCAAACTCTGGTACCGGGACTGAGAGCAGGAAAGCCCCCCGAGGGAACCCAGGCACAAGACGACAAGCCCCGCCCCTTGCACACACCATGGAGTACAAGGGACGGGGGCTTTCTTTCTTCCAGGCAGAAGTCCGGCAGGCACTTGGATGCACCGGGCGCTTCTGTCCTGGCTGTATCAAAGACGGGACAAGGGCGAGCCGGACAGGCACATCAGGCAGACAAGGCGGAGCTGTCTGCAGGGAGGCTGTCGGCGTCCCTTGGGAACATCTCTTAGAAGGGTGCTTCCTCGATTTCGCCAGTGCCTACTTCCGAGCCCTGGACAGGTGCTGCTGGGGCCTGCTGCTGGGCAGAGGTCTGGGCAGCCTGTCCAGCAGCCTGAGCAGGCGTCTGGATGATGGTGGCATGCTGGCTTGCAGGCTGGGCACCCGCCTGCTGGCTGGCCGCTGCCTGAGGTGCGGGCTGAATGATGGTTGCGTGCTGCTGCACAGGAGCCTGCTGAGGCTGCTGGGAAAAGGGGGTGTAGGTAGTGGACTGTCCGGGCACGGCATTCATGCCGCCGCCATAGGTGTAGCGCTGCTGTTCATAGGGAGCATTTGCTGTATTGGATCTGTTGCGCCACTCTTCGCTGTCACCATAGCCGTCCTGGTTGTCGGGACGCTTTCTGTCCAGGAAGAGGACACGCTGAGCCTTAATTTCCGTCACATAGCGATTCTGGCCGCTGTTGTCCTGCCACTTGCGGGTCTGCAGGCTGCCTTCCACATAGACAAGGCTGCCCTTGGCTATGTGCTGGGCACAATTTTCGGCAAGTCTTTGAAAGGTTATGATACGATGCCATTCAGTATGCTCAATCTTCTGACCGTTTCTGTCTATCCAGCTCTCATCGGTAGCGACATTGAACGTCGTGATTGCCGCACCACTCTGCAAATACTTCATCT
>CALVHF010000042.1 GCA_944327295.1 uncultured Desulfovibrio sp. | reverse complement strand
TCGTGCTACCAACAGTCCCAGAAAGATTTGAAATCCTTTGCTAATCACAAGAGATTACCTAGTTTCTGGGACTGTTGGGCAAACTACGCTGACAGAGGAACAGATTGCTAGTCATGACCATCCTTTTGGGCCACCACATTGTGACAGATATAGTGGCGGCTCCGGTCAATCTTGGCACGGAAATACTGCTGAAGCCGCAACCTATAATTGGGAAACTGGCCTAGCAGGTGGCTCCCAGTCTCATACGCATGCTTTGGACGGCTCTACTGGTAGCGAAAACTGCCTGCCGCCATACTACGCACTTGCGATGGTTATGCGACTCTCATAATACAAGCCAAGACATAATACGGCGGGAGGCTGTTACCGGTAGTGGTTGAACCCTCAAAACCATGAGTATGTGACTGTGAACCACCGTCTGATGTTGTGTATCCATAGTTTTTGTAGGCATCCCCTCCAGGAGAAACGATTTGCGCATTTGTGCCATTAGGTCCGCCAACAACAAACTGCCCTCCTTCTACGCTATGTCTGTGTGCAGGCAATTCACGTTCTGTCAAGGTATAGGCTCCCACAGTCCCAGAAAGCAAGCTATGTCGCTAGATTAGCTAATCTTCTCAGGACTTTCTGGGACTGTCGAACCTCACACACTGACAGAAGCCGAACTAGCTGAACATAACCATAAATATTATTATCTAGTTGGTACAGGTGGTGGAGGTGGAGGATGGTTCTTTGGAGCATACGATAACTATAACGGTATTATAGCAACTACTTCTACTGGCGATTCTCTTTCACATGAACATGGTATAAATATTACAAGTAAGGTTGCAAGCAACATACCTATATACTATGCATTATCGTATATTATGAGAGTCTCATAATATACGAAAGAGCGTAAAAGGGAGGCATGCTACTTTGATCACTGGCAGAGCCAATGAAAGAGTGCGTATGACTTTGAGAACCACCTGCGCCTCCTGTAGCCCAACCATCACGAATTCCATACTCTCCCCACGCCTCACCATTGTATGGTGAACCGCCACCATAACCATTGACGGTTCCAGGAGTGTCTGTAGTGTGCCCATGACTAGGCATTTGGGCTTCTGTAAGTGTCCACTCGCCAACAGTCCCAGAAAGCCATAATCACAGGGTGTAACCTACTACGATACCCGCATGATTAGGGCCAAAGAATAGTACGGGGGCAGGCTGCTACCGTTGCCAGAGGAACCTGTAAAGCTATGGGTATGGGATCCAGAACCACCGATATTTTCACAGAGGTTTTCTAGAAAATCAGGTGCACTGGCTCCCGACAAACCTGTATTTCCTACGGTTGTACTTTGTGCCCATGCAATTCCATGTTTATGGTTTGGCATTTCATCTTTGGTCAATGTGGTTGCCGCAACAGTCCCAGAAAGAGCCGGGATTATTGACTAAAGCAGTAAGATTATTTGCTTTCTGGAACTGTCGCAGCAACGACTCTCTCTGAAGCACAGATGCCAAAACATCAGCACGCGCCAATGAATCAAAGCTCTTTCATTGTTGAAGGGGTGGGGGCATCTGCAAACATTTCAACAAGTGGCGGTTCCTACATTCGTGGTGAGTGGACAGATGATAGAGGTGGTTCAACATCGCATACTCATACAATTTCTGTATCTACCAACAAGGAAAATTCCCTGCCTTCCTTCTATGTCCTGTCTTTCATTATGCGACTCTCATAATATAACTTAAGGAATAGTACGGAGGAAGAATGTTAGAGTTTCCAGATGAACCTGTAAAACTGTGAGTATGCGAACCTGAACCACCTGTATATGTAACAACATCATCTCGACTTGGATCATTTGATATATAGTCTTGCATTGTCACACGTGCATCTCCCCCGGCTATACCAAAAATCAACCCATGCCTATGTTTCGGCATCTGACTCGTGGATAACGTCGTGCTACCAACAGTCCCAGAAAGATTTGAAATCCTTTGCTAATCACAAGAGATTACCTAGTTTCTGGGACTGTTGACGGAACCACCCTAACTTGGGACACATTAGCTGCGCATGATCACTCTCTCCCGGTCTATATAACCTCTGGACCAGGTGGTACTGGAGCAGATGCAAACAGAGATTATAGCGGTACCTTCTACTGTGACATAGCCGGAGGTTCTATGCCTCACACCCATAGCTATTCCTCAAAATCAGACAATGCCTCCAATTTCCCTCCATATTATGTTCTAAGCATGATCATGCGCATCGCATAATCATTGCAAGCACATAGTACGGCGGCAAGCTGTTTGTGGAACCAGTGGGACCGGTCAGGGCGTGGGTATGCGACTGCGATCCTCCCACAAATTCAGTCCACATAGAATTACTGCTTTCTGGTGACCCGCTTGAAGGACATGTTCCACCTCCAAGATTGACAGATATTTTTTCAGCCATTTCGTGTCGATGGTTAGGCAGCTGCTGTTCAGTCAGTGTATGTGCCCCCACAGTCCCAGAAACTAAGATATTTCAGAGAATTAACAGGTAATGCTAAGGCTTTCTGGGACTGTGGGGGCCACAACGTTAAGTGAAAGTCAAATTGCCGAACATAAGCACACAGTGGATATTACAACAAACTACTGGATAGCTGATGGAGCAGGCCAGCATTACTATATTGCTATGCCAAATGGATCGCTACTCACTGCATCCACAGGCGGATCTCAATCGCATAAACATTCTTTTAGTGGAGTATCTACGAGCTCAAATAGCAATCTAGTACCATACTATGCACTTTCTTATATTATTCGCATTATGTAACTAAGCGAATAGTATGGGGGTATAGAGGTTGGAGAATTTGTTAATACATTAGTAAAAGAATGAGAATGTTCTTGGTTCCCACCTGTAGTGCCTGTAGTACCATTAGAAAAACGCATAGTGGTTCTATTGCTGTCACTACCTCCTGTGCCAGCACATAGCTGATCGTTATACTTAGGAAGTTCATAGCTATGGGTATGATTGGGCATTTGCAAAGACGTGAGGGTAGCTATGCCTACAGTCCCAGAAAGCCTTAGAAATGCTACCTAATCTAGTGAAACCTCCTAGTTTCTGGGACTGTTGCCCCAGCTACCTTGAGTGTGGATCAAATGCCGTCCCATGCCCACGATACAAAGGAACGCCAAATTTTTATGGAAGGCAATCAAAGAAATGCAGCGAGAATCGACGGCGACCCAATTAGCGGCGTTTGTCTTGCAACAGGCGGATCTCAATCTCATACACATGGATTGTCTGGCACATCTGATAATGCAAGTTCCCTGCCTCCTTTCTACGCTTTAACATATATTATGCGACTCTCATAATGTATGCTAGGTTATAGTACGGCGGTAAATTAGAGCTTATATTACTTGTGACATCAATCAGAGAATGCGTGTGACTCTGAGAACCACCGGTTGCAGTGGAATAAGCATTTGTGCCAGTTGTTCCACTGAAAGCGTCATATCCACCCAAAGCTTGAGCGCCTACACTTATGCCATGCTTATGTTGTGCTATTTGCCCTATTGTCAGAGTCACCGGTTCGACAGTCCCAGAAAGAGCAAGTTATCACGATATTAGGCAATGATTTTGTGGCTTTCTGGAACTGTGGGAAGCACCACTCTTTCAGCAGCTCAAATGGCTAACCATAAGCACTCAGTAACAACCTATACTACCTACCGTGACTGCGGGTATGCAAGTGGTTCACCTCGCTTCTGGGAAGGCATGACCACTGGAGAAACAGGCGAAATTGCTGGTGCTGAAGGGGCTTCTACTACGCATACTCACAATATTTCTGTAACGTCTGCTAAAAGCAATTCTATTCCTCCATATTTCGCTCTTAGTTACATCGTGCGAATAATGTAACTAAGGACATAATATGGTGGTAATGAGTTTGCAGATCCGCTAGATATATTTGTCATATTATGTGTGTGCGATTCAGAGTTTCCTGTATACTCGCTTTCTGTGGCATTACTAGATGGTCTGCCTACTTTAACATTTGTATGCGGGGAACCATCGCCTCCAGCGGAAAGTTGATGACAATGACTAGCTAATTGGTCAACTGAAAGAGTTGCCGCACCTACAGTCCCAGAAAGCTATCCAGACCACCTGTAACCCATACCCAAGACGACAAATTTCCCGTAATACGAAAAAGGACCTATAGCACAGAATCTAGTCCTGGAGTACAGTTTCTGGCTTGTGTTACATGCATCCTGAAATTCAACTATTAAACCAATATGTTACAAGGAGGAACGATGCCAAAGAAATGGCTCTTGAAAGACCTTGTGGAAGAGTATGCTTCCTGGCTCTCCAACCCTGCCACAGGGAAGGCAGTACGCTACCACATGCGCCCCATACTTGCACTTTACAGCGGCTGGCAACCAAAGAGCATAGGACCGGCACAAGTGCAAGAGTTCCTTGCCGCACAAAAGAAGGCCGGGCTGTCGGACGTGACCGCCTACCAGCGAGCCAAAATTTTGCGTACAATCCTTGCATGGGCCGTGCGGATGGGCAAGCTTCCTGTTTCCCCGCTGGCTGTCCTTCGGCTGCCTGCTCCAAAGTCCAGACGCATAGAACCACCCTCAAGAGAGGAGGTCATGCGCATGTACGAGCATGCGTCCCCGCACGTACAGAGGGTGCTCTTGATAGGCTTGTCTTGCGGTCCACGCATTGGCCCAAGCGAGCTTTTTTCTTTTTTCTTTGAAATGGACGGATGTGGATTTGTCGGCACAGCTGATGCACATGCCTAATGCTGACAAGGGCGTGCGTGAGGCCAGCAGAATTGTGCCTATCAGAGATGATTTGTTCCCTTTGATGAAAGAATGGAAAGAACAGGATAAAGATTGCGAGTATGTGATCCATTACCACGGAAAAAAGGTTGCGCATATCGATCATGCATGGCATAAAGCAAGACAGGCGGCAGGGATAGAGCGGAGAATCACTCCCTACAGTCTGCGGCATGCCTTTCCGACTGAGGCACTAGAACATGATGCAGACCTCAAGGCCGTTACGAAAATCATGGGCCATACAGACCCAACCATGATTTTGAAAATCTACCAGCATATAAAATATAAGAAATTGGTAGAAGCGGTAAATAAAATTCCATCATTTATAAAGACGAGGTAAACCATGGAAGTTACAAGAGTTACAGTAGTTCCCTCTGACAAGCTCATTATAGTTAATGGGCAAGCGTTGCGCTTTGACTTTGAACTTGTTGAGGGACACGAACACATGCACGCCCTTCAGTGGGACGGTGTTTCTCAAACAGGACACATAGAGTTTGAAGACGACTACAATCAATCGTTGGATGCTTCCCTGTATGAGGAAGAGGTCGCCCCATATGTCACAGCATGGCAGGCGGAAAAGGACCGTCTGGACGCGGAAGCGGCTGCTGCCGAAGCCGAATACAATTCTCTGCCCAACGTGAAGGCCAGAAAGCTGGCCGAATTGAACTCAGGTCTGTCTGCTGCACGTTCCGACAGCAAGGCGAGCATCAACTCTAGTGTTGGCTTTGCGATCAATGCTGATGACACGGCCAACACCAACATTGCCGGATTGATCACGTACATGGAGTCTACCGGCACAGAGACAACCTCCTTCATGGGCTTCGACAACACCCTGCACGATGTGACGCTGCAGGATCTCAAGACCATGCAGACCGAGCTTGCCGTGTGGGGGCAGGCTCTTTATGCCTACAAGTGGCAGATTAGGAGTCAGATCGATGCAGCTCAGACAAAAGAAGAGGTCGATGCAATCGATATCGACTATTCCCAGGCGAAGGATATCTACGCAAGCATGGTTGAGGCTGCCTGATGCCCGGCAACTACAGTTACGGCAAGTGCGTAGCCATAGCTGTGGACCAGCTTTTCAATGTCCTGTTCAACGGCTGGCCTGATGAAACGCTGTCGTCGAGGGCTCACCGTATGGACCGCGACAATGTTCGACATTGGCCACGCAAGTTGATTGACGGCATTTTCTGCTGGCAGAAGGAGCACTGCAAGAGCTCATATGAGGCTGAGAAGAAGAGGCTGCAAGCACCACCGGAGACAAGATGAAGAAAATATTCCTGTATGGACTGGACGTAGAGCTTGTGCATGCCTGGAAACAGGTATTTGCGCAAGAATGTGCCTTTCGTGAGCTTGTAGAGATCCGCCATGGAGATATCCTGACAGGCAAAGCCGACGCCCTTGTGTCTCCTGCAAACTCTTTCGGGTTTATGGACGGCGGGATAGACCTCTACTACTCGCAGCGCCTCGGCTGGCACGTGCAGGAAAGATTGCAAGAACAGATAAAGAGCTTGTCCATGCAGGAACTCCTTGTTGGGCAAGCTCTCGCTGTACCTACGGACAGGGAGCAGTACCCCTGGCTCATATCCGCTCCGACCATGCGTGTTCCTTGTGTTCTGTCTGATAGCCTTCAGGCAAATGCCTACCTGGCTACACGGGCGGCAACGCTATGTGCCCTTGAAAAAGGGTTCGAGTCTGTAGCGTTCCCCGGCATGGGCACAGGCACCGGAAAGCTTGCATGCGTTCTGGCTGCCAGGTACATGTATGCTGCCTTTCGAGACTGCCTGCTTGAGAAAAGGGAGTTTCCGAAAACGCTGTGGGAGGCCACAACGAATCTAGTCCACTAATTCCCCCTGCTCCTACCCCCTGCCTTGCCCCTTGTGAGAGCCAGTTTTGTCTTACAAGGGGCATTTTTTTTGTGAAACTTTTTCAGCGTCCAGAAAAATATGAATAATTTTACTGTGTTAAAGTGTAATACACTTTCGGTATTTGTCATACAAGTTCTTCATTTGTCATACACGAAAAGCTAGTACGGCGCTGCATTGTCAGTCTCCAGTCCAGAGGGTATTTTGGGAGCCACGTAACCCACAAAAGGAGGATTTTGTGATGAAGCGGATTTTTGTGTGCATGGCAGTGGCGCTCATGGTAGCGCTGGGGCCAATGGGAACAACTGGCAGCTATGCCTTGTCAGACGCGGAGTACAAGGAGCTGTTGAAGGATCCAAAATTCAAGGCAGCCGACAAAGAACTGAGCGCGACGTGGAAAGAAGTGTACGTCTCTTTGAGCGAGGATAAGAAACAGCAGCTCTTGAAGGAGCAACGTGAATGGCTCAAGAGCGGCAGGGATGAAGCCGCAAAAGCCTATATGGCGCAAGGGCACAACAAGGCAATTGCCTATCAGATTGCTGTGTATGACAGGGTTGAAAAGATTCGTGAAGCACAGGACTGGTACGCAAAGTTGACGCCAGAAGAGAGGATCGCTTTAAGCAGGGCAAAGGCCGGCGTGTACGACCGAAACATGGAAGAAACTGGAAGCTCTACAAGCAATTTTTTACAATGCCCTATCGACTGGTATACTTGGAAAGGAGAAAGGGTAAAGACAAAGATTACACCTTACCAATTGAGTGCAGTTATACTGATGGGCAGCTATTCAGTGGACTGGGTTCAAACTTCTCCGACAACATTCCATTTAAAGTCCAAGGGACATACTGGAATGTATCAGACTCTCCACGTATTTGATTATGATTTTGAATATATCCCGTCTAAAGGTTACGTAACGCTAAAGTCTGTCAAAGTAGATTTTGTCGCAACTTCAGGCCCTAAATGGGACAAAGATGTTAAAGAATTATTCAATAATGTGGAACTAAATTTAAATGGTATTCCCAAAAATCTTGATATAAATATAAAATATCTCCAGACTACTCAAAGTATTCCTCAATACAATACAACTCCTCCGGCAGCTCCACAGAAGAAAAAAGAATATACTACGTCTGCCAAATTTGATAAGCTCGCTGTTTCTTATGTGTCAAACGGCTCTCTGTATAAATATCCTTTGACTACAAAGCAGTTCACTTCATGGATAATCGCAAGTGGTAGCAATTGTCGCTGGCGGTTCTATAGCAGTAACGGGATTGCGGCGTTGTTTGTCAGGCTCAGCTTTGGGGACTCCAACGACCAATTTGTGGATTTGATTTTCAGTGGGACGCCAGATTTCGACAATAATCAATATACAATTCATTCTGTTGCTGAAAACGGAAACCTTGTGACAAATGCTGATGCAAGAGACGGCATTGTTCTCAGTTTAATTGATTTGATGTTGAAAGATATTCAAAATATTCCAAACAATATTTCTGTTCCTGTAACCATGGAATAGCAATAGTTACTAAAAGAGGCCCCTGCATCACATAACAGGATGCAGGGGCCTTGTTGTCTCATTCCGCTTCCATGTCCATATTCACCAGCATGGGATGGAGCCACTTAAGGATAAAGGTTCGCTGTCCTTTCCGTGGCCCAGTCCAGTATCCATGCCAGTGCCCCCGGCGTACATGGGCACGCGGACTTGCATGTGTTCCGCCCAAGGACGGTCTAGCCTGTGTAGCAGAGCGCAGGCTTTGGCCGATACGCTTGCCAACTTCCCATATAGTAGGGCGCTGGGCCGGGAAAAGTGCCAAACCGCCCTGTACCTTCTTCGGTTTCGGACGGGAAGGCGACGTCCCCGGTTGACGCACGTTGTCCACCTCTGGCTTGTCGGAACAGAGGTAAAGGACCATGGCAACGAGTTTCTGCACGTCACGCGCAAAGTTTTCCGAGTACACCACGGAAGAACAGAGCTCCGGTTTCCCCAAAGAACGGATTTTGGCGTTCTCTTCTTCGTACACGTGCTGTATACACTCCAGCACCGTAGCGCCTTCCTGCAAGGCGACTATGATTGGGTGCATGCTTCTGTCTTTCCAGAGAAGCTCAAAGCGGAGTTCCTCTTTGTAGGTCTGCACATCGTATTCCAGATGCGCAAAGAAGCCGGCTACGGTCGGCTGCGTTTCCAGCTTGAGCCCCTCGGACTCTATGTAGACGCAAAACTCAGGCAGTCTTTTGAGCACGTCCACTGGCAGGAGACTGTCCAGTGGCGTACAGCTCAGAGCCTCCACAAGAGAAGTGTCAAACTTGTATATCCCCTGACAGTAGCGCCACGTGCCGAGCGCTGCCATTTCTGCAATGGGGTTTGCTCGGGGAGGGAACTCCAAAAGCCGTCTGGTGTCACCGCCTGTCACAATGGCAGCCCACGCAGCCATGGGCAGAAAGACATACTCAGGCCAGCTGGGCAAATCCCTGCCCTTGCCCAGCAGCATGGAGTTTACAGAGCGGTTCAAGGCTGGGTACTGCTTGCCGATTTCGGCAAGCTTCTGCACGGGCAATGAAATTTCATTTGTCATTGTTCTGTATGCTCCTTCGCTTCATCCATTCCCTCACGATTTCGCGAAGGATGGCAGATCTGGGCAGTTGCCGTTTCTTGGCTTCTTCTGCCAGAGCTTCGACGGCTTCCTGATACAAAGTAAACGATACTGTGACGGCCTTCTCTTCATCCGGTTTTGTTGGCATTACCATATCTTCCCTCCTTGATTTTAGATACGACAAAAGACCCCGTGTCAGACAGGGCCTTTTTGGTGGACAGTTCGCCCAACGCTAGCAGAAATCTGCCAGGGGGCGTTCGCTGTATCAGGAAGTAACCACTTCTTCCAGTGCCTCCAGCTTTTCAGTGATCAGGTCCAGAGCCTCATCGCTCCAGCCGGTCACCCACTCGCCGGAAGACACATCGAAATACGTCTTGCTCATAGAGTCGATAATCTTCTGAGCCTTATTGTTGGACAGCTTTTCGCCGTCCAAGTAGGCAGACTTCACAGCCCCAGACTTGTAGTACTGGACTTCGAGTCCAACGAACGCTGCAGCAGCGTTCTTGTCAATGTATAGGCGTTCCTGGTCAGTGCCAGGCTTTGTCCAAGACTTCGTGAAAGTGCGAATGGTAGCTAGCTTGTCAAACATGGCATCCTCCAAATGTGCTGTGCCCTTGACCAGAGGGCCCATAACCAAACCTGGGCGGTCGTGAGGCAATTTCCTGTCCTCACCCAGGCTACCCTGCCTCGCCTTGGCTTCACGATCCGGGCAGACCGTTCTTCATATCGGGAAGAAAGTACCGGCGGGGCCTCCGCTTTTGTCCCCTCGCTTTAGCGAGATACTGCTGTACAGTTGTACAGGAGTGCCGACTGAGCGTCGACTACTTCATGGCTTGCCCGCCTCCCTGCAGGCTGATTCTTGTACGCTTGCCATTACGGGCAAGCATAAGAACGGGTATGCCGTGCTTTTCAGCGGCATCCTTGACTGTCTTCAAGACGCTTGGCTTAAAGCGTGCCGGATTATCCTTGAGCACGATAGCAGCGTACTCAGGACGGCAAAAGGCCTCTGTGTGCCTCTTGTGCCACCCAGTGGCCTGCCTGGTAGGAGAAAGGCGGCCACCTTCTCCGGGCACACTCCACACGTCACCAGGAAAGGAGCGTATGACTGCGCCCTTGGCCACAAGCAAGCCAATGCGGGCATGTGTGATCGTCCCCTGTCCACCGTGGACGATTTCGGCGGCCACTTCGCGGTCGCGCTGGGTCAGTTCCCATTCAAGGGAACTTGCCAGGTCACTAGAGTGACCAAATGCGCCTATCCAACGAATAGCAGCCATGTTTTTTCTCCTCCCTTTTGAGATTCTTCCCTACAAAGCCTGCATCTGTGCAGATACAGGCTTTCCAGAGAAGGGGGCCTTGCGGCCCCGTCCGGGACTAGTCTTCTTCCCGGGCTTCCGCCTCTTCCCGGAGAACGGCCTCAAGGTCATCATAGACCTTGAGGGCCCACGCCTTCCCCATCTCATAGGGGGTAAGGCTGTCGTCGCGCCAGGAAGACTCCTCTTCCCACGTCCAGGGCGCACACCAAGGACGGGGAGACTCCGCGTCAATGAGGTCGTACCCCTCGGGAGCGCCCTCACAGAAGCCGTCTACAAAATTGGTCATAAAATCTATTCCAAATCTATCCATGGCGATCCTCCTTGGGTTTGGGCTTTCGCCCTTTCGTTGAAAACACTATGCCTCTTCCCTAACCAAAAGTCAATATGTTTTGTCAAAAAATATTGTATTTTGAAATAAAAAATTTTTTAGTAGCACTTCTGGCTACTTAAGCAGGCTCATCAGGCTTTTCTGCCCTGTACGCAGCTGGGCCCGCATATCGTCAAGTCGCCGTGAAGCAGGCAGGCCACGCTTCTTGCAGACTTCGCGCAGTTGCCTGCCGGTCATCCGGGCAAGCTCACGCTCAGTGAAGGTGCCACTGCGTGCCTTTTTGTCTGCAAGCTTTTCGTGCCGGATATTTGTGAGGCAAGCCTTGACGGCAAGAGCTGGCGTGCGTCCCCATCCTGCTGCAGAAGAAATGTCAGTCCGTGCCCACCATCCCCTGGACTTGCCAGTTGTCTGCCATGCTTCATGCCAGACGTAGCAGCCTGACCTGCGGTGGCTGTGGTCCACCACGATAGGGTCTGACAGGTAGTACAGCTCTTTTTGAGGCCCCTTGCTTTCCTTGTCCTGTGCCTTGAGGATCCTTTTCTGATAGGTGCCGCAGTAGTCCTTGCCCGGGTAGACGCCTTCATCAGGTGCATACTTGCCAGCAAAGGGAGACTCGGACAGAAGGCGGATCGCAACCTGGTTCACCCTCTTGAGCGCCTTGAGTTCTCTCTTGCCGCCACGCTCGGCTTTCGGTCCACGCTGCATGGCAGTGCGCACAAAGGCCAGAAGGAGCTCAAAATAGCTGTAGCGTTCTTCCTGCCAGGGCGAAAAGACCAGGTGCGTGTACCAGTGATGTCGCTTGTCCGGTCCCAGACCAGCAAGCTTTTCCTCTTTGTCTGCCCAGTCTGCCAGACGGTACAGAAGCCAGCGGACACGGGATCTGTACCCTTTGCGGACATAGACAAAGGATAGTTCGTCCACCAGCTCCCGATTAGACTTTTCTTGCGTCATGCCGTATCCTCTTCTTGTTCATCTGCAAAACTTCCGTGGACAGGGTTGGCACCACCCTGTCCTTTTTTTGTGCTTTCGGCATAGTCATACTTGAACACACTTATAAAGTGTTCATACAGAGAGAGCGCTTTTTTCGGGTCATTAAAGATACTGGGAGAGCAGTACCCCCGGCGTCCAGATCCCAATTCAAAAAGGTAGCACCGGCGCACACGGACTTTCCTGTTATGGAAGCGGTAGACAAGCTTGCCTGTACGCAAGAGCCTCTCAAGACGCTTGTGCGAAAGCTTGCCATAGGGGAATTCAAACATGGTTTGTTCCACTCCTTTTGAGCCCAGCCGAAAAAAAGGACGGCCTCGAAAGGTCGCCCTTGTGGTAGCGGGAACGGCTCATTTTGAACCTGCACCAAGAACGTTTGGTGCAGAGTGATTGTAAGTTGTTTGAATTTATTTATAAAACTGCTTCGGGCCCTGGAGGTGAACGACGCCTCGCGCCTGGGCCTGAACCTGCAGACCCTCTTTGCCTCTCCGGACGTGGCCGTGGAGGCAGGCTCTGCCTCCCAGGCCACCGGCAGCCTCGCGGCCGTGAGTGTCCTCAAGGGGAAGCTCGCCGGTTCCTCGGCCACTCTGGAAGCCCTGAAGGAATGGGGCAAGGCCACCCAGCTCACCTCGGCCTCGGGCCTTGTCATGAACAACCAGCCCTTTCCGGTGCAGGCCGTGCGCCGTCATGCCTATCTGGCGGGGATGACCATGAGCACCTCGGAGTACAGCCAGACCTCGGAAATCACCCCAGGCGAAGTGACCACGGGCTTTGCCATGACCCTCATTCCCCACATCCTGCCGGACCGCCACGTGCTCTTGCAGTACAACATCACTCTTTCTTCCCTGGAGGACATGACCACCATCGAGCGGGACAGCATTGCCGTGCAGCTGCCCCAGGTCTCCACCAGGGCCTTTTCCCAGCGCACCCGCCTCAAGGCCGGCCAGACGCTCGTGCTGGCAGGCTTTGAGCAGGATACGGCCTCGGCCACGCGGGACCTGGGCCTCCTCTCGGGCCTGCGCGACCACGATGCGAGCAAGACCCTGCTCGTCATCAGCATAGAGCTGGAGGGCGCAGACAATGTGTGAGGCCGCACGTGAACACGAAGCCCCCCGCACGGCATTGGCAGCAGCAGGGGAAGGGCCTGCGATTGCTGCGTCCGCAAGGAAAGCGCTGCAGGCACAGGCCCGGGTCTCCCGGACACGGCTCCCGCTGGCACATCAGCCCCTGGCCCGCATCCGCGTGCAGGGCCGGGACCTGCTCCTCCATCTTGTCTGGCAGGCAGGCTCGGACGAGGACGAGGATCTGGAGGCCCTGCTGGACGAGACGGGCACAGGAGCAGGCTTTGGCCGTGCGGCCCAGGTGGCCAGGGCCCGGGCACTCAGGGTCCGGGCCACCGGCATCCCCTGCGACCGTCTTGTCCTGAGCCGGGGGCGCTTTGGCCTGCTCAGGCGCTCATCCCTGCCCTCGCGCCCCCTGCGGCCCCTCTCCCTGGCAGCCCTCTGTGCCAGGGTGCAGCCCACAGGCCTGCTTGTGCTTGCCCTGCGCGATGCGGATACAGGAAGGCTCCACTACTGGGTGTGGGCCGCCCGCCGCGGCTGCCTCTCGGCCCGGGCGGACCGATCCTTTGCGACACGGGAAGAGGCCCTGGCCTTTGCCGCCTCGCTCAGGGAAAGCCTGGGGCTCAACGACACAGACGAGACAGAGGTCTGCAGCGAGCAGGAGTCCCTGGACCTTGTGACCGGGATCTTGAACACGGCCGACAGGGAGACGCTGCGATCCTGCGCCCCTGTCCCCCTGGAGCCCTTGTCCCTGACACGCCTTCTTGGTGCCAGCCTGACCCTCCTTGCGGCCCTGGGCCTGCTCCTTGGCGGATCCACGCTCTGGGAGTGGTGGCAGAACCGGGAAGCCTTTCACCTGCGCTCCCAGAGCCGCTCGGAACTTGTGCGCCAGAAGCGGGCCGTGCTGACCCACCCGGAAGCGCACTTTGTGGCGGCCTGGAAGAAGGCCCCTGCAGCCGCAGACTTCGTGAAGGCGGTGCTGCCGGCCATGCTCGACTTTCCCATGGCCGGCAACGGCTGGACCCTGGCCTCGCTCACGGGCCGGCAGACGGGCACACGCGCCCTTCTGGAGGCCCGCTGGCAGGCCCTGCCCCAGGCCTCCCTGCTCCATCCGCCGGCCGGGGCCGTTCTGGAGGCACGAAATCCGGAGTACGCGCAGCAGAGTCTGCCCCTGGCCCAGGCTCTGCCCATGAACGCCCTGCAGCGTGCCGACCTGCCTGCCAGGGACGAACTGGAACAGCAGCTCTCTGAACGCACCAGGCGCTTCGGACTGCGCCTGCAGCTTGCCTTCAAAAAGGTCGAGACCCTGCCCCTTGGCGAGGAACAGATCCAGGCGCCCTGGATCAACGGCACAGTCACCCTCTCCCATCTCTCGGACTACATGGTGAGCGACTGGCAGGCCCTGGCCAAAGCCCTTGATCTGCCGGGCCTGAGCCTCACGACGCTTGCCTGGGACGGACGCAGCTGGTCCTGCACGGGGCAGGTTTCGGTTCGACGCTGAACCCAAAGACGTCTTTTGCAAGCAGACACAAGGACCGACACAGGAAACGTTTTCCCCAAAAACGCCTTTCCCGAAGCATACGGGCGCCCGAAGCGGAGGAAGCCCCCATGAGAACACAAGAGACAGACCAAAGACAACAGGCAGCACAGACGGATCCGGCAGCAGACACGGCACAGGCTCCAGTCCGGAACACGACACAAGGCCCGGCACACAGGGCGGCAGGTTCCCTTCAGGACCAAAATCAGGATCTGCTGCCGCAGGAGCATGCGGTTGCCTCCCTCGACCCCGGCAGCTTAGGCCGCCGCAGGGGGAAGGTGATCGTCCTTGCCACCCTTGGCTGCCTCACCCTGGCCCTGGCAGGCGGACTGTACTGGTTCTGGCAGTTTCCCCAGGAATTTTCCCTGCTGATGAGCCAGACCGGACAAACCGGCACGCACAGCCAGGCTGCACGGCAGACACAGGCCCCGCCCGTGTCTGCAAAAGACACTGCAACAGGGGTCGCAGACAGGCAGCCTGCCCCTGCCCAAGGGGCTGCTCCCGACAGTCCGCAGCAGACGGCCGGCCAGCCTGCCGGACAGAGGGCGCACGGGGCAGCGAGGAGCGCTGCCCCGGATGCTGCTGCGCCGGATGGAGCCAGGGCAGACGATCCCGTGGCCCCGGCCCAGTCCGGTCAGGCCGTTCAGGCTGGCCAGCCTGTTCCTTCTGTCCAGCTGCCGGCCCTGGCAGGCTTTGCCCCGGGCAGCGTCTATTCCGGCACCCTGGGCGAGATGACGCGCCTGCAGGCCGGATCGCAGCTTGCCAGGGCGGATCTGGCCCTGAAGGAAGTGCAGGTGCGCCTGCACGAGCTGGAAGCCCGCCTGCAGTCCGGGACAAGGAAGGACGCGGCCGGAGCTGCGCAGCAAGAACAGAAGACGGAGCTTGAGGCCCTGCAGCAGCGCCTGCAACACTCCATGGACCGCATCCTGACGGCCCTGAACAGGCAAGGCGAGGAGAAGAACCTGCCTGCACACACCCTGGCCGTTGTGGCCGTGCGCGGCCGGGGCGGCCATCTTGAAGCCGAACTCAGGGGCAGCCTTGGCACCTTCTGGGTACGCGAGGGCGAGACCGTGCAGGGCCTGAAGGTCGACGAGATCTCGCGCCAGCGCGTGCGCCTGAACGGGCAGATCCTGCCCTGGCGCTAGGCCTCATTCCCAATGACACAATTCCCAATGACACAAAGCCCCCTTTTGCAGCATCAGGGAGAAACACCATGTTCTTGCGAACCATTGCCAGCAGATTCAGGGCCGCACCCCTGGGCGCCAAATCCAGGGGAGAAGCAGCCGCAGCGACCGCCACACAGGGACCAGGACAGGCAACAGGGCAGGCCGGCACGGGCGCTGTCCCTGACCAGGCCGCCGCTTCACAAAACATTTTGAGGAACAGCCCGGGCAAGGCGCCCGGAAGCAGCCTTGCCGGCACAGCCGCTCCCGGGGACACGGATCCTGGAGCCGGCACGCCCAAGCAGACGGTCACGTCCGACACACCGGACGGGGCCGATCAGACGGGCAGGCCGGACGACTGGCAGCCGGATTTGCCGGCCAGCATAGCCGACAGGGTGCGTTTTCGGGCGGGCGCCTTTCACCTCTCGGCCGAGCTCAAGGGCAACATGGATCTCGACCTTGTGCTGGCACAGGCCTCGGAGCACCTGCACATCGCCAGCGTCCCCCTGCACTGGTACTCGCCGGGCCGCTTTGAGCAGATCTTCGGCCTGCGCCTCTCCGAGGACGCCCTCTCCGCAAGCCAGCGCCTGCAGCTGCGCACCCTGGAGGTCTCGGGCACCTGGGTGGACGAGTACGTAAAAAGCCTTTTCCGGCGGGCCATGGCACGGAAGGTCTCGGACATTCACATCACCTACATGGGCCCCTATGCCCAGGTCTCCTTCCGGCGCCTGGGGCTCATGATGGAGGAAGAGTGCCTGGACGGCGCGCAGGGCCTGCAGCTCATCCGCGGCATCTTCCAGGGCCAGCTCTCCCAGGCCGAATCGGGCTTTTCCGAATACGAGCGCTACGACGGCCGCATTGCCGACCGCAACTACCTGCCCGAAGGCCTCTTTGCGGTGCGCCTGCACACAGAACCCATACAAAGCCCCCTCATTGCAGGACCAGGCGTGAACCTTGCCATGCGGCTCCTCTTTGATGCCACCAGGGCCAGGGGCTCTGTCACCGAGCGCCTTGCCTCCCTGGGCTTTACGAGGGAGCAGCAGGCCCTCATCGACACCTTTACCGAAACATCCGGCATGACAGTCATTTCCGGACCGACCGGCCACGGCAAGACCACGGTGCTAAAGAACATCCTGGAGGCCCTGGCCTCGGATGTGCCCACCAAGAACTACTACAGCCTGGAGGATCCGCCGGAATACACCATCCTGGGCGTGAAGCAGCTCAATGTCTTCACCAAGGCCGTCTCCGATGCCGAGCGCAAGCGCGCCCTGCTCGAAGCCCTGGCCGGCCTCATGCGCTCGGATCCGGACGTCATCCTCCTTGGCGAAATCCGCTACCTGGAAACGGCCAATGCCGCCGTCAACGCGGCCCTCACCGGCCACAGCGTCTGGACCACGGTCCACGCAAGCTCCGGCCTCAATGTCCTTGCCCGCTTTCACGAAATGGGCGTGCCCCTGGCTTCCCTCTGCGCCCAGGGCGTGCTCACGGGCCTCACCTATCAGCGCCTCCTGCCCGTGCTCTGCCCGCACTGCAAGGAAACACTGACAGGCCATCTCGACCACCCGGAGCACTCGGACCGTTTTCCGGAAAAGCTTTTGAACAGGCTGCAGCGCCTCTATCCGGGAGACGCCCTTGATCGCCTGTGCGTGCGCGGCAGCGGCTGCCCCCACTGCGACGGCATGGGCCTTGTGGGCCTGCAGGTGGCAGCGGAAGTCATCCCCCTGCGCGACGCGCACCTCATGCAGCTTCTGCGCAGCAACAGGCTGCAGGAAGCCCAGGCCTACTGGGTGCGCGAGATGGGGGGCATGACGCATCTGGCCCATGCCAGGGCCCGGGTAGGCCTGGGCGAGGTGGACCCGCGCCTGGCCGAGGAGCGCCTTGGCACCACCCTTGATGCCGACCTCGAAGAACTGTGCTCCTGGGAACAGGCCCGGACAGCAACCCGGGCAGCCTCCGGAAGAGACGCCTGGGACCGCTTCTGGGAAGAGGCCCTGGAACGGCCAGACGAGCAGACGGACGAGCAGGCAGAAGCAACGATGGGCACTCCGGGAGAAGACCGGGTACAAAACCGCGGAGGACTGAACGCATGAGGCCCTTTCTCTTTTCGGCCACAGGCCCGAAGGCTGCCCGAACCTCCGGCTTCCCGGGTCTTGGAAGGAGGACCGGTCGGTCAGGCAGGGACGTGCCGCGCCGATCGACAGGTCATCCTGTGCTCCGGGCCCTGGCGAGGCTCTCCTTTACGGCCAGGCAGCGCGCCCAGTGCTGGGAGCAGATAGGCGAGCAGATGAAGGCAACCCACCTGCCCCTGGAATACTGCTTCAAGACGCTTACAAGGCAGGCCCGCGAGGACAAGGACCTTCTGGCCCTGGTCTTTGCCGACATCACGGCCCGCCTCAACGAGGGGCACAGCATAGGCCGCGCCATTGCCCCCTATGCGAGTCCCGAGGAAGTCATGCTCATCGATGCCGGCCAGACGGCCGGCGAGGCCGCCCTGGCACAGGGCTTTCTCAAGGCGGCCCTGCTCATGCACAAGCGCCGCGAGATCCGCGAGCTCATCGTGCGCCAGCTGGCCTACCCCTGTGTGCTTGTTCTGGCCCTGACAGGCTTTCTCGTCCTCATTGCCACGGTCATTGTGCCCATGCTCTCCTCCTTCTCCAACCCGGCCACCTGGCGGGGGCCGGGCGCGATCCTCTACCATCTGGCCACCCTTGTGACCTCCTGGCAGGGTCTGGGGCTGGCGCTGGGCTTCCTTGGTCTCTTTCTCGCAGCCCTGGCCTCCCTGCCCCGCTGGACAGGAAGAGTGCGCGAGATCTGCGACAATGTGCCGCCCTGGTCCCTCTACCGTCTGCTCACGGGCATCTCCTGGCTCTACGCCACGGCCACGCTTTTGCAGACCAGGGGCATGAAGCTTGGCATCATTGTGCGGCGCCTGCTCGCAACGCCCGAGACCAGCCGCTATCTGCGCTGGCGGCTTGTGCCGATCTGCCGGGCCGACAATCAGGGCTTTACCCTGGGCGAGGCCTTGTGGCGCAGCCGGGGCCACTGGCCGGATCGCGCCCTTGCCAGGGAGCTTCGCGCCTATGCCGCGCTGCCCACCTTCAACACCCTGCTCCCGGCCCTCACGGACAAGCTTCTGAAGGACACCATGCGCCGGGTGGAGCGCTCCACAAAGCTCATCAATGCCGCAAGCTTTGCAGCCATCATTGGCCTGCTCATGCTCTTTGTGGCCGGCATCTTCAGCATACAGGAGCAGCTGACCCGCACGGTGAGCGCCGTGGGCGGTCTCTGACCCCCAAAAAGACACCCCAAAAAAGACACCATCCGAGGGGGACACGGCCGCAAGGGTGCGGCACAAGGGACAGGCAAGGAACCAGGCAGCCCTGTGCCCTGGCCTTGCGGCTGTTCCCCCAAAAAGCGACGCACACCCCTCAGAAAACCCAAAAACAAAAAAACAAGGAGTCTTCATGAGCGAAGCGAACACCGAACACGCACGCCCTGCAGAACCTGCAAGGAAGCCTGCAGGCAGGGCCCGTCGCACGGGCACTGGCGGCCGCAAGGCCCGCATCAGGTCCCGGACCAGGGTCTGCCGCGCCGTCCTGCGCCCCCTTCTGCCCGGACACGAATCGGTCGAATTGGCCGGATCTGCGGCACAGAACGGCCAGGCCGCATCCGCACAGAAGGCGCCTGCACAGGCCGTCTGCAACACGGATGCGCCCCAGGCCCAGACACAGGCTGCCCCTGCGGATGCCCCCGAAACGCTCGGGTCCGAAACTCGACGGGGACCTCGTCGCAGCGCTGCTCGAGCGCGGCGCATCGGCCG
>CALVHF010000041.1 GCA_944327295.1 uncultured Desulfovibrio sp. | reverse complement strand
GCCCGCACGGCCAGGCGCCAGTCAAAATGGATGTCTGCGATGAGGGGGACAGGCGACTTGTCGTGCAGGGTCTTCAGGACGTCGGCAGCCCTGTCGTCGGGAACGGCCACGCGCACGGCCTCGCAGCCGCGGGCCACCAGCTCCGAAATCTGGGCCAGGGTTGCCTCCACATTGCGGGTGTCCGTATTGGTCATGCTCTGTACCATGACCGGATTGCCGCCACCGATGCGCAGGGACCCCAGCTGCACAGTCTTCCGGCTTCCATGTGCCATTTGTCCCCTCCTTGCAGGGCAATGAGCAGGATTGAGAAAATCGGGTTGAAAAAATCGGATTGCAAGACGCGAAGGGGCTGTCACAGACAGTCCGCAAACGGTCCAGCGCCCGACAACCTTCGGGAAAGAGCTCTATACGGCAGTTTTTTCTTTGGCACAAGCAAGGATCCATCGGGCGATCCCGCACGTCTGGCGGCTGCCTTGCAGGACCTCCCGGGCCTGGCTTGCGGCAGGGAGCATGACCTGCCGGCCCTGACCGTGCCCCTGTCTCCCTTCTGTGCGGAGGCCTTCCGGCAGGCCCAGAGACGACAGATCCGGATATCTGCTCTCAGGTGAGTACGGCGTCTCTGTCTCCTGGCCGCAAGCAAAACCGGCAAACCGGCCCTGCGCATCTCGTCCGCGCTGCCCAAAGCTGACAGAGAAGGCCAATCCTGATAAGAGCGGGTTTGCCTGCTCTCCTTCTTCGCGTCAGAGCATGTTCCTTGTTCCTGCCACCAGCAGCCTGGCAGAGAGACCGATCCGGGCAGCGGTGGTTTGGCACAGGGTCTCGTCCGGGTCCACTGCGGAGCAGGGCTTTCCGCCGGCTGGAACGCCATCTCGGCGTTCTCCCGACGTGTCGGCGGCTGCCCTTCTTTGCACGGCTGCGTGACGCAAGCATCAGAAACACCACCGGACAAACTCAGGCTCCGGCAGGGGACGATGCCACCAGACAGCGCTCTCTGAAAGTACAGAGAGGAGCTGAACAGCCCCGACACGCTGCCCCTGACTGCAGCCCCCGACTGGAACTCCTGACTGGAGCTCCTTCCTGAGCAGATGCAAACAGGAGAACGACAAATCCGAACTTTCAGAGGTGAAAGATGCAACTGACTATGCTTGGAACAGGGCACGCGGCTGTGACAAAATGCTATAACACCTGTTTTGTCCTAAAAGAGAACAAGAAGTATTTTATGGTTGACGGCGGCGGTGGAAATGCAGTGCTTTGTCAGCTCAAAAAAGCAGGATTTGACTGGAAGGACATCAAGGAAATTTTCGTCACTCATAAGCATATAGACCATTTGTTGGGAATTGTATGGATGATGCGTCTGATATGCCATTTGATGAGTCGTGGTGAATACAGTGGCGAGGCTCGTATCTACTCTCACGATGAAGTTATTGCTCTTCTGCGTGACATGGCAGACAAGCTCTTGACGAAAAAAGAAACGAGATTCATTGATGAACGCTTGCACCTTATTACTGTATCAGACGGTGAAGCAAAGATTATCAATGGACGCAAGGTAACATTTTTTGATATTTGCTCAACAAAAACAAAACAGTTCGGGTTCTGTATGGAACTTGACAACAACAGAAAACTGACCTGCTGTGGTGATGAACCCTATACTCCCTGCGAGGAAAAGTACGCAAAAAACAGTACCTGGCTTTTGCACGAAGCATTTTGTCTCTCTTCTCAGGCAGATATTTTCGCCCCATACGAAAAGCATCATTCAACCGTGAAAGATGCTTGTGAAGCAGCAGAAAAGCTCAATGTGCAAAACCTGCTTCTCTATCACACGGAGGACAGGAACTACGCCAACAGAAAGAAACTCTATACTGAAGAAGGCAAAAAGTATTTTTCAGGCCAATTGTGGATACCGGATGATCTGGAAACAGTAACGCTTTGACCGTTTTTGCATCGGCCCGGATCAGTAACCAATGATCCGAGACCAAATGATCAGAGACCCATGCTCAAAGACAAATGACCAGAGACCGAAGAACAGAAGCGGCGGGCAGGGGACATCTCAGGGAACATCTCAGGGGACCAGGACAAGGCGCCCCGTTTCCGGCAGGGAGAGGGGTGCGTGCCTGCGGATAAAGTCGGCAAGGGCATCGGCATCCAGCGGCTCGGGGGAGGGAACAACCCTGCCTTCCCTGAGCGCCCTGTGGCCGTCACCGCCTTCGGCAAGGAAACTGGGCAGTATGACTCTGTAGAGTGCCTCGTCTCGCAGGGGGGCATACGAGCCTGCCTGATGCGGACCCTGCGCCTGATTCGGGCCCTTTGCCCTGCTTTGCACCTCCACGCTCAGCACGCGTTTGCCTGGTTCCCTGGCACAATCCACCCTGTAGCGCAACCCTGCGCACTGCAGAAGATGGGGCCCCGGGCCCTCGGCCACGCCGTGTTCAAGGGCTGCCCGAAGCTGGGCGCCGGTATAGTCGCGCACAACCAGGCAATTGCCAAAGGGCAGTATGTCCAGCACATGGCCCTGACTGATGACGCCCTTGGGCAGCGCCGCCCGAAAGCCGCCGGCATTGGCGAGAGCGATGTCCGCTCCAACCATGCTGCCGAGCTCGAGCATGGCATCGGTGGTGACCAGGGCCGAGAGGCATTCCCCGGCCCTGCAGGCCTCCATGCCGTCGGGAAACTCCAGGTCCATGCTGCCAAGCAGGATGCTGCGCACGCCTGCAAGCTCCCTGGTCCCCGCGGTCACCAGGGCCGCGACCTCAGGATCCAGGGGATCGTCCCTGTGCAGGGCCTGCAGCCCGCCGCTCCACTGTTCGGGCCTGCCCTGCGCATCAAAAAGGACGCGCAGCTCGCCCAGGTACTGTGCCGCCCGCCTGGCCGTGACCACGAGCACGGGCTGGCCGTCCGGCCCCTGCTCCACTATCGGGTAGGGCCCTGCCGACACAGGCTCGCCGGCATGCACGGGCCCGAGATAGCTGTGGGTATGACCGCCCACAATCACGTCCACGCCCCGCACGCTGCGGGCAAGCTCGCGATCCCTGTCCAGGCCCAGGTGGGTCAGGGCAATGATGATGTCCACGCCCCCGGCCTCAAGCCGGCGCACGATCGCCTCAAGTGTGCTGCGCGCCTCGGTGAAGTGCGTGTCTGGACAGACGCGTGCCAGGGTGTGTACCTCGTCATTGGCCAGGCCGATGACGGCCACCTTGCGGCCGTCCATCTCGAAAAGACGCCAGGGCTGCCAGCAGGAACGCACGCTGTCCAGGGGACAGTCCGGGCCAGGGGCCAGATTGGCGGCAAGCACCATTGTGCCGGCTTCTGGAAGGTAGCGGGCAAGCTCTTCGCACCCCTCGTCGAACTCGTGGTTGCCCAGGGTCAGGGCATCCCAGGGCATGAGGGCATTGAGACGGGCCTGAAAGGGCCAGCCAAGGACACTGAAGTAGAGGGAGCCCTGCCACTGATCGCCTGCGTCCAGCACAAGGACATGGTCGGAAGCTGCCCGTATGGCCTTCATGCGCGCTGCCAGTCGTGCCGCGCCGCCTGTGCCCGACTGCTGATCATAGGAGGCATTGCCGTTCCTGTCCCTGCCGGCTGCATGGGCATGGGTGTCGTTGGTGTGCAGCAGGACAAGCTCGAAGGGCTGCCCGGCCTGCCCGCATGGCGTGCCGTGCGCCTGCTGCAGGACCACCGTGCCGGACGGAGCATGGGCCGGTGCAGCCGATCGGGCAGGGACAGAGTCTGCAGACGCAAGGCCTGTGGCCAGGCAGACGGCCAGACTGACGGCCAGACGCAGCAGCAGACGGGCAAAACAACGGGCTCTGACAGGAAGGCCGGGGCAACAGGAACAAGGGGGCGTGCACAGCATGAACGGACCTCCGGATTGCGGCAAAAGGTTTCAGACCACAGCAGGCAGGACAGGAAAGCTTGACGCGTTGTGCCCTCTTTTCCTCTTCCTGGCAATCGGCCGCAAGGGCCTGTGCCCTGTGTGCCCAGACAGGACAGTCAGGCTGTGCCCCAGGGCGTTCCCGCCTCTCCTTTATATATGGGGCCTTGCTTCCCCTGGCCCTGACAGGCCGGTGCACGGGACGGGCTGAAGCGGTCCTGTCGGGAAAAATACGACAAAATGCCATTTTTTTCTTGCCAATCCGAAGCTTCTGCGGTATATGCCGCGTTCGTGCCGTAGCACTGTGCGGGGCCTTTTGTCCCTTGGCCATACTCTTCCGCACCTCCTCATCGCGGCACTGTCCCTGTTCGACAAATCATTTGCAAGATATAGGAGGATTGTCCCATGAGCAAAGAGTGTGCATTCTGTGGCAAAAACCCGCAGGTTGGCAATCTTGTCAGCCATTCCAACATCAAGACCAAGCGTCGCTTCAACCCCAACCTGCAGCGCGTCCGTCATCAGTTCCCCAACGGCACTGTGCAGACCGTCAGCGTGTGCACCCGCTGCCTGCGTTCCGGTTGTGTGGTGAAGCCCGTTGTGGCCCGCTAGTGTTCAGGAAGCTTCATTCCTGTTGAAAGTATAAAAAGGCGTCCGCTTGCGTGGGCGCCTTTTTTGTCTCCTGAAAAGCCGGACAAAAGCCGGACGCTTGCCTCTCACGACATGGTCTCCTTTTCGATCACCATCAACGGCAGGCCATGGCGGGCCAGGCTTGTGCGCAGCCTTCCCCGCTACTGGGTGCCCCTCCATCCTCCGGGCCGCGTCCTTGCCGGCAGGCGTCTTTTCACCTGGCCCTATGTGCTGCAGGCCCTGCGCCTGCCCTACCGCCTCTGCCGTTTCCCGGAGCCCGTGCTTGTCGTGCCGGCCCTGGTGGCCGAGCTGGCTGCCATCAATCTGGCCGAGTTCGACGAGGAAGAGGCCCATCCGCACGTGCCGGCCTGCCACCCCGAGCAGCCCCACGCCTGGCTCACCTGCCTTGTGATCCTGCCCCTGGTGCTTGTCCACGTGCTCACGGGCATGGCCCCTTCGCTTCCGGGCCTTCTGCCCGATCTGCCCCTGCCTGCCACGCGGCAGGCCTGGCTTGATCTGTGCAGCCTGGACTGCGTGCGCGTCCTGCTCTTTGGCGAATGGTCGCGCTGCATCACGGCCCTCTTCCTCCATCAGGACGCAGGCCACCTGGCCGCCAATGCCGCCTTCTCCCTCCTCTTCTGCCGCCTGCTCGGCAACAGGACCGGCTTTGGCCTGGCCCTTGTGCTCACCATATGGACCGGCGCCCTCGCCAATGCCGTCACGGTCCCCCTGCGCGAGGGCCCTGTCACAAGCCTCGGCTTTTCCACGGCCCTCTTTGCGGCCATAGGATCCCTGAGCGGCTTTGCCAGCCATTTTTCCAGACCGCAGGCCTTTCTGCCCCTGGCCTGCGGCGCAGGTCTCCTGGCCCTGCTGGGCAGCAGCGGCGAGAACACGGACTACATGGCCCATGTGGCAGGCCTGCTCTGCGGCATGCTCACGGGCTGGGCGGCTGCCCTGCTCACTGCCCGCCATCCGCAGCTCTTCAGGCCCTTCTGGCAGACCTGCTTCCTTGCCGCAGCCTTCCTTCTTCCGCCGGCAGGCTTTGTCCTGCGCCTGCTCGCCCCCTGAAGAGGATGTCTGATACGGAAGCCTGCACAGATGCGGGCCCGAGGCAGAGCACAAAGCGTGACGCGCCCTGCCGCACAGCATTCCTCACAGCATTCCTCACCCCTTTTCGCGGACCACTTTCTGTCCCCCTCGTGCAGCCGGGGACCGGGCCCGGGACTGCATGGGGCTCAGAGCCAGTGCCCGGTCTCTCGCCCGACTGCCCTTCAGCACAGGAGTCCTGCCCATGTCCGACACCACGTGCACCATACGTCCTGCCACGGAAGCCGACCTGCCCGCTGTCGTGACCGCCTATGCCGAACACTTTGCCCACGAGCGCACCCATACAGCCTGTACCGTCTTCCGGGAAGGGGTCTACCCAACGGAAAGGGATGCCCGGGCAGCCCTGCAGGAAGGCGCGCTCCACGTGGCCCTGCTCGGGGACACTCTTGCCGGCAGCATCATCTGCAACGAGCGCGAACCCGGGGAATATGCCTCAGTCCCCTGGCCTGCCAGGGAACGCAGGCCCGAGGCCAGAGCCCTTGTCCTGCATCTGCTCATGGTACGGCCCTGCATGGCAGGCAGGGGCATGGGCACAGCCCTTGTGCGCTACGCCTGCGAGCTTGCCAGAGGGCGCGGCCTGGATGTGGTGCGCCTGGATACGGGCATGCAGAACCTCCCTGCCCGGCACCTCTATCAGAAACTCGGCTTTACGGTCATCTGCGGCGGCTGCATGAAGATTGGCGGCGTGCTGGAGCACAAGGATCATCTCTTTCTGGAAAGGGAGCTGTCCGATCTGTCCTGAACACCCTGAAGGATCTGAAGACCCTGAAGCCCACGAAGGCAGGGGATGCTGCCAGGGGGATCCGGCAGGGACCGATCCCCTGGCACAGAAAATTCCCCAAGCCGGGACAATTTCCCCTGCCCTTTCACGAAAACAGGCACTGCCTTCAGGGGACAGGCAGTAGCCATATACCGTTGTTCTTCTTCAGCTTTTCCTGGCCCTGTTCCCTGTGTTTCCGGCCACTTCCTGTTCCAGGCGTCTGAAGAAGCTGTGCACATCCCTGTTGGGAACAACCAGAGCCATCTCCTGGAGCAGACTGGGCATGGCATTCCATGGGCTCCTTTCCGGACACCTGGTGAGAAAGCCTGCCATGCAGAGCAGGGACCAGAAATTGTCTGCAGAGCTCTCCTGTCCGGGGTAGGCGGGCACACTGTCGATATGCCTGATGAGGGCTTCTCCGGCACACAAGCGTGCCAGATCCTCCTGTACCCCCTGTACCTCTGGCGCATTGTTCCTGACGAAGTCCAGGATCGGAATATGGGCACGGCTCCCTGACCAGCAGGCCTTGAGCGCGTTCCTGCCATTGCTCTGAAGAGTTGCCAGGCAGTGCATGATGCTCCATGGACAAAAAACGTTCTGCTCATGTCCCATGCAGTAGCCACCATACCATTCCCTGATCTCCTCTCTTCTGGAGGACAGCCCGGTGTCTTCCAGAAGCCTGTCCACCTCTCCCTGCGTGAAGCCGAAGGCTTCTGCAGAGACGGGAACGGAAAGGTCCCGGAACCTCAGATTGCCGAGTTGCCAGCAGTGGAAGCCTGTGCTCATGCAGCCTGCAAGAATGCCGAACTCAAGAGCGCGATTGCCCTTGAGGACGTCGCCCAGCATGTTGCGCATGAACCCTTCCATCTCTTCGTAGTAGCCATACCTTGCGGCTGCTGCGAGGGGCGTGTCGCACTCGTCCACAAGGACAATGACGGACCTTCCATAGTGATCACACAGGGCACCGGACAGGACAGCCAGGGAATGGGCAAGCTCGTCTTCGTCCGCCTCCTGCTTGAGATACTTCTGCAGTGCTGCCCTGTCTTCCGGTACCACGTTTTCCGAAGAGAGCAGGTAGCCGTGGATGTTGCACAGCTCGGAGACGATCTGCTGAAACCTTGTCAGCGTTTGGGCATAGGCCGGCTTTTCCGCGCCCTTCAGGGACAGGAACAGGACAGGGTACCTGTTCATCCATTTCCTGCACAGCTCCTCGTTGGCAGACACCTTGAGCCCGGCAAAAAGCCTGCGGCTGTCCTTTCTGATATCGAAGAACTCGGAGAGCATGGACAGGAACAGCGTCTTCCCAAAGCCCCACGGGTGCGTCATCATCGTCGCCACTGCCGACTGCGGAGAGAGGAATTTGAGCAAAAAGCCGGTCTTGTCCACGTATATGCCGTTTCCCTGGCGCAGTGCGGCAAAGTCTTCGGCTTCGGCCAGAATCTTGCAGGCAGACATCGCCTTGTCCTCCATGTGGAGCCTGTGGGGCGTATGAGGCGTGCGGGGCAGACCTTGTCCGGCCAGCCTTCTCCCGTCCTTCCGGCATGGCATCTGCCATCCTCCCCTCACATCCGCACCCAGGCCTTTTTTTTGGGGCTCGGGTCAGCCCCGGTGAGCATCAGGCAGGTTTGCCCTGCCACCCCTTCCCTGAAGAGTGCCACAGACCCTCTTCACCTGGCTTCCTCCCCGGTCTTCTTCCTTCAGACTCTTCCCTCCGGCTCCTTCTCCTGCCTCATCCCGACTCTTTCCCCCGGCTCTTTCCGAGGCCCCACTCCTGTGCCGCAGCAGGCGCTCCCATTATCCCGGATTCCGGGAAAAGGGCTCCTGCCCTTGCCTTTCAGCCGCCTTCCTGTGTATCACCTTCGTGCCGGCTGCAGACCGGCCTTGCACACCCACAGGAACGAGGCGGCACACCCATCATGGATTACAGGCACAAGCTCCAACAGGCAGACAGGGAGGCCCGGGCTTCGGGACTGGCCGCCCTGGCCATCATCGTCTTCTGGACACTGGCAGGCTTCGGTGCAAGCCTCTTCGACGTCACCCTCTTCCATGTGCCCCTGTGGGCCCTCGCAGGCTGCCTGGGCACCTGGCTCTTCGCCATTGTCCTCTGCGTCTGGCTCGCACGCCGCGTCTTCAGAAACTTTGACTGGGAGGACGAGGCAGCAGGCAGGGATCCCGTGTGCAGGGAAGAGGGCACAGCTGCCGTGCCTCCTGCCGGACAGCCTCGGGCTTTGCCGGCACAGGGCCACGCTTCCGGCCAGGGGGAAGACGCTTCCATGACCTGCCCCCGGGGAGGCACGCATGAGTAGTCTCGCCGTCCTTGCCCCTGTCCTTCTCTTCATGGCCGTCATGCTGCTCGTCAGCGCCGTCCTGAGCAGGGCCCAGGGCCATGCCAGCCAGAAGGGCAGCAGCCACTTTCTTTCCGAATACTTCATCGGATCGCGCAGCCTGGGCGGCTTTGTCCTGGCCATGACCACGGTGGCCACCTACAGCTCGGTCAGCAGCTTTGTGGGCGGGCCCGGTCAGGCCTGGGAAATCGGCTTCGGCTGGATCTACATGTCCGTCGTGCAGGTGACCATGCTCATCCTGCTGCTGGGGGTGCTTGGCAAGAAGCTTGCCCTGGCAGCCCGCCAGATCAATGCCGTGACCATCATCGACATCATCCGCCACCGCTATCAGTCGGATCTGCTGGCCACGCTCTCTGCCGTCATCATCGTGATCTTTCTGTGCGCCACCATGATAGCCCAGTTTGTGGGCGGCGCCAAGCTCTTCGAGGCCGTGACGGGACTCCCCTACCTGGCGGGCCTGGCCCTGTTCGGCCTGTCGGTGGTGGTCTACACCACAGTGGGCGGCTTTCGCGGCGTGGCCGTGACCGATGCCGTGTGCGCCGTCTTCATGCTGGCCGGCATGGTGGTCCTGCTGGCAGGCCTTCTGCAGCAGGGCGGAGGCTTTGCCGCCATCATGACCGATCTGGCAAGCCGCAAGCCCGAGCTTCTGGAGCCCCTGTCTGCCGGCCAGATGCCGGTGAGCCTCTACATTTCCCAGTGGGTGCTGGTGGGCCTGTGCGTCCTGGCCCTGCCCCAGTCCGCCGTGCGCTGCCTGAGCTACGAGAGCACGCGCTCCCTGCACAGGGCCCTTGTCATCGGGACCGTCGTCATCGGCGCCATGAACATCGGCATGAACCTCATTGGCGTGCTCTCGGCAGGGGTGCTGACGGACGATCTGGCAGCCTACGGGGGCAGCATCGACAACATCATCCCCCGCCTCATTGCCTCCATGTCGCCCCTGGTGGCAGGCTTCTGCATCATAGGCCCCATAGCAGCCACCATTTCCACCATCTCTTCCCTGCTCCTGGCGGCCTCCTCTTCCCTTGTCAAGGACATCTATCTCTATGAGCTCGGACGCCGCGGCCTGCCTGTCTCCGGGCGCAGGGTCACGTTTTTGAGCCAGGGCTGCACCCTGCTCCTGGGCCTTGCAAGCTTTTTGCTCTCCATTGATCCGCCGAGCGTCATCTGGAAGATCAACATGTTTGCCTTTGGCGGCCTTGAGAGCGCCTTTTTGTGGATCTTCCTGCTGGGCCTCTTCTGGAAGAAGGCCAACCGCACAGGGGGCCTGGCCGCCATCTGCGGCGGCACGCTCTCCTACTGCCTGGCCATGCTCTGGGGCATCAGGCCGGCAGGCCTGCACCCCATTGTCATCGGCATTGCGGTGTCCCTGATCTGCTTTCTGGCCGGCTCGCGCCTGGGCCAGTCCGTGTCCCCGGCAGTCCTGAAATGCTACTTTGCCAGTGCCTGGGAAGACGGGGATCGGGAAGACGGCAAGCAGGCAGCGACAGCCGGGCCGGATCGCCAGGGACAGGCCTGACAGGAGGGCCAGACCCGGCACCAGACCTCCCCGACAACTATCCATCAGAGTAACAGACAAAAACCATCCATCAGGGGCCCTGCATGATACTTGGCACAGGTACGGACATTGTGAGTCTGGAGCGCATCCGGCGCGGCTACGAGCGCTTTGGAGCACGCTATGCCGCCCATATTCTCTCTCAGGCGGAGCTCCCTCTCCTGCCCGGGAATGATCGGGCCATTGCCTTTCTGGCCGGACGCTGGGCTGCCAAGGAAGCCTGCGCCAAGGCCCTGGGCACAGGCTTTGCCAACGGCATAGGACCGGGCAACCTGGAAGTCTTCAACACGGCCACAGGAGCCCCCGAACTGCATCTGACAGGGCCTGCCCTGGAGCGTCTGCAGGCCCTGCAGGGCACACGGCTGCATGTGAGCATCAGCCACGATACCCTGTGCGCCGTGGCCTTCGTGATCATTGAAGGATAGGGACGGACGAACGGTCGAGCAGCGACTGCCGGATGCGGAACGCCCGGGAGACTGGCGTCTTCCCAAAGGGAACAGAGGCACAGGGCCGGCCCGGCCTCCGGGGCCCTGCACGCAGGCCGGACGAACAGCAAAAAACACCCTGTGCGGCCGGACTCTCCAGGGGACTGTCTGCCAGGACTGCCTGCCAGGACTGTCAGTCAGGACTGCCTGTCGGGGCTGTCTGTCAGGATTGCCCGGGGGGATCCGGCAGGAACGCAAGGGTGTGCTCTTTGTGTCTGCAGCGACGTGTGCTGCCCGCATCAGGAAACGGTGTCCGTGCTGCGCGCACAGACAGCGCGGCCGGAAGGTGCGATCTGGACGACGCGGGCCAAACGACGCGATCAGAAAGACGCTCTCCGGGGATGATCTCCAAAGATGATCTCCCGGAATGATCTACAGGGACGCGCCCAGGGCGCGGGCTTCCTCCAGAACAGGCTGGCCTGCCACGGCACCGGCCTCGAAGACACCGCCGGCCAGCACGGCGCCGCGATCCGTCCACTCCATGAAGTGCATGAGCGAGTGGTAGTAGTCGAGCACGGGCTTCCAGTTGTCCGGGGTATTGCCCTCGGCAGCCATGATCAGACAGCAGTCCTTTTTGGGATTGGCATAGCCCGGGTTGCACTCGGCCACGGCAAAGAGGCGATCAAAGGCCATCTTGAGCTGGGCAGAAAAGGCCCAGTAGTACATGGGCGAGGCCAGGACCACCACATCGGCTTCCCGGTAGACCGGGTAGATCTTGTGCATGTCGTCCTTCTGCACGCAGGGGCTGTTCACGTCCCTGCCGCCCTTGCAGCAGCCAAGACAGGGGTGCAGGTCCATTTTCTGCAGATCGAAACAGGTCACTTCATGGCCTGCGGCCTGTGCGCCTTCCGCAAAGGCCCTGATGAGCAGGGCCGTATTGCCCCGTGCCCTGGGGCTGCCGTTGAGAATGAGAATGTTCTTGCCCATGATTTGTTGTCCTCCAGTTGCGAATTGTGTGCAGGGGCTGTTCACAGGGAAAGGCCCCTGCCTCGATATGTGAACAGGTTCGCCCTGTGCCGCAGGCCTGAGCCATTACAAGGAATTCATGAAGCGGCGCCCCACCATGAGTTCGAGTTCCTCGTCGGACATGGTGGCCAGGGCCTCCCTGATTTCCGCCAGGGCTTCGTCCACGGCCTTGCGGTCGCGCACGGCCAGACGGAAATTCATGGGGTTCAGATAGTGGATCCCGTCGTAGAAGGTGTCTGTCGTCAGCTCGCTCAGGAACACTTCCAGCTCTTCCAGCTTTTCCCGCTCCGAGGCCTCGGTGAAGGTCCCGTTGCGGACCATGTCCGCAAGCGGCGTGCCGGGAAAGATGGTGAGCCCGGTGGTGGAGATGAAGACAGGGTGCACCCTGTTGAACAGGTGCGCCGTGGCTCGACCGCTTTCCACGCCGGCTCCGCGGCCGCCCATGCCCAATATGTAGAAGCAGGCATAGGTGATGCCGGCCCGGTCCAGGCGCTGCAGCTGGCAGACAATTTCCTCGGCAGTCTGCCCCTTGTTCATGAGAGAAAGCACCCTGTCGCTGCCGTTCTCCGTCCCCACATAGACGCGGGAGAGACCCAGGCGGCAGAGCTCGGCCAGTTCCTCGTCGCTCTTCTGCTCGATGTCGCCAATGCGGGCCTGCATGCTCACCCGCTCGAAGTGCGGATACGCCTGGCGCAGCACGGCAAGATAGCCGGCAAGCCGCTCATACGGCAGGGCAAAGGGGTTTGAGCCTGTCAGATAGATGCGCGTTGTGGCCGGATAGCGGCCTTTTGTCTGCGCCACTTCGCTGGCCAGCTCCTCCTTGCTCACACTGAGAAAGGGGTAGCCTCGCGACACATAGCAGAAGGCGCACTTGTTGTAGGTACAGCCCTGGGTTGCGTACAAAAGCAGGGAATGCGCTTCCTGCGGCGGCCGCATCTGCGGTTCGGTGAAGTGCCGGCTCATGGTTCCTCCTCGCAAAGGTTCCTCCTCGCAAACGCCCCGGGTGTCTTGTGAGGGCCGTTCGTGCGAATTATTTAGTTATTGCTACAAAAATTGTCAACAGGAAAAAAAGGGCCTGGCCCTGCCCTCCGGGACACGAAACAGGGGCCACGAGACAGGGGACCACGGGACACGCGGACAGGAGCAGCAGGAGCTCGCCACAGACACCATCGTGTCAGGTACTTGTGCAGCGGGCGTTCGGGAACAGGGAAGACAACGGCAGGAACAGGACACGCTGCCGGACGTTCGGGACAGGGACACTCAGCCCTGCTGCCGTGCCGGGAGCAGGCGGACGGCCAGGGCGGCTGTCTGCACAAGTTCGGAGAGGTCGAGCGTGTCCCTGGCCTGCAGGGAGAGGCCTTCCAGGAAGGTATTGAGGGCGCAGGAGAGGGCCGCAACACTGGTGCCGGCAGGGAGCTGGCCGTCGGCAACGGCCCTGTGCAGGCGCTCGGCAAACATCTGTCTTGTCTTTTCCCTGTACTCGCGCACCCGGGCTATGATTTCCGTTTCCGAGGGGCAGATGTTCACGGCAGCCAGCACCACCATGCAGCCGCAGGGCGTGGAGGGCGAGAGCAGGATGTGCGCCGCTTCTTCAAAGAAGCGCTCGACGGCCCTGCAGACATCCGGCTCCTCGCAAAAACGCCGGGACGGCTCTGCCCAGTAGGTGTGCTCGTAGTACTCCAGGGCCTCCAGAAAGAGGGCCGTCTTGTTGCCAAAGGCCGCATAGAGGCTCGGCGGCCTGATGTTCATACTCTCGCAGAGCTCGGCCACGGTGACAGGCTCGAAGCCCTTCTGCCAGAAGAGCTCCAGCGCCCGGCCAAGGGCCCAGTCCCTGTCAAAGCTGCGCGGCCGGCCCTTGCCGTGATGGGAGCCGTCCCCCGTCCGCTCTGTTCCTGTCGCTCCCGTCCTGTTTTTTTCCGTTCTGGTCTTTTCCGTTCTGGTCATGCCCTGTCCCTGTCTCCTCATGCTGCGTGCTGTGTGTTGCGTCAGGGACGTCCTGCCTGCGCCCCCTGTGTGGCCTGCGGCCTTTTTCGGGTGCAGCGCATGTCCCATGGGGCCACACTATCCCAAAAGGGCCGCAAAGGCCAAGACGGAACAGCTGTTCCAGCCGAACGGGCCGGCCGCTCTGATTCAGCCCTGATCCTGCTCCTGATCCGGCCCTGACCGGATCCTGGCCCTGCTCCTTGCGCGCCTGCGGTCGTTGCCTTTGCCGGGGCAGACGGCTATCATGTTGCAAAACGTCTGTCTGTGCGGCGTTTTAGCCCTGCACGGCCCGGTCTTTTCTTTGCATGAGCCCACAGAACCGCTCCCTGCTTGCAGCAGAAGACGCACAATCCCCTTTTCCTGGAGTCCCTTCATGGCCCTTATTCCATCCACCGATCCGACCACCACAACGCAAGAGGCATCATCCGGCACGGAAGAACAGACATCCGGCACGCAGGCCGCACCAGCTGCCCCCACAGAGGCTGAACACACGGCAGAAGCAGACAGGCCGACCCCGGCCCAAGACAGCCAGGCTGGCAGCACGACAGCCCCTCAGGCAGACAGGCAGCCGGACAGCATGCCGGATACCCAGGCAGGAGACCAGACAGAGGGCCCGGACCAGACGGCAGAGGACAGGGGCGCCGACGCCCCTTCTTCCGGGGAAAAGCCCCTGGCCAAGGCGGACAAGGCAGCCAGAACAGGAGCCAGGCCAGCGAGCAAGTCCGAGGGCAGGACACGGGCACGGAAGGGCAAAAAGGCCCAGGCAAATGAGCCAAGGCCCGTGCCGCAGCTCGCAACGGAGGACTTTCTGGCAGCCCTTGCCCCTGTGACCACAGCAGAGGAAATGCGCCAGTGGGATGCCGATGCCATGGCCCTGGGCATCCCCGGCCACGTGCTCATGGAAAACGCCGCTCAGGCGGCCCGCAGCGTGCTCTGCGCCGCCGTGCCCGATCTGGCCGGCAAGCGCGTGGCCCTGCTCATGGGATCCGGCAACAATGGCGGCGACGCGGCTGCCTTGAGCCGCATGCTCCTGGATTGTGGCGCCTCCCCTGTGGTCTACCACACAAAGCCCCTGGAGCGTGCCCGGGGCGATGCCGCCTTCTTTGTGCAGATTGCCCAGACCTGCGGCGTGCCCTTCGAGCCTGTGGAGCACTTCACGGGTGACTGCGACATTCTTGTTGACGGCCTGCTTGGCACGGGCTTTCAGGGCAGCCTGCGCGAGGATTTACTCAGCCTGGTCCGCCTGTGCAACAGCAGCCGGCACTCCTTTGTCCTGGCCCTGGACATCCCCTCGGGCCTTGATGCCTTCACGGGCCTGGCCTGTCCCGAAGCCGTGCGGGCCGATGCCACAGTGACCTTTGCGGCGGCCAAGCCGGGCCTCATTCTCCCCTGGGCCAGGGCCTGCACAGGCCCTGTGCACGTCTGCTACATCGGCACGCCCCTGAAGGCCAGCCTGAAGACCCCTGCCTCCTTCAGGGAGCTTGACGCAAAGGCCCTTGCCTTCCTGCCGGGCTGCCAGACCATCTCCTACAAGAATTCCTACGGCCATGTCCTGGTGGTGGGCGGCGCCCACGGGCTCTCCGGTGCGGCCCACATCAGTGCCTGGTCCGCCCTGCGCGCAGGAGCAGGCCTTGTGACAGCCGCAGCCCCCTCTGCCTCCGCAGGCGAGGTCAAGGGCGGCGCTGCCGAAATCATGGTGCGGCCCCTGGGCAGCGCCAGCGAGCGCAACTGGCGCAAGAAGGATGTGGCCGATCTCGCTGACCTCCTGTCCCGGGTGCAGGCCCTGCTGGTCGGCCCAGGCATGGGCCGCGACGAGGACAGCGCCACCTTCCTGCAGGCCCTTCTGAAAAAGGATCGTTCCTGCCCCCTCATCCTGGATGCCGATGCCCTGGTGCTCCTTGGCGAGAACAGGGAGCTTGTCAAATATCTGCACCCCGAAGACATCGTGACCCCGCATCTGGGCGAGGCCCGGGCCCTGCTGGGTGCCCGCAGCGGCATCGACCCCGTGGTGCAGCGCCACGCGGCCCTCGTCCGCCTGAACGAGATGCTGGGCTGCACCGTGCTTCTCAAGGGACCAGGCACCTGATCTTTGGCGAAGACATCCCCCAGCTCTCCTGCGGCGGCTCCGGCGACTGTCTTGGCGGTGTCATTGCCGCCCTGGCGGCCCGTGGTGTGCCCTCCCTGCAGGCCGCAGCGTTAGGCTGCGTCTGGCACGGAGAAGCCGGACGAGCCCTGCAGGACGACTATCCTGCCCGGGGCAACCTGGCCCATGACATTGCCGACAGGCTGCCCTGTGTAGTCAGGAAACATCAGGCTTTCTCATAGACCGCTGTCTCCTCCACACTCAAAACCATGCATGAGGCCCCTTGCCAGGGACGGCAGCGTCCGTCCGCCTGACCGGGGGCCTTTTTTCGTGCCCGGCCCTGGCTCGTTGCGCCACAGATTGTGTCCGCCTTGTGTCCGTTCGACATCCCTCTCCCTGTACAAGCCCGTGCTGCCCAAAGCGACCCTGTTCGCGATCGCAGCAAATTGTTGCACAATTGCCACACAACAGCCCTCATTTTGTCACAATTTGTGAAAGGAAGAACAAAAGAACCTTCCTGTCGGGGAGCGCTCCCGTGCATTGCCCTGCCCAAAGCCCGTCAGAAGGCCTTAAGCGCATTTGTCACCCCAAATTCACGGCCTTCACCTCCCTGCCACTATGGACGGGCTGTCAGCGGGCTTAAGCCCCCGGGCGGGCGCCCGGCCCTGCCCGTTCCTGACCCGTTTCTGCGCTCAGCCCCGAGCGCTGCCGGCAAAGCCGGCAAGGGACTTCCCGGGAAAAATATCGTGCAATGCCCGGATGATGCAGGCCTTATCCCGCCCTGTCTCCGGCAGAGAGCCGGTCCAGGACAGCCCCGGAATCCGGACAGGGAATCCGGCTTGGGAAGCGGAGACTGATCGACCTGAGTCTTCCCTTGTGCCATGCCTGCACAAGCTCCAGGGAAAAATGTTGCCATCATGTGATTTCTGTCACACAATCCGAAATTTTATCCTTGCCACGGCCGATTGCCGTCTGATACGGGAGAAAAGTGTCTTCATAATTGGCACATCATGCCGAGGCTTTTGTTCGGGTTCTGAATTTTAGGAGAAAGCAGAACCAGGGAGGTTCTTGTTAATGGAAAAGCCACGCAGTAGCCCGTTTCTCAAAATTTTTCTGTGTGGTTTACTCGGAGGATTCGTGATCTTCGCCATTGCAGCCTATGCAATGACCGTCAGCGATTCCCGTCCGTTTTGTACCACATGTCACCTGATGACCGAGGCAGGGGTGACACACAAGCTGTCCACGCATGCCGACTTGTCCTGCAACGAGTGCCATGCGCCGCACAACCTGCTGGCCAAAATTCCCTTCAAGGCAAAGGAAGCGATCCGCGACGTTGTCTACAATGTCCAGGGAGCCGACCTGCCCCTTGGTCCCAATTCCGTGACCAGGGAAGTCGTCAATGCAAACTGTATTGCCTGCCACGCCAGGACCAATGTCGACGTGGCGAGCATGAACGTCAAGCCCTATTGCGTTGACTGCCATCGTAATGTGGCCCACATGCGGCACAAGCCCGTAAGTACAAGGATGGTTGCGTATGACTAGCAAGATATTCAAAAGCACAGTGCTGCTCGGACTCGGACTCAGCCTGACCCTTGTCGGCGGCTGCAATGATGTCAGCACGGAACTGAAGGCCCCTGTCTATTCCACGTCCATCAAGGAAGATTCGACCAGGATTTCCGACTTCAAGAAGGACTTCCCCCTTCAGTACGCTTCCTACATGAAGAACAACGAAAGCGAAGTCATGACCGAGTACAAGGGCTCCGTGAACTTCCGCAAGAACGACAACGTCAATCCCCTGCCCAAGGGCTGGAAGCACGCTCAGCCCTATCTGAAGAACCTGTGGCTGGGCTACCCCTTCATGTACGAATACAACGAAGCCCGCGGCCATACCTACGCCAACAAGGACTTCCTGGAAATCGACCGCATCAACCGCTATGCCGAAAAGGGCGGTCTGCCGGCCACCTGCTGGAACTGCAAGACCCCCAAGATGATGACCTGGATTGCCGAATACGGCGACAGCTTCTGGTCCAAGGACGTGAACCTGTTCCGCACCAAGGACGCCATAGACGAGAAAGACGAAACCATCGGCTGTGCCAACTGCCATGATCCCAAGACCATGGAACTGCGTCCCTACTCCGAGCCCCTCAAGGACTGGCTCAAGCGCTCCGGCAAGGGCTGGAACACCCTGTCCAGGAACGAAAAGCGCTCCCTGGTCTGTGCCCAGTGCCACGTGGAATACTATTTCACCCACAAGGACAACGGTCCTGCCGCCAGGCCCGTCTTCCCCTGGGACAAGGGCTTCGGCCCCGAGGACATCTATCAGTACTACACCGAGCACGGCGCCAGGGATGCCAGTGGCAAGCAGACGCCCTTCTTCGACTGGGTGCATGCTGCCTCCGGCGTGAAGATGATCAAGATGCAGCATCCCGAATACGAGACCTTCGTCGATGGTCCCCACGGTGCTGCCGGTGTCTCCTGCGCCGACTGCCATATGCCCTACCAGCGCGTGGACGGCAAGAAGGTCTCCAGCCACTGGATGACTTCTCCGCTCAAGGATCCCGAACTGCGCGCCTGCCGTCAGTGCCATGCCGACAAGACCGCAGACTTCCTGCGTGAACGCGTCCTCTACATCCAGAAGAGAAGCTTTGCCCAGCTTCTGAAGGCTCAGGAAGCTTCCGTGCGTGCCCACGAGGCCGTGCGTCTGGCCAATGAATACATTGCCAGTCATCCCGAGGCCCTCAACGCCGAGTACGAAAAGCTCATGGCTCAGGCCCGCGATCTGGTCCGCAAGGGCCAGATCTTCTGGGACTACGTCTCTGCCGAAAACAGCGTGGGCTTCCACAACCCCACCAAGACCCTGGATACCCTGATGTCCTCCTCCGAGTTCAGCCAGCAGGCTGTGGAGCTGGCCGAACAGGCCACCAACTACGCCATCAGCCCTGCCCTGGCCGGCGACATCAAGACCATCGTTCCGCCCATCCTGGAGCACAGCAGAAAGCTGCAGCAGGATCCTGCCCACCTGCAGACCAACCCCTGGCTCAAGCTTCTGCCCGTGCTGCCGCCTGCAGACCAGGTCTGGAAGGAACAGGAAAAGGTTGCTGCCAAGTAGTCTGAAATCAGTCATGCCCTCTTCCCTGTGCAGCCTGTCTGCACGGGGAACTTCTCCTCAAAGGTGCCTGTCCCCCCTGTCGGGAAGACAGGCATCTTTGTTTTGGGCTGCGGCCATTGACTGCTGCCAGCGCTCCCGACTTTTTGCGCAGCCGACCGCGCTGCCGTGTCTTCTCCCAAAGCCCCAGGCGTTCCTCGCATGGAACATATTGTCTTTTTCCTGCAGGGAGCATAGTTCTGTCCCCCTATCCCTTTCACAAAAAAGGCTCAGCCTTTTTCCATACAGCCCCTGAAGCAGCCGCCATGAACGACCACGCGCAAAGCATCACCCGCACTCTGTACTCCCTGCAGGACACCGAAGCCCTGGGCGCAGAGCTTGCCCTGCACCTTTCCCAAAGCCCCTGCTCCCTGCTCATGCAGGGTCCCCTGGGCGCTGGCAAGACAAGCCTTGTCCGGGCCCTTGTCCGCCATCTGCCAGGCGGCAGCGAGGCCGAGGTCTCAAGCCCTTCCTTCACCATCTTCAATCTCTATCCGACGTACCCGCAGATCGTGCACTGCGACCTCTACCGCTGCGGGCAAGGCTCCCGCCTGCCCGACGAGGCCTGGGATGTGCTGGACAATGGCGCCCTCCTTGTGTGCGAATGGTCCGAATACCTGGATCCTGCCGATGC
>CALVHF010000040.1 GCA_944327295.1 uncultured Desulfovibrio sp. | reverse complement strand
AAAAGGAAAATCTTTTTCAAAAAAAAACTTCTGCCAGGGAGCGCGTCTTCCGCCCTTCACGTACGGGCCTGTCCACCTGTCCAGAGACTCGTTTCCGGATCCCTGTCCGGGGCCATGGCTCCCGAGGCAGGCAGGGACCCGTTCCAAAAATGTCACAAAAAACGGGGCATGGACAAAGGGCCTCTTTTCAAGTACTAGCTTGGCATGGCAGAACATTCATCATTGGCCGAACTGGTCGAGTTCGACGACCCGCTTGTCGCGCAGCAGCTTTTTGGTCCCAACAATGCCAATCTGGAACTTCTGGCCCGTGCCAGCGGAGCACGCATTGCCAGCAGAGGCCTCAAGGTCCTGATCGAAACCGCAGACCCAAGGAAGCGGCAGTGCCTGTGCAGCGTCTTTTTGCAGCTTTACGAGCTTTTCCGTTCCGGCGTGCAGGTGACCCAGGAGGATGTGCTCAGATCCTACGACATGGTTCTGAACGATCCCGGTGTGGCTCTGTCCGAAGTCTACCGCGAGGCTGTCTTTATCCATACGCCGCAGCGGACCGTCACGGCCCGCAATCTGGCCCAGAAGACCTATCTGGACGTCCTGCGCCGCTCTTCCCTCGTCTTTGCCGTGGGCCCCGCAGGCACGGGCAAGACCTATCTGGCCGTGGCCATGGCCCTTTCCCTCTTTGCCCAGCACCAGGTCAAGCGCATCATCCTGACCAGGCCTGCGGTGGAGGCGGGCGAGCGCCTGGGCTTTCTGCCGGGGGATCTCGCCGACAAGGTCAATCCCTACTTGCGTCCTCTCTACGACGCGCTCAATGACATGCTTCCCCCGACCAGGGTGAGCACCATGCTGGAAAACGGCAGCATAGAGGTGGCACCGCTGGCCTTCATGCGCGGGCGCACCCTCAATGATGCCTTCATCATACTGGATGAGGCCCAGAACACCACCCAGGAACAGATGAAGATGTTCCTGACCCGCATGGGATTCGGTTCCCGCATGGTTGTGACTGGTGATGTCACCCAAATCGACCTGCCCATGTTCCCGGGCATGACGCAGACGCGATCGGGCCTTGTGCAGGCCCTGCGCGTCCTGTCCGGCGTGAAGGGAATTGCCGTGCACACGTTTCACAAGAGTGATGTCGTGCGTCACCCTCTAGTGGGAGCAATAGTGAATGCCTACGACCAGGCCCAAGACGGTCGCTAAATCGACCAATCCCTGTACGCTGGCCATTACCCGGACCATCAATGCGCACAGGCAGTGTGCCAGGGGAGCGCTCTTCTATGTGCTCTCCCTGGCCTTTATCTGCTTTTTCCTGGCCTTCAACTTTGAAAGCACCAAGCGCGTCTATGTCACGGGTCAGGTCGCGGAATCGGATGTGGTGGCAGACCGCTTCCTGCTTGTGGAAGACAGCAATGCCACCGAGGCCAGGCGCAAGCAGGTGGTCCTTCTGCAGCCGCCGGTCTACGACTTCAGCATGGAGCCCTACATCCTCTTCGAGCAGCGCCTCATAGGCCTCATGCGCGAGTTCAACGGTGCACCGCCAAAAGAAGGCGTGGCGCCGCCGTCCGTCCAGTTTGCCAACGACATAGGCCAGGAGCTGGCCCAGGAAATACTGCCGCAGTTCGGGCTTCTGAGCACGCAGAGCTTTGTGCTCAAGAAGCTTCTTCCCCTTTTGCGCGAGCGTCTGGCCGAGGGCATGATCGGCGAGCTGAGGGCTGCCAGGGTGGGGCGCAGCGGCGTCATCATCCGCAATCTGGATACGGGAACGGAGATGCTGCGCCCGGACGTGACCGTGCTGCCCGACGTGCAGTCCTTCCTGACGGAAATTTCCACCCTGGCCCGCAATGACCGGGCCTTGAGCCACAATGCCAGGCGCGCCATCAACATCATCCTGGCCGCCAGCATGCCGCCTACCCTCACCCTCAATCAGGAGGCGACCCAGCGCAGGGCCTCGGACGTGGCCGGCAAGATTGAGCCTGTGTACTACCAGATCCAGAAGGGCGAGCTCATAGCCCGGCGTGGGGATCTCATAACGAGAGAGCAGCAGCTCAAGATCCAGGCCCTCTATCATACCTCGGCCATGCCCCTCAACGTGGAGCTTGCCGCAGGGTCCTTCCTCATCTGCCTCTTCATCTCCATAGGCTTCTTCCTCTCGCCGAGCGGCAAGCCGGCCTCGGTCATCCACTCCAAGGATCTGGCGCTTATGGCCGTTGTGGCCATGCTCACCGCCGTCAGTGCCAGGGGTGTGCACGGCCTTGGCAGCCTCGCCGCCTCAAGCTCCCTTGCCGATGCCTTCAGCATCGCCTTCCCGGTGGCAGGAGCCGTGGGCTTTGTGGCCACCATCTTCTCGGCCAGGCGCTACGTGACTCTGGGGCTTTTGCTGACCCTGCTCACCACCATTGCCCTGGACCTGAGCTTCTATTTCGCCCTCTTTCACTTCCTGAGCTCCATGCTGGCCACCTGGCTTGTGAGTACGGCCGTGAGCCGCCAGGACGCCGTCTGGAACATCTTCCCCATCATTCTTGGCGAAATGCTGCTCATTGCCGGCGTAGTCCTGGTGGAGCCCATCTCCATCATGGAACTGCCCATGCTCATGACTGCCGTGTGCATCAATGCGGTCATGATGCTCATCCTCTTCTTCTCCCTCTCTCCTGTGCTTGAGACCCTGTTTGGCTATTCCACCCGCTTCAGGCTCATGGAATACATCAATCTCGAGCAGCCTCTCATGCAGGAGATCATGGTGACCATCCCCGGTACCTACCACCACTCGCTTGTGGTGGCCAACATGGTGGAGGCCGGCGCCAAGGCCATTGGCGCCAACAGCCTGCTCTGCAAGGTGGCAGCCCTCTATCATGACTGCGGCAAGCTCGTGTATCCGCAGTATTTTGTGGAAAACCAGTTCGGCGCGCCCAACAAGCACGACAAGCTCTCGCCCTCCATGAGCGCGCTCATCATCATAAGTCATGTGAAAAAGGGCGTGGAGATCTGCCAGCGCTACGGTCTTGGCCAGGAAATCATCGACATCGTGGCCCAGCACCATGGATCCAGGGTCATGCGCTACTTCTACCAGAAGGCCGTCAACCTGGGCGAAAATCCCAATGAGGCAGACTACAGCTACCCAGGCCCCAAGCCCCAGACCAAGGAAGCGGCCATTCTCATGCTGGCCGACTCCGTGGAGGCCTCCAGCCGCACCCTCACCGATCCGACGCCCACGCGCCTCAAGGCCCACATAGAAAAGATCATCAAGGGCATCCTGAGCGAAGGCCAGCTCGACGAATCCGAGCTCACCTTCAGGGATCTGCACCTTCTGGCCGAAAGCTTCCAGCGTGTGCTCACGGGCATCTTCCACCACCGCATCGTCTACCCCGAATCGCGGCGTGCCGACTCCGAGCAGGGCCTCAAGGTGCCTGCCTCCAATCCCGTGCATCCGCTCGCCCCCGGTCCTTCGGCCATACCGCCTCTGCCCGAGCCTGCCGTAGCGGCAGCTGGAGAAGCAGGCCAGCCCGGAAACAGGGACGCTGGCAGGGAAGAAGCCAGAGCGGGTGCCAATGGAACAGCCCCTGAAGCGGCGGTGACGGCAGCTGCGCAGACAGCTGAGGATACCGCAGCCGGGGACACAGTTCTGGACGCCGTGACGGACCTTCATGACCCCATTCATGAACTGGGCGATCCCATTGAGGCCGTCCCGTCGTCTGCACCCTTGTCCGGACCTTGCGCCAGCATGCCGTCCGAAGAAGGGCACGTTGCCGGCAGCAGGAACAGGGAGCATGTGCCAGGACAGCAGGCGGTCCAGCACGTGGCAACACCCCTGCAGGGGGCAGAAGCTGCGCCCTGCACGGCGCATGTGAATGCACACATGGATTCGTGCCCGCAGACGCATATGGACCCGGCCGACCTCGTCCTCCTGCAAAACGGCGTGCGTCCCAATGTGCCGGAAAGCGTGCCCTGCGCTCCTGCCGGGACTTCCGGAGAGTTTTGCGGTCCCCTGCCCCAGGACAGGAGCACGGATTTGCACGACCTTCTGCCCGAGAGCGGAGCAGGGGGCGCAGGCACAAGGCCTGCTCTGCAGAAGAAGTCCGGTCGCGGTCTGCTTGGACGCTTCCTGAGAAAGGGGGACGCATGATGAATTTGAAGCTTGAGCTCGTCTGCGAGGAAGCCCTGCTCTGGGCAGCCCTGCCCGTGGACAGGGGCACCTTGCGTGCCCTTATGGAATGCCTGTGGAGGAGGGCAGGGAAGCTGCACGAGGAAGGCCGGATTGACGGCGTGCCCTGTGCCGTGACCCTGGCCCTTCTGACGGACGGCCAGATTGCGGCCGTGAACAGTGCAGCGTTAGGGGTGCCTGGGCCCACCAACATCCTCTCCTTTCCGGGCACGGACTATGAAGACGAGGCCGAACTGGCCCTGGCCGTGGAAACACTGTTGCGAGAGAGCGTCCTCTACGGTCAGGAGCCTGCCGACCATCTTGTGCGTCTGCTGGCCCATGGCCTGCTCCATGTCTGCGGTCTGGATCACGGCGAGCGCATGGAGGCCTGTCAGACGGTTCTGGAAGAGACGGGCAGGGCAGTTGTGAGTTCTTCGGACAGGACCTGGGCCTGAGCAGACATCTGTTTGCAGTCCGCTGCTCCTGAAGACAGGGAGCAGGGGCTGGCACAGCTGGGGACTGAAAACTGGAGCAGAGTGGAGAGTCACGTCCCTGAGAAGCCACGGAGAAAGTGGGCAACTGTCTTGCAAGTTGCCCAACAAGCTGCCTGACGACCAGACAAGGCTCCCGGGAGAGAGAACGGGCAGGGAGTCGGGCAGACAAAAACCGGGAAGCCTGGCTCGGCAGACCAGAGACAAGGCCAGGGACAGGGCCTGAAGAGAACGGACAAGGAATGACAAGCCCTTGCGTGTACGCGGAAGATGGGAAGATGAGCGCAGGCGTGCCACAAACACATCGCGAACAAGCAACGAAGACGCCACAAACAGGGCAGACAGGGGACAGGGACAAGGAGAAGAGATGCCGCAGATCTTTCATGTGGCGCAGGTGACCAGCGTGCTGGATGCCGTGCGCGAACCGGAGTATCGGGACAGGATGCAGGACTTTGACAGCCTGCTTGCCGATGTGCAGACACAGGGCCGGGGTCAGTACCGCAGGGCCTGGAGTTCGCCGGCTGGCAACATCTATGCAGCCCTGCGTCTGCCCATGACACCGCCCTTTGCGGGCACCGAGGCTGCCGTGGCCGTGAGTGCCTGGCTGGCCCTGGGCCTGCGCAATCTTGGGTATGAGTGCCGCATCAAGTGGCCCAACGATCTGGTCCTGTGTGTGGATGGTGTCTGGGCCAAGACGGGCGGCATCTTGCTCGAAGAGCGCGAGGGCGTGCTTCAGGCAGGCATTGGCATCAACGTGGCGCACAGTCCCTCAGCCGGGGAGCTGAGAAGCGAAGCGGCCCTTCCGGCCACAAACCTTGCCGCCTGGGCCAGGGCCCGCGGCCTCGACGAGCCGCAGTGCGCACCCGTATGGAAAAGTCTTGTCAATTGTCTTTTTTCCTCCTACAGTCAGAATAATGCGCTGTACGAGTGGCGGTCAGTGGCCGATGCTCTGCTGTTGTGGCGCAGCCGCACTGTCGTGTTCACGGAAGACGGCAGCAGCGTTACAGGAGAGCTGCGCGGACTAGGCCCCAAGGGGGAACTTATCCTGGCAACGCAGGGAGGAACACAGTCATTTTTTAGCGGCAGTGTCAGACCAGCCTTCTGAGACTGCATCCGGCAAGGAGAACAGATGGCAAACAAGACCTTCAAGGAAGTTCAGGAATATCTCAAGGGAAAAAAGATTCTTGTGGCCAATCGTGGTATACCGGCACGACGCATCTGCCGTTCCATTCGTGAACACTTCGATGCCATTGCCGCCATGACTGCCACGGACGTGGACAAGACTGCCCCGTCTGCGGCCACTGCCCAGGAACTTCTTCTCCTTGGCCCGGATCCGCGTGCCTATCTTGACATCGAGACCATAGTCCAGCGTGCCGTGCAGGAAGGTGTCGTGGGTATCCATCCCGGCTGGGGCTTTGCCTCTGAGGACAGCCGCTTCCCTGCCCTCTGCCGCAAGGCAGGCATCGTCTTCATCGGTGCCAGCGAAGAGGCCATGAACCTTCTGGGCAACAAGGTCCAGGCCAGGGCCGTGGCCCGTCGCCTGGGCATTCCGGTTGTGCCGGGCTCCGAAGGCGCCGTGGACATTCCCACGGCCCGCAAGCTCATCGAGGAGATGGGCCTGCCCATCATGCTCAAGGCCGAAGGCGGTGGCGGCGGTCGCGGCATCTTTGCCGTGCACAACGAGGCCGAGCTGGAAGACGCCTTCTTCAAGGCGTCCACCATGGCCCAGGCTTCCTTTGGCAACCCCAATCTCTTTGTGGAAAAGTTCCTCACCGACGTGCACCACATCGAGATCCAGGTTCTGGCCGACCACTACGGCAATGTCTTTGCCTTTGACGAGCGCGACTGCACGGTGCAGCGCAACAATCAGAAGCTCATGGAAGTCACGCCCTCGCCCTGGAAGGGTGTGACCAGGGACCTGCGCGAGCGCCTCAAGGACTATTCGCGCAGGCTCGTGAGCGCCGTGGGCTATCAGTCCCTGGCTACCGTGGAATTCCTCATCACCCCGGACGGCACACCCTACCTCATCGAGGTCAACACCCGTCTGCAGGTGGAGCACGGCGTCACCGAGTGCCGCTATGGCATCGACCTTGTGGAAGAACAGATTGCCGTGGCCTTCGGCGCAGAGCTCAGATACAACGAAAAGACCCTGCGCCCCGGCTACGTGGCCATGCAGACCCGCATCAATCTGGAAAATCCCCAGAACAACTTCGAGCCCAATGCCGGTCGGATCACCCGCTACGTGTCTCCTGGCGGTCCCGGCGTGCGTCTCGACTCCAACCTCTCCGCAGGCTACGAATTTCCGCCAAACTACGACTCTGCCGGTGCCCTGCTCATTGCCTTCTCCCATGACTGGGAAAAGACCCTGGGCATCATGGACAGGGCTTTGAGCGAATACATCATTGGTGGCGTGAGCACCACCATCCCCTTCTTCAAGCAGGTTCTCAAATCCCCGGAATTCCGCTCCGGCAACGTGACCACCAACTTCGTGGCCAACCATCCGGAGCTCATGTACTACGAGGATCTGGCCCCCGAGGCCGAGCGCCTGGCCAGGCTTGTGGCCGAAATCTCTGCCCGCGGCTACAATCCCTATCTCTCCCTGGGTGCCTACCGCTCAAGGGACACGCCGCGCCTTGGTGCCTTCGACCCCGTGCTGCCCGTCATTGACGGACCAAGGCGCCGCAAGCCCTCGCCCTATCCCAGAGGCGACAGGGAAGCCCTGCTCGATTTCATCCGTGACAGCAACTACGTGCACTTCACGGACACAACCCCCCGCGACATCACCCAGTCCAATACCGGCAACCGCATGCGTCTGGCCGAAGACCGGCTCATCGGTCCCTACATGGACAATGCCGGCTACTTCTCCATCGAGAACGGCGGCGGTGCCCACTTCCATGTGGCCATGCTGGCCAACATGACCTATCCCTTCTCCGAGGCCCAGGACTGGAACCATTTTGCGCCAAAGACCCTGAAGCAGCTGCTCATCCGTTCCACCAATGTGCTTGGCTACAAGCCGCAGCCGCGCAACCTGACCCAGGTCACGGGCGAGATGATCTGCGACAACTACCAGATCGTGCGCTGCTTCGACTTCCTCAACCACGCGGACAACATGCGCCCCTTTGCCGAAGTGGTCATGAACCGCAGGGAATGCGTCTTTGAACCGGCCATTTCCCTCTCCCATGCCAGGGGCTTTGACGTGGAGCACTACCTGGGCGTCACCGAGGAACTGCTGCGCATGATGGGCTCCGTGATGGGCACAAGCATGGAAGAGGCTTCCAGGCACATCATCCTCGGCCTCAAGGACATGGCCGGTGTCTGTCCGCCCCGCTTCATGACCGAGCTTGTGCAGGCCCTGCGCAAGCGCTGGCCCGATCTTGTGCTGCATTACCACAGACACATGACGGACGGGCTCTTTGTGCCTGCCTGCGGCGCAGCCGCAGCTGCCGGCTGCCACATCCTGGATGCGGCCCTGGGGTCTTCCGTGCGCAGCTACGGTCAGGGCGATGTGCAGTCCCTTGTGGCCTACCTCGAAGGCGAGCTTGGGCTCAAGACCAATCTCGACCTGGACGCCATCCGGGACGCCAACTTCGTGTGCAAGCAGATCATGCCCTACTACGACCGCTACTGCTCTCCCTACTTCAGGGGCGTGGACTACGATGTGGTTCGTCACGGCATGCCCGGCGGTGCCACCTCCTCCTCGCAGGAAGGCGCCATGAAGCAGGGCTACATCCACCTGCTGCCCTACATGCTCCGCTTCCTTGAGCAGACCCGCCGCATCGTGCGCTACCACGACGTGACGCCTGGCAGCCAGATCACCTGGAACACGGCCTTCCTGGGCGTGACCGCAGCCTTCAAGCGCGGCGGCGAGGAAGAGGTCAAGTACCTGCTCGAAGTCATGCAGGAAGTGAACCGCACGCCCGAGGACATGCTCTCTCCGGAAATGCGCCATGCCCGCCTTGGCATCTACCACGACTGCAACGATGCCTTCCGGGATCTGCTCCTTGGCAAGTTCGGCCGCCTGCCCCTGGGCTTCCCGCCGGACTGGGTCTACGAGAGCGCCTTTGGTCCCGACTGGCACAAGGCCATAGAAGCCCGCACGGAGGTCTCGCCCCTGGAGCTGCTTTCCGATGTGGATCTCGAGGCCGAGCGCAGCGAATGCACCCGCCTGCTCAAGAGAACGCCGCTTTCCGAGGAGTTCATCATGTACCTGAACTTCCCCGGCGACGCCCTCAAGACCATACAGTTCCAGGCAAGGTACGGCGATCCCAACTGCCTGCCCCTGCATGTGTGGTTCGAGGGCCTGGAAGAGGGCGAGACGGTCAGCTTCCAGGACAGCGGCGGCAAGCCGCACAACCTGCAGATGCTGCATATCTCGCGCCCCAACGAGGCCGGCGTGAGCGAAGTGCGCTACATTCTGGACTCCGAGTTCCTGAATACGGGCGTGCAGCTTGTGGAGCCGAGCACTGCCTCCGGCAAGGGCGTGCCCATGGCAGATCCGAACAACATCTACCAGGTTCCGAGCCCGAGCAACGGCGATCTGTGGGTCATGTACGTGGCTCCGGGCGACATGGTGCGCAAGGGCGAGGAAATCTTCAACGTGTCCATCATGAAGCAGGAAAAGGCCGTGCTTGCCCCCTGTGACGGCATCGTCAAGCGCGTGCTCAAGACGGCCGACTTCAAGGAAAACAAGAAGATGGTGCCCGTGCGCGAGGGCGAACTTCTGGTCGAACTTGCTCCCGTGCCAAAGATCTGCCCCAACCCCGACTGCCATCAGCCGCTCACGGATACGACCGCCAGGTTCTGCCCCCACTGCGGCATAGCCCTGGCTTCGGAGAACGACGGCGACTAGCTCCGTACCTGGCTCTCTTCAAGGTGGCATTGCCCGTTCTTCTCGGGAATCAAGGTAGACAGAACGGGTAATGTCAGTTATGAAAAAGGAGACTGTTCCAGAACCCTTTAACAGGGGTCTGGAACAGCTTTTCCCCGAATTAGTCCCCTGCCTTCACGTCCCAACCCGGAGGAAATCATGTCCACCAAACAATCCGCAAAGACGGAGGCTCCCACGGAGACCACGTCGCCTGAAGCCATTAGAAAGCAGCTGGTGCTGACAGGAGCGGATATTGTCCAGCTCGGAGCAAGTGCTGAGTTGCTTGTCGGCGGCAAAAACTACAATACGGCCATAATCAGCCAGATTAAGGAAATACAGGCGCCGCACTTTAGAGCCATTTCCTCGGTGGCATTCCATCGTGTTCTGGACGAATGCAAGGTCAACAGTCGTATTGTGCGTGCCGTGGTCGACCGCGAGTACAGCCGCATAGACTGGAACGATCCGGTCATCAACAGCGACCCCGACTACCTGCAGAAGCTTGTCCGCCGCCTGGGCAAGCAGATTCAGGAGACCATCATAGAGGAAGGCGATTCCGGCTCCACCAAGCTGCGCACCTTCATCAACAACGTCGTGGAAGGCTTTGCCACCTCCCCCGAAGGCATCGACCAGCTGCGCAAGCGTTCGGTCATGGTGCAGGCCGCCATTCTCTCCTCTCCGCTGCCCAAGGAAGTGGACGAAGCCGTGCGCAGCGCCTATGCCGCCATCTGCAAGGCCAACGAGGACGACATGGTGCCCGTGGCCGTGCGTTCCTCGGCTGCAGGCGAAGACTCCCGCAAGAAGGCCTTTGCCGGCCTGCAGGACACCTACCTCAACATGGTCGGCCCGGACAATGTTGTCGAGGCCTACCACTGGGACTGCGCCTCTGCCTACAACCTGCGCTCCATGACCTACCGCCGCGAGGCCATTTCCGACGCCCTGGCCAAGGCCGACGAGCTCGGCGACGAGAGCATAGGCGAGATGGCCAAGAAGGAATGGGCCATCGAAGGCACCTCCCTTTCTGTCTGCATCATGCAGATGATCAATCCTGTTGTGTCCGGTACGGCCTTTGCTGCCGACACGGCCACAGGCTGCCGCGGCACGGATCGCAAGGACCTTGTCAGCATTGACGCAAGCTACGGTCTTGGCGAGGCTGTCGTGGGCGGCAAGGTGACCCCCGACAAGCTCTATGTCTTCAAGCGCGATGACGGCAACGAGGTTGTCATCCGCCAGATGGGCTGCAAGGACATGCGCATCGTCTATGACGAGCGCGGTGGCACGAGAGAAGAGGAAGTGCCGGAACTGGAGTCCCTGCGCTGGGCCCTCTCCCTGAGTCAGGCCGAAATGGTGGCCCGCGGCGTGCGCGCCGTGAGCAAGGCCTACGGCGACATCATCATGGACACGGAATTCTGCATCGACGCCAAGGATCGCCTCTGGTTCGTGCAGGCCCGTCCGGAAACCAGGTGGAACGAGGAGCTGGAAAAGCATCCCTCCACCATCTTCATGCACCGCCGCGAAGTGGACGAAAAGGCTGCTGCCGAGGCCGAGGTCCTGCTCGAAGGCAACGGCGCCTCCCGCGGTGCAGGCCACGGTACTGTCCGCTTCCTGCGCTCTGCCCTGGAACTGAACAAGGTCAACAAGGGCGACGTGCTGGCTGCCGAACGCACGGACCCCGACATGGTGCCCGGCATGCGCATTGCCACGGCCATCATGGCCGATGTGGGCGGCGACACGAGCCACGCAGCCATTACCTCCAGAGAGCTGGGCATTCCTGCCGTCATCGGCATACAGCACATTGACGCCATTCGTGCCCTGGACGGCTGCGAAGTCACCGTGGACGGCACCCGCGGCCGCGTGTACAGAGGCCTTCTGCCCCTGCACGAGGTGGGCGGCGAGCTCGACGTGTCTGCCCTGCCCGAGACCAAGATCCGCGTGGGGCTTGTGCTGGCCGACGTGGGCCAGGCCCTCTTCCTCTCCAGGCTGCGCCAGTTCCCCCGCTTCAAGGTGGGCCTGCTGCGCGCCGAGTTCATGCTGGGCAACATTTCCGTCCATCCCCAGGCCCTGGAAGCCTATGACAACGGCGAGCTCGACGGCATTGTGCAGACGCACATGAACGAGCTGGAAAACCGTTTGTCCAAGGTCATTGCCTCGCAGATGGAAGCAGGCCTCATTGTCTTCGACTTCAACGTGCGCGAATACGTGGGCGAGATCACCGGCCTCACCAAGAAAATGCAGAAGATGGCAGACGAGGACAAGGGCCTCAATGCCGAAGAAATCCTGCTCCTGCACCGCAGGATGCGCGAAGTGGACCACAAGCTGGACGACTACCTGGAAAAGGCCACCCGCCACATCACGGTGCTCAAGACCTCTCTCGATCTGGCAGAGCACATCAAGTGCATCATGGGCTACGACGACGAGCTCGCCAAGTGCAATCCTGCCGATCCCGAAGGCTCCAAGCGCATTTCCGAAATTCAGGCTGCCATCAAGGAACAGGTTGCCAAGTGCAGGGATCTGCCCGTGGTGACCAGGCTCTTTGCCGACATTGCCAAGCTGCGCAACGAGGTGAGCCTGCGCGTCGGCCTGAAGAAGGAAATGGACGAGATGCGCGATCTGCCCAAGACCATTGCCGAGATCATCAAGGCCCGCGGCTACCGTTCCGGCAAGGAGCACTACGTGCAAACCCTTGCCCAGAACCTGGCCCTCTTTGCCATGGCCTTCTACGGCAAGAAGATTGTCTACCGTACCACGGACTTCAAGTCCAACGAGTACCGCAACCTGGTCGGCGGCAACCTCTTCGAGCAGCACGAAGCCAACCCCATGCTGGGCTACCGCGGCGTGTCCCGCAACATCCATGACTGGGAACTCGAGGCCTTCAAGCTGGCCCGCACCCTCTACGGAGCCACCAACCTGCAGCTCATGCTGCCCTTCGTGCGTACCCTCGAGGAAGCCCGTGCCATGCGCCAGTACATGGCCAATGTGCACAACATGGAAAGCGGCAAGGATGGCCTCAAGATCATCATGATGTCGGAAATCCCCTCCAATGCCATCATCTCCAAGGAATTCATCGAGGAATTCGACGGCTTCTCCATCGGTTCCAACGACATGACCCAGATGGTGCTGGCAACGGACCGCGACAACGCCAAGCTGCAGCGCATCTACGACGAAGAGGATCCGGCTGTGGTGTGGACCATTCTGGTCAGCATCTTCACCGGCCAGAAGTGGAAGAAGGAAGTGGGCTTCTGCGGTCAGGGCGTGTCCAATTCCGTCATTATCCGCGGCATCGTGGCCATTGCCGGCATTGCCTCGGCCTCCGTTGTGCCGGATACCTATGCCCAGACCGTGCACGACGTGCACGCCGTGGAGCAGGAAAACATTCCGCTCAGCAAGCTTGGCGAATGGCTGTCCACGCAGCACTACAACCGTCTGGCCCAGCTTCTTGAAGCCAATGGCTACGGTCACATCCTCAAGAAGTACAAGCTGGCCAGCGACCTGCAGGAATGGTACGACGGCGAGCAGAGCCGCCGCTTCCAGCAGCTGCGCGAGCATCTGGGCACTACCAAGGAAGGCTTCTACCGCACAGAGCTCGACTCCTTCCGCGAGACCTTCCACAAGGCCGTTATCTACGCGACCTGGGACTGGGCAAGAACTGTCGAAGACGCCCTGCATCATGCAGGCTTTGCCACCTTCGAGGAGCACGCCCAGGCTCTGGAAGAATATCGCAAGCTGGACTTCTAGGCATCTGAACCCTGAAGCAGAAGCGGACAGCCTGCAGGAAGGCTCTCGTACAGTCTGACATTTCGTCTGCTCAGTGGTGACAGTTTTGTGAAGGGGTATCTGCGGGCTCGTTGCGAGCCGTGACGCAGATACCCCTTTTTTTAGAGTCTTTCTTTGTGCTTAATGTATTGTGCAGTATTGTACTCTGCTTGTGCTCCTTTAAGGGACAAGAGTTCCGATTCTCTTCTCTGTGAAAAAAACACCCAAAAACCGTTTGCCTTTTGGATTTTGGAGCGATAAAATAGCAGATAGACAGGATGCAGATTTTTGAATGTTTTTGAGTGACTGCATGGACAGGTACGGCTCCGTTGCGGAGCAGAAGAGCCATTGTCCATTTTGTTCTCCGGTTTGTCTCTCGTTTCCCTTCCCTTTCTTTGCTCGTATTCTGAGGTTTTTATGCAGCCCATTCGCAAAGTTGTCATTCCCGTAGCCGGCTGGGGCACCAGATCTCTTCCTGCGACCAAGAATATACCCAAGGAAATGCTGCCCATCTACAACAAGCCTGTCATCCAGTATGTTGTGGAAGAAGCCCAGGCGGCAGGCATGAGCGATGTCATCCTCATCACCAACCGTGACAAGAGCGTGATCGAGGATCACTTTGACCACAACTTGCAGCTCGAAGGCTATCTCAAGCAGAAAGGCAAGGACAGCATGCTGCAGGTCGTGCAGGATGTGGCCGAAATGGTGAACATCATCAGTATCCGCCAGAAGCAGCAGAAAGGCCTAGGTCATGCCATTTCCTGCGCCCGCTCGGCCATTGGCAACGAACCCTTTGCCATCATGGTCGGCGACGACCTCATCTTCAGCGGCATGCCCGGCATCAAGCAGCTCATTGAAGTGGCCATGTCCGAAAACATGCCTGTGGTCGGCGTCATGGAAGTGCCGTGGGATCGCGTGGATCGCTATGGCATCGTGGACGGCGAGCAGGTAGACTCCGGCATCTACCGCGTGAACAACCTGGTGGAAAAGCCCAGCCGCGACAAGGCGCCCTCCAGGCTGGCCATTGTGGGCCGCTATGTGCTCACTCCCGACATCTTTGACTACCTGGACAAGACCCCTCCAGGAGTGGGCGGCGAAGTGCAGCTCACCGATGCCATGCAGGCCTTGTGCAAGGAACGGGGCATGATGGCCGTGAAGATCCGCGGCAAGCGCTTTGACGCAGGCAACTGGCCCGAATTCCTGAGCGCCAACATCTACTTCGGTCTGCAGGACGAAAACATCCGCTATCCTCTGATCGACGATCTCAAGGAATTCCTGCAGCTTGAGTAAGGATTGGCCGGGGAGTTGCCGACAAATTGGAAAATTTTCGGCAACCTCCTGTAAAAAAGCTTGCCAAGGCAGAGCGAATACCTTATAAGACTCTCCGCAAACGGGATGTGGCTCAGTTTGGCTAGAGCGCAGCGTTCGGGACGCTGAGGCCGTGCGTTCAAATCGCACCATCCCGACCATAGTATGCCATCAAGAGAGGTTACAGTACAGACAGGCTGTGACCTCTTTTTTTGTGCCCTGATCTCCAAAACGCGTTGTCAAAAGCCGTACGCTTACGACTGGAGCCTCAGGCTGTGCCGAAAGGCGCTGTGCCCTCCAGAGACACTGTCCTTGCCCAGAGAGGGGCGGGCAGGGGCAGGAGGTACTGCCCCTGATGCAGTCTGTCCTTCCGTTGGGTTGTCTCAGCTTTGGGGAACCTGATCGCTTGTCTCATTTCATGTCTGCTCTTTCGGAGAACGTCATGCACGAGAGATTCTTTGCCCTGCACAGGCTTGTAGCCTTTTGTTTCTACCTGTTCCTTCTTGCCGTCCTGCAGGTGCAGGCGGCAACACTGCCACAGCCGGGCCCACTCAATGCGGCCCAGTCCCTGGCGCTCATCTCAGGCTTTGAGGAAGACCGGCAGAAGAAGGCTTTGGCAGGAGCCCCTGAGAGCCTCGTCATTCTGGATGTGCGCAGCAGGGCCGAATACGAGGCCGGACACATTCCGGGAGCGCAGCTTGTGCCGCTTGATGAGCTTGAACGCCGCATGGACGAAGTGCCGTCCGTGCCTGTGCTCATTGTCTGCCGAACAGGCATACGGGCCTCCTATGCCTGGCAGATGCTGACCAGGAAGAGGCCGGAACAGACCTTCTGGTATGTGCAGGCTGTGCCCAGGTACAGCGCCGATGGCAGCTGGCATTGTGGACAGGTGATGTGCTTTGTGGCCTGTCCCTCTGCGTACCCCTGCCCCTGTCGACGTTTTGGCTGGTTGGTGCCAGAAGGCGAGGCTGTTGTGGCACGCGAAGAACGCCCATGGGTGGTCTGTGACCAGATGCTTATCAGTTTTTAGCTCAAGGCAAAGGACAGCGAGAGAGAAGTCACAGGAGAAAAAGAGCAGGAGAAGGAAAAGCCCCGCTTCTTCTGTCTGGCAGGAAGCAGGGCCTTGTGAACGTCATTTGCTTTCGTGATATTCCTTTTCGGCATTGACGAGCCAGATGTCCTTCTTGGGAGGGGTCTGCCTGAGAATGCAGTCAACGGTGCGCAGGGCGGACAGCATGGAATGATCCATATTGTTGTATCTGTGCATGCCGTTTCTGCCCACGGGATAGAGGTTGTGCACCCCGTTGAGCCAGTCCTGCAGCACATGAATGTGCGCATAACTGCCGAAATAGGCAGGGTAGGCCTTGGGCACGCGAACGACAAAGGCATCCAGGACGTCGTCAGCCCCGGCCAGATGAATTTTTTCAAGCTCGGAGGTGGCCATGCGGATAAAATCGTCATCCTGCATGGTCCAGAGTGTGTCGCCCTCGGTACAGAAATACTCCAGGCCCAGCAGCAGGCAGTTCCTGTCAGCCACAAGCCAGGGACTCCAGTTGTTGAAGATCTGAATGCGTCCCATCAGCACATCCGGTTCCTGAACATAGATCCAGTTGTCCTTGAGTTGGGAGAGCTGTTCGTTCTTGCGCAGGACCAGACCAGCCGTCATGAAATCCCGATAGACAAGGCCCTTGGCAACTTCTGCAACCCTGGCAGGCACAGGCCCCCTTACTGCTGCCACCAGTTCTCGCAAAGGCATGGATGAGATGACAGCATCACAGGGCAGGCTTTCCTCCGTGCCGTCCTGTGTGCGCAGGGAAATTGCTGTGACCCTGGTACCTTCGGCATCAAGGTGCAGGCCAGTCACCCTGGTTGCCAGCATCAGTCTGGCACCATGCTCTTGGACGTCCCTGGCAACTTCTTCCCAGAGGGAGCCTGGACCGTATTTGGGGTAGAGGAAATGCTCAATGAGGCTTGTTTCCACATCCTTCTGGGCAAGCGTGCTCCGGCTGCGCGTCAGATTCCTTTTGAGTGAGCGTGCGGCATGCAGGAGGACAGCTGACACAGAAAGCCCCTTGACGCGCTGCGCTCCCCAGTCAGCAGAGAGCTTGCTGCAGGCAGTGCCCCAGACCTTCTGGGTGTAGTCCCTGAAGAAGGTTTTGTAGAGCTCCCTGCCGAAACGGTTGATAAAGAAGTCTTCCAGGCTCTGTTCGGGCTGTATTGGCCTAATCCGGGCCTGAAGATAGGAGAAGCCTATTTTGAGCAGGCGCTTGCAGCCCAGTTTGGAGAGGGTGTCCAGGCTGAGGGTCACAGGATAGGAGAAGTATTTTCTGTCGTAGAGAATGCGCGAAAGCCTGTGCCTGAGCAGAAAAATGTTGTCTCGCTCTTCTGGACCAGAAGCATCTTCTACGGGCAGGACGGCAGTCCACCAGCTCATGATTTCGTCTGTCTTGGAGAAGAAGCGGTGGCCGCCAAGGTCAATGCAGTTTCCCTTGTAGTGTACGGTTTTGGAGATGCCACCAACCTGGACTTCCTGTTCGACAATGGTGACACTGGTGCATCCCTGTCTGAGCAGCTCCCTGGCTGCCGTAAGTCCTGCAGGGCCTGCACCAATGATGAAAAAGTGCTTCCTAGTATCCATGAAAGTATTGTTCGCAAAGTGTTTAGTGGGACATATCCGGCCGTACAGACTGACAGGAGTATGCTGGGATGTTTGGAGTGAGCGTGCAAGAAGGACACTGCAACTGGATGAAGGAGGAGAGTGAGCAGCATCCGTTGTACAGTTCTTGCGCGCAGCGTCTGAATGTCGCCTGGCACATCTGCTGTTGAGCTGCACAAGGGCAGGGCAAAAATAGTCCATTGTGAGCAGAAAGGAAAGAACTTCTGGATGGATTCTCTTCGTTTTTTGCCTCAAAGAGATGCAATAGGGGGTAGTGACACGAGCTTGCCCTATGCTACCAGCCTGCACTCAGCCGCCAGGCTGGTACTTCCTTGTTCCCATCTGGTTCTGGAAGTTGCCAAAGGAGCCGGAATCTCTCCGGACAATGGCCCATCGCAGATCATAGTGATACGTTTTTTTTCAAGAAGACTTTGCGGACGCAGCGCTCTGGTCAGAAACCGGGAAATTGTGCTAGAAGAGGATTCCTTTCGCCGCTCCATCCGTTTCTTGGCCTCCAGGACAAGCAGGACAGGCGGGGCAGGGGATGCGAGAGAGCGGGGATGACACCAGAGGGAATTGTCCTGCACTGGAGCCCTCTTTTGTGATTGCGCACTTTTGTGGGAGTTTTGCACCATGCAGAAAACCAGAGCAGAGATAAAAAAAGGCATTATCCAGCTCCTTGTTCGAGCCACACAGGAGAACCGCAGGGCTGTCATCAATCTTCTGCCTGCAGCAAAGCATGCGCTTGATTCCGGCTATGTTCCCGATATTCCGCCGCACTCCGTCTTGCACAGCTGGCGGTGTCTGCTCACGCTGCTGGCCAACGTGGCCTCCATGCAGACGGATGCCGATGTCTTTTTCAGGGTCAGCCACGAACTACTGGCCATTACGGACAGGCTTGTACCACCGACCGAGGCCCTGAGGCTGAGTGCACGAATTCTGATGCGCACCTTCAAGGCGGATCTCTATATCTGCAGGCTGCGTGACAAGGAAAAGAACTGGCTCATCACGTCTGCGGACACATCCCATGGCGGTTCTGTCCCCCTGGCAGCGCACAGCATAGAGGAAAGCTTTCTCCGTCATCCTGTGATGCGCACCATCGCCAGAGGGCATGAATTCTATGTCGTGTCCAACAACCTGCGCGGCATAGAGCGCGGAGGAGAATCGCTCGACTGCACCACCTACAAGGAAGGATACCGTTCACGGCTGTGCTTCATTATTCGTGAGCGGGAAAGTGGCAGTCCCTTTGGACTCGTCATGCTCTATTCCCAGCACGATTACGGCTTCGAGACCTTCGAGGATCGCTTTCTTGCCCGCTGCGGGCAGCTCATCAACCTTGTGGTGGGCAGCCATGTGGCCCTTGCCCGTGACACCCTGGAAAAGGCCGCAGGAGCCATGGCCCACTACGGCAACAATGTCCTCAACAACATGCGTGTTCAGGCCGAATTCTGCAACGAGCTTGTGCAGGTCGCCGAAGAAAACAAGGCTAAGGCCACGCTTCTGGCAAAGCAGCTCATTGCCGAAAACGATGGCAACATGCGTGCCAGACTGCAGTCGGATGAACTTGAAAGTCTGCTCAGACGTACAGATATGTCCAATGTCTCACGTCATCTCAATGGCATACTCGACAATATCAAGAGGATGGCCACCATCATCAAATCCCTGCAAACGAGCGTCAAGAGGCCCAGGCTGCTCAAATACGTGCGGGGCGTGGACGTGCTCAGGCTGGACGACGGCAAGCGTGGAGACGAGTAGGAGGCCCTGTGTGCGGTTCCCGTGCCTGCGAAAACTGGCTTGGAGAGACCAGGCTGCCCATGGAACTCACTTTGTACGCTTTCCTGGAACATACTGACCCAGGGCGGTTTTGAACAATATTTTCAAGAGATGTAACTACTCAGCTCTATTTTATCATGCAATTCTAGTCTATTAGCGCGAGCATTCAGAAAGGAATATTTTGAGCTGATTTTTATAACTGCCTGTAATTACAAATCTTTTATATTATATGCACCGTGATTGCCTATGCGCTCATATGTAAGGCCAACAATTTAAGTTGCTGAAATTATAAGATATTCGCATGTTTTTCGATGCTGAGTAGTTACCAAGAGATCAGCATTTCCCTTGAAAAAACTGATCTTTGTTGGCATCTTTCCAGTTTTTGGATACGCTCGTGTGACAGGGATTTCGCATGCCTTGTATCCAAGTTGTGTTGCTCGCACCGAAAGGTAGGCAAGCAATTCGTATGTTGCAAAGATATCTCTCAGAGGCTGTACTCGCTCATCCTTGAAGCTCCCCCGTTTCACAACGGGGGATTCTCTCCCAGAACAAGAAAATGGCTTTCTGCAGAACCTTTCGGC
>CALVHF010000039.1 GCA_944327295.1 uncultured Desulfovibrio sp. | reverse complement strand
CATCAAGTGGGCACCAGTGGACTCCTCCCCACGCACGTGGGGGTGTTTCTGTTGAGGGGCACTCCTTTTTGTGTGAGTCTAGCTCCTCCCCACGCACGTGGGGGTGTTTCTCTGCAAGCCTGTCCTTGAGCTTTTTGGACAGCCTCCTCCCCACGCACGTGGGGGTGTTTCGGACACAAGCAAGGGAAATAAGTATGGATTTTACTCCTCCCCACGCACGTGGGGGTGTTTCTCCAACACCCGCGTCTCCCGCCTCTTCACTGTGCTCCTCCCCACGCACGTGGGGGTGTTTCCAGGGGGCTCCTCGGGAGCCGCAGGTTCTGTCTCTCCTCCCCACGCATGTGGGGTGTTGCTCTAAACGGAACGGGCACAGGGCTCCTTCGGGAGCCTTTTCTTGTGGGACGGGACCTGGCGCTGCCCAAGCAGCTATCCGGCAGCCAGAATGCCTGATCCCGGACCAGCACTCCAAACCGGTTCCACTGCCTCTTTGTCACAAAAATTTCATATTGTGGATCTAGAAAAGGTTTCGGTGTAAACTGTGCCCTGCCCAAGGCACACTTCCCAAACGGACATGGGACATTCCCTGTCCGTCAACCCTTTTCAAGGAGGTCTGCGCGTCCACATCTTCCTGTCCCGCGCAGAAATACCATGCATTCATCGGCCAGCGCCAAACCCTTTCCATATACCATACGCGAACTCACAGGCAGCGACCTGGATCAATACAATGCCCTGTTGCGCTATGCCTTTCAGGTCACGGAACAGGACCTCATGGAGGCAGGCTGGAGGGACGACGAAATCAAGCAGTCCAAGTTCCCGGTTCTGGAACGCGCCGACATCCTGGGCTGCTATGACGGCGACAACCTCATCTCACAGTTTGCCGTCTACCCTCTCAAGATGAACATCTATGGAACGACCTTCCATATTGGCTTCATCACCAGTGTTTCCACCTACCCCGAGTATTCCGGCCAAGGCATCATGTCCCGCCTCATGCGGAAGAGCCTCGGGCGCATGCGCGACAAGAAGCAGTCCCTGGCCCTGCTCTACCCCTATTCCATTCCGCTCTACCGCAAGCACGGCTGGGAAATCATCTCCAACAAGATTTCCTATGTCGTCAAGGACCGCCAGATTCCCTCCGCCTACAGGGCACCTGGCACGGTGCGGCGCGTGGACTGGGAAAACAGCGACTTTCGCAACCTGCACACCACCTTTGCCGCACAGACCCACGGCTGCCTGTTCCGCAATTCCCTGGCCTGGGAAGAATTCTGGCGCTGGGAGCTCGATGACACCATGGTGGCCATCTACTACAGCGCGACAAAGAAGCCCCTGGGGTACATGGTCTACCTGCTGCGCAACGACATCATGTACGTCAAGGAGATGATCTATCTGAACCTTGAGGCACAGATGGGGCTGTGGAGCTACATTCATGCCCACGACTCCATGATAGACGAGGTGCGCGGCAATACCTACTACAACGAGCCCATTGCCTTCGACATGGACGATGCGGACATCAAGGAAAGCATACGCCCCTACATCATGGGCCGCATTGTGGACGTGAAGGAATTCTTTGCCAGCTATCCCTGCGATCCCGGCGAAAAGGACGTCTGCATCGCCTTCGAGATCACGGATCCCTTCCTGGACTGGAACAGCGACACCTTCAACGTGCTCTTCCATGCCGGCGGCTGCCATGTGGGCAGGCACAGCCCGGACTTCCACGTTTCCATGTCCATCGGCACCCTGACCACCCTGCTGCTCGGCTACAAGTCCGCAGCCCAGCTCTACCGCCGGGGGCGCATCGAAACACCCAATGCCGAGGCCATACGCCGCCTGGACGATGCCATCCTGCACGAGACTCCCTACATTTCCGACTACATATAGGCCGACTGCCTGCGCTATTTTTCCGGAGCTTTCTCCATGTCCCTCGGACCACGTTTTCAGAAACTTTCATTCAGCCGCACCTCTTTCAGACAGGAGTACCTGAACAGAAACGCCATCAGGAACATCTTCAAGGAAAAGATTCTTCCTGAAATCACCCTCTTTGCCTGCGCCATGACAGCCCTGGGATCCATGATCCTGGCCTTCGGGCTCTACCACGTGCACGCCTACAGCGGCATAACCGAGGGCGGGGTGCTGGGCCTTGTGCTGCTCCTGCAGTACTGGCTTGATCTTTCGCCGGCCCTGTCCGGCCCCGTTATCAATACCGCCTGCTTTGTCCTTGGCTGGAGGGTGCTCGGCTGCAGGTTTGTCATCTATTCGGCCCTGGCAAGCCTGGCCTTCTCCCTTGCCTGGGCAGGCTGCGAGCTGATGGATCCGCTCTGGCCCGACCTTGCCGACCATCCCCTGGTAGCAGCCCTGGCAGGTGCGCTCTTCGTGGGTGTGGGCTGCGGCCTGTGCATCCGGACCGGCGGCGCCACGGGCGGCGACGATGCCCTGGCCATGGCGCTCACCGAGATCACCAAAATCCGCATACAGTGGATCTACCTTCTGACCGACCTCTCGGTGCTGGCCCTGTCTGCCTGCTACATTCCGCTGGAGTGGCTCTTCTATTCCCTGATAACCGTGCTCCTTTCGGGGCAGCTCATAGGCTTTATCTGCGAAGTGCGCCTGCCCTGGCGGCGCGAGAGCCTTTCCGCTGCCAGCTGACCGACAATCCGCCTTTTCATCACTTTTCCTGAATGACACAAGCTCCCGGGCCTTTTCGGCAGGGGGCTTTTTTCATGCCGACGTCTCCGCGATGCCGCAAAGCCCGTGTTCTTCACGTGTCCTGCCAGCTGTTCCCGGCACAAGAACCTTGAATTTCTTCCTGCAAAAGTTTAGGGAGAGCCCTGGCCGGGCCCGGGGCAGAGCTCCCCTGGCCCTCTGTCCGGGATCGGCATCGCACATCCTTTTGCCGGCCCTTTTCCTCTTTTCCCCTCGTTAGGGTCTGATTGGGACACATGAGCAGATTTTCCAGGGACACAAGGATCGCCACAGAAGGCACACGGGCTGACAGGCCGGACCGGCAGCACCACCAGACACCGGGAAAGGGCCCGGGAAAGAGAACAGGACAGCCTGGACGCTTCCACAGGGAAGTGTCCAGACAGGATGCTCCCTGCACAGGCACGCCCCGCCCAAGGGATGACAGGCGAGCTTTTCGACCTGCAGACACAGACACCCCGCAGGACGACGGGGCCCTGGGCATCCGCCTCAACAAGTATCTGGCCTCTGCGGGCGTCTGTTCGCGCAGAAAGGCCGACGAACTCATCGACCAGGGCCGGGTCCTTCTGAACGGCCGCAGAGCCAGGACCGGCGACCGCGTGCTGCCCGGAGATAGGGTCACCCTGGACGGCAGGCCTGTCGCGACCTCCGAGCCCAGAATCTGCCTCATGCTGCACAAGCCCGTGCGCGTGGTCTCCACGGTCTCGGATCCTCAGGGCCGCACCACGGTGCTGGACTTTGTGCCAAAGGAGTACCGCCATCTGCGCCTCTATCCCGTCGGCCGCCTGGACTACTATTCCGAGGGGCTCATCCTGCTTACCAACGACGGCGTCCTGGCCCAGCGGCTCATGCACCCGAGCAACTGCCAGCACAAGGTCTACGAGGTCCTGGTACGGGGCCCTGTGACCGAGCGGGTTCTGGCACCCATGCGCCAGGGCATGACCCTGGCAGAAGGGGATGTCACCCGTCCTGCCAGGGTGGAGGCCGTTTCAGCACAAGGCAACACCCTGCTCACCATAACCCTGCAGCAGGGCCTGAACCGGCAGATACGCCGCATGTGCAGGGACAGCGGCCTGACCGTGCTCAGGCTCAAGCGCATTGCCGAAGGCGCCCTTGCCCTGGGCACCCTGCCTCCCGGCAGGGTGCGGGTTCTGAGCGAGCAGGAACTCTTCCAGCTCGGCCTTCACGACTAGGCCCCGGAGCACGGCCGAGTGAAGGAGGTGTCCCCTGGGAGGAATCCCATCACAGCCGTGGCTGTACCCGCCAACGCCGTATCCGAAGAAACCGTATCTGGGCCAGACGCAGCCGGAAAAGGCGTGTCTGAAAAAGACGTATCAGGCAAAGACGCCGCCCCAAGGCTCGTATCTTCGCAGTCCGGCGGGACGTCCCCGGCAGGCTCCTCTCCTGCGGGTTCCCCCCCTGTGACAAGCTCCTGGGCCCCGGCCTCTTCCAGCCTGCCTCCCAGGCCGTCTGCCTGTCCGGCCTCCTCTCCGTTCAACCCCCCGGCATATTCATCCGGCGCTGCTGCGACAGCAGTGGCAGTCCCTGCTGTGACCACCTCGCCATAAAGATCCTCGTGAGCAGGATCCTCAAAAGCTGCGCCCGCCGAAAAAGTATCCGCAGAGTTCGCTTCCTCCCCAAACGCTTCTGCCCAAGCTTCTTCCTGCAGGTTCTTCAGGTCTGCCTCTCTCGGGGCCTGTCCTTTCGAGTCTTCCTCCGGGGCAGACACTGTGCCAGGCATATCCTTGCACGTCTTTGCAGCCGCCCGTGCCCTCGCTTCGCTCTCTTCGCCAGCCGTCGGCATGGATACAGTGGACACAGAAGACACGCTGCGGCCGCACGCCCAGAGGCAGGCCTGCTTCCAGCACTGCCAGGTGTTGCAACGGCACAGGACAGAGCCGTCGGCGGCAAAGACGAGCTTCTTCCAGGCATCCACCTTGGGCGCCTCGCCCATATCGGCCGCCCTGCCGGTGACGGCCCGGGCTTCATTCGGGTTTGCGGGCTTCCACAGAGGGCAGGGCCCTGTCTGATCAAAGTGTCCGCAGGCATAGGGGCAGACGGGTCGGGCGTTTTCGCAAACCATGTGGCTGACCAGCCAGTCCAGCAGAGTCGTGTCCCGCACCTGTCCCCGGCTTTCCGAACCTGCCTGCTCCCTGGCAAAAAAGTGCAGGCAAGCGTCGTTGTAGGTGCGCACAAGGGCGTTCTGAGCAGCAAGCACGCGCTGCATGCAGTTCCAGTCCGCCATGACGGCTTCAAGCTTGCTGCTGCGCTCCTTCCCATCCCTGCAACCTTCCATATAGGAGGCGGCCAGCCGCTCGTACACGGCCAGCACCAGCGGCAGGACGTTGTTGAGCTGCGCGCAGAAAAGGGCATCCTCGGGGTCCCTGCACACGGCCAGGCGCTCGCCCTGCCCAGAGAAGACGAGGGCACCGCGCACATGCCAGCCGGCGGCAGACGCGCCCCCGCACTCCTGCTGACGCTTTTCCTGGAGCCGCTTCACCCGCATCAGGGCAGCAGGCCAGGGAATGCCGCCCGCATCCGTCACCACGGCTGCGGGATCGGGCACGACCCCTTCGAGCTCTTCTGCCCTTGCAGCCTCGGCACGCTGCAGGTCAGGTCCGGCAGGGTGCTGTACGACGGATCGGAACGCATGCCTGAGCAGGCCGGGCCTGTGCGTGTGCAGAGACCGTCTGACGAAGGGCTTGTGCTGCAGGCTGCCCTCCTCACCAAAGCCTTCTTCCTTTGGGCCTTCTTCCCCGGAGCCTTCCGGCCAGGCTGATGCTGCGGCCGGACGTACGTCCGAAAACACGTCCGCAGACATGTTCGGGGACACATTTGCCCTGCCTGAAGCCCTGTGCATGCCAAAGCCCGAGGGCTGTGTGCTGGTTTCACTCCCGGCCAGGGAACCGGGCCAGGGTGCGGCCGAGGTGCCGGCCTGGCTGACAAGGGGAGCCTGCGGCCCTGGTCCGGGACGGGGGCCAAAACGAGACGGGATCTGTGCTCTCATGGTTTTCCTCCGAATGTGGATAAAAGAGGCTGACGGTGCCGGAACAAAAGGACAGGAGATAGAGGCAACCTTCCTGTATCCCCTTGCTTTTTGTATTCATCTTGTCTTTGCCATGCAGGCATGCTAGACTGTATCTTTGCAGACAGCCGTGTCTGCACAGTACCCTTCCAGGCATCAGGACGCCCGGGGAAACCGCCTGTTTCCGGCCGACCTGCAGGAAGGCGCAAACGTTTCATGAGGGGGCAGAGGGTATGGCACAGGAACAAAGGGAGAATCTCGGCACGCGCCTTGGCTTCATTCTGGTCGCGGCGGGCTGCGCCATAGGACTTGGCAATGTCTGGCGCTTTCCCTACATCGCGGGCGCCTATGGCGGTGCCTGGTTTGTCCTTCTCTTCATGCTGTGCATGCTGGCCGTCATGCCCATCATGGTGGCGGAATTTGCCATAGGCAGAGCCTCGCGCAGAAATCTCGGCGGTGCCTTCAGGGTACTTGAGCCCGCAGGCACGCACTGGCACAACCTGGGCTGGATTTCTCTGGTGGGCTGCTACCTTCTGCTCATGTTCTATACGGTCATCACAGGCTGGCTCCTCCTCTACTGCTGGCACATGGTGACCGGCACCTTTCAGGGCATGAGCCCCGACGGGGTGCAGGCCTTCTTTGCGTCCACCCTGGCCTCGCCCGGCGCCATGGTGCTTGGCATGACCCTGGCCGTGGGCATCGGCTTTGCGGTCTGCTGGCTCGGCCTGCAGGCCGGCGTGGAACGCATCGTCAAGATTCTCATGGCAGGCCTCTTCCTCATCCTGGCCGCCCTGGTCCTCAAGTGCCTCACCCTGCCCGGTGCCGGCGAAGGTGTGCGCTTCTTTCTCATGCCCGACCTTGCCAAGATGCAGAAGACAGGCTTTCTGCCCATCCTCTCCGCAGCCCTGACCCAGGCCTTCTTTGCCCTGTCCGTGGGCATAGGCTCCATGGCCGTCTTCGGAAGCTACCTGAACCGCGAGCGCTCGCTCTTTGGCGAGGCCCTGATCATCACGGGCCTGGATTTCCTTGTGGCCTTCCTGGCAGGGCTTGTGATCTTTCCGGCCTGCTTCACCTACAATGTGGAGCCAGGCTCTGGACCGGGACTTGTCTTTGTGGCCCTGCCCAACATCTTTGCCAGCATGAGCGGGGGCCAGTTCTGGGGCGCCCTCTTCTTCGTGTTTCTGAGCTTTGCGGCCCTGACCACGGTCATAGGCGTCTTCGAGAATCTGGTGAGCTTCTGCATGGACATCTTCGGGGCAAGCCGCAAGACCGCCACCATCCTCAACGGCCTGTGCCTGTGGCTGCTCTCCCTGCCCTGTGCCCTGGGCTTTAATGTCCTCTCCTCCTTCCAACCCTTCGGACCGGGGTCCTCGGTGCTGGATCTGGAAGACTTCCTTTTGAGCAACAATCTTCTGCCCTTTGGATCCATCATGCTGGTCCTCTTCTGTTCCCTGCGCTGCGGCTGGGGCTGGGACGGCTTCGCCGAGGAAGCCAATGCCGGTGCAGGGGTCAAGATGCACGCAGCCCTGCGCATCTATCTGCGCTGGATTCTGCCCTGCATCATTCTCTTTCTCTTTGTGGTAGGCTACGTGGACAAGTTCGCGCGCTAGAGGCCCCTTTCCCAAGAAACACGAGGGAAGAAGGCACGAGGCAGGAGAAAGGCCATGGACAAGAAACTGCCGGATCCGTCCAGTTCAGGCCTCTGGGCCATTGTGGACTGCAACAATTTCTTTGCCTCCTGCGAGGTCATCTTCCGGCCGGACCTGAAGGGACGCCCCCTGGTGGTCCTTTCGAGCAACGACGGCTGCGTCATAGCCCGCTCGGCCGAGGCCAAGGCACTGGGCATCAGGATGGGGGTGCCGGCCTTTCAGCTGCAAAGGCTCTTTGCCGCCAATGACGTCACCGTCTTTTCCTCCAACTTCCGGCTCTACAGCACGGTGTCGCGCAGGGTCATGGAAGTGCTCGCCCACTTCTGCCCGAGGGTCGAGCAGTACTCCATAGACGAGGCCTTCCTCTATCTGGACGGCGCCCTGGAAGTCTATGCCGAGGAGTTCTGCGTGCACCTCATAGACAGGGTCATGCACTACGCCAAGGTGCCCGTGTCCATAGGCGTTGGCCGGACAAGAACCCTGGCCAAACTGGCAAGCCACGTGGCCAAGAAGTACAAGTACGGCGCCTTTTCCCTGGCCCGCAGCGAAGAAGACATAGACAGGATCCTGTCCCGCATCAGAGTGGATGAAGTCTGGGGCGTGGGCCGCAGGCTTGCCAGGAGACTCCCCCTCTACGGCATAGAGACCGCAGAGAGGTTGCGCGCTGCAGACCCCTGGCGCATGCAGCAGCTCTTCAGCGTCACCCTGTTCAACACCATCATGGAGCTGCGCGGCATCCCCATGATTGACGTGGGCGCAGACAGCACCGTTCGGCGCACTCTGGCAGCCTCGCGCTCCTTCGGGGGGCGCGTGACCAGATTGGAGGATCTGCGCGAGGCCGTTGCCACCTTTACGGCACAGGCCCTGCGGCGTCTGCGCAAGGAAGGCCTTGTGGCCCGCTGCATACAGGTTCGTATCCGCACCTCCTACTTTGCCAGACAGCCCTTTGTGGAGCGCGAGGCCGAAGAATACCTGGAGCGCTACAGTTCGGACACCCTGGCCTTTACCGCGGCAGCCATGCGCTGCCTTGAACAAATCTTTCAGGAAGGCCCGCTCTACGCCAAGGCTGGCGTGCTGCTCACTGACGTAAAGCGCCCAGATCAGGTGGAAGGAAGCCTTCTGGATATAGGAAGACCACCCCTGGAAGAGCGCAGGGCACGGCTCATGCAGGTCATGGACCACATCAATGCCAAATGCGGTCCGGGAGACGCACGGCTACGCCTGGCCAGCGAAGGCATGAACAGGGAAGCCCCCTGGCGGACCAACCAGGCCCACAAGTCTCCGGACTATGCCTTTGACTGGGAGCCCATTGTCGAGGAACCGGGATCCGGCCCTCAGCAAGCCCGAAAGGCGCGCAAGGGCTTTCCGCCGCCCAATGTGTTCTGATGTTTTCCTGGCAGCGTGCGATCCCGTGCGTGCCCATGACAAGCACAGATGGCAGACTAGTCACTTATTTTTGATATGTCAATATAATTTTTTACAAATTTCAGAATATTTTTTCTATGTTTTTACAAACACTTGCAAAAAAATCATACTGACAAGCAGAAAGAACACATGCCCCTTGAGACATGCCAGACATGTCTCCCCTGTTGAAAGCAGCCCGAGCTGCATGACGATGGCTGATGGAGAGGCCTTCATGCACAAGCCCTGACAAGCCCTCGTGCACTCCTGCCCCCTTGTCTACCCTGTCTCCCTTGTCTGCCACACGTCCGTGAGGAGCTGAAAGTTCGCTGCTGAAACTTCGCTTCGGGCTCCCTGCCCTGCGCACCTTTCGGCCCTGTACGGGCACATGCAGGCCAAGCCAGAAGCACACAGGCCAGAGCTCCTCTGAAGAGGCTTTCCCGGCCAGCGTCCAGTTCCGGGAGACAGGGACAGTACGAAGGACGAAGGAAGGAAGCCTTGTGGCGGGCGATCCTCTTGACAACGGACTTGATCTTGCCTGGCAAACGCTGTAGGAAGCCCTAGTCTCTAATTCTTTTGTGTACAGTCTGCACAAAAATACAAGGGGGAAGCTTTTACATGGCTTCGGAAAACCGTGAAAGTCTGGCCTCGCGCCTGGGCTTTTTGCTTGTCTCCGCCGGATGTGCCATAGGACTTGGAAACGTCTGGCGTTTTCCCTACATAACCGGTGAATACGGCGGTGCCTGGTTCGTCCTGCTCTTTGTCGTCTGCACCTTTGCCGTCATGCCGGTGATGATTGTCGAATTTGCCATAGGCAGGGCCTCGCGCCGCAACCTGGGCCTTGCCTACCACGTCCTGGAACCCAAGGGGACGTCCTGGCACAAGCTTGGCTGGTGGGCCATTGTCGGCTCCTACCTGCTGCTCATGTTCTACACCACGGTCACAGGCTGGCTCATCCTCTACTGCTGGTACATGATCTCCGGCACTTTCACAGGGCTTTCGCCCGAAGGCGTGCAGCAGTTCTTCGGACAGACCCTGTCTTCGCCCTCCTCCATGATTCTCGGCATGACCCTCTCCATAGCCATTGCCTTCGGCGTGTGCTGGCTCGGACTGCAGGCCGGCGTGGAGCGCATCGTCAAGATTCTCATGGCAGGCCTGTTCCTCATCCTGATCATGCTTGTCATCAAATCCCTGACTCTGTCCGGCGCAGGCGAGGGCCTCAGGTTCTACCTCATGCCCAACTGGGAGAACATGCAGAAGACAGGCTTTCTGCCCATTCTCTCCGCGGCTCTGAACCAGGCCTTCTTTGCCCTCTCCGTGGGCATTGGCGCCATGACGGTCTTCGGCAGCTACCTGGACCGCAAGCGCAGCCTGCCCGGTGAAGTGCTCATCATCACAGGGCTGGACTTCATGGTGGCCGTGCTGGCAGGCCTCATCATCTTCCCGGTCTGCTTCACCTACGGTGTAGAACCCACCTCCGGACCCGGCCTTGTCTTCGTGGCCCTGCCCAACATCTTCTCCAACATGAGCGGCGGACGCTTCTGGGGCTGCCTCTTCTTCATCTTCATGAGCTTTGCCGCCCTGACCACAGTCATTGCCGTCTTCGAGAACATGGTCAACTACTTTATTGACGTCTTCGGCATGCGCCGGCGTCCGGCCACTCTGATCAACGGCATCCTGCTCTGGATCCTCTCCCTGCCCTGTGCCCTGGGCAGCAATGTTCTCTCCTGGATACAGCCCTTTGGCGAAGGCTCCTCCATTCTGGATCTGGAAGACTTCATTGTCAGCAACAACATGCTCCCCCTGGGCTCCTTCATCCTCGTGCTCTTCTGCACCCTGCGCTGCGGCTGGGGCTGGGATCCCTTTGTGAAGGAAGCAAACATGGGCAGCGGCGTCAAGGTGCATCCGGCCATGCGCTTCTATCTGCGCTGGATCCTGCCGCCTGTTATCCTCATTCTCTTTGTCGCAGGCTACGTCGACAAGTTCAGCCGCTAAAAAAGACACACAGCAAAAAAAACCGAAAAACCCGCTCCGGGCCCGGAGGAAAACGCCCTCACAGCCCTTGAGCGGGTTTTTTCGTGCCTGATCAATTCCAGACACCCAAAAGACGTTACCGGCAGACACGGATTTCAGGGCCTGGAGCTGCCCTGGCGCCGGCCCGAAGCATCGTAGAAATCCAGGCCGCCTCTGGAGTTGGCCCTGCTCGATCCCTGATAGCGCCCGGCATTGTCATAGTAGTCGTAGCCGCCCCGGGAATTGGGCTTCGAGCGGCCCTGGTAGCGGCCGCTTTTGTCGTAGGAGCGGAACCCTCCCATGGAATCCGGCCTGGTTTTTCCCTGATAACGACCCTGGGCATCGTAGTAGCTGGTGCCTCCGGAGGCATTTTCGCGGCTTGAGCCCTGGCGTCTGCCCTGGCTGTCGTAGAAATCGGAGCCACCCCGGCTGTTGGTACGGGCCTTGCCCTGGTAGCGGCCCTGGGCATCATAATAGCCTGTGTCTGCCTGCACCGGCGCATCAGGCAGCACCAGACACAGACCGGCTGCAAGCAGCAGGATGCATACTGCCCTGCCCGCAAAACTCTTGTGCATTCTCTTCCTCCCCAGAACGTGAGGGCAACGGGGTTCCGGGAACCTGCCCCCGACAAAAGGAAACGGTCATACCCTTGCAGAGTAGCTCGACAGCCACACCGGATCAAGGCCTTTTTTACAGGAAAAACAGGATGCTGACGGTTTTCCCGGCGGCGCTCCGGGCAGTCCATAGAGCTGGAGAAAAAAACAGGTGTACTGTCTGAAATGCTGTCTGCAATCGCTGTACATATTTGATTTTGACAAGGCTGCACTCTCTTCTTGTATCTTCCTGTATGGACTATCTTCTCCTGGTTCACCAGAAAGCCTCTGGCATCCCCCGCATCCCGTTTATGCAAACCCTGCATCCCCTTGCGATGCCCACAGGAGAAAGAAGTATGAGCACGCGCTATGGTTATATCCGTGTCTCCTCTTCCGATCAGAACGAAGATCGGCAGGTTCGCGCCCTTGCTGCGCAAGATATAGACAGTGCCCACATCTACATGGACAAGCTTTCCGGCAAGGATTTTCAGAGGCCGCAGTACCAGAACCTGCTTCGCTGTCTGCTTCCCGGAGATCAGCTCTATATTGTCAGCCTGGACAGGCTCGGAAGAAACTATGAAGACGTTCTGAAGCACTGGCGCCTGCTGACAAAGATCAAGAAGGTGGACATTGTGGTTCTGGACATGCCGCTGCTCAATACCCGGCAGCACAAGGACCTGCTTGGCTCGTTCATTGTCGATATTGTCCTGCAGATCCTCTCCTTTGTAGCCCAGAACGAGAGGGAAAACATCCGCAAAAGACAGGCAGACGGCATTGCTGCCGCCAAGCTGAGAGGTGTGCGTTTCGGACAGCCCCCCAGGCCGCTTCCCGAAAACTTCGAGGAGGTCTACTCCTGCTGGCAGGCCGGCCAGATCTCGACAGCAGAAGCTGCCAGACGCACGTCCATGCCCCGCTCCACCTTCCGCTACAAGGCAAGAGTCTTCTCTGTCCAGCAGGAAAAAAAACTTCTCTGATTCCAACAAAAACAGTGCTGTCCAAATCCCTTTTTCGAGCAGCAGGAAGAGCAATTTCTCTGCTATATGCCATGATTGTTCCCTGTCAGGACAATTGATGACGTACCCTGGGAGCCATCCTGTCTGTCATGCTTTCTGAAGACAGGCGAAAAAGTGTACCTTCTAGCCACCTGTTCAGCATCTTTTACGTTCAAGGAGTAGTTGCGTCAATTATCCTGAACTATCCGTTTTTCCCAAAACAGGCCAAAGGATCGGAACAGATTGCCTGACGAATTCTCTCTGGAATCCCCCGTGGCTACAAGGTACACGTATCTGCCTGCCAGACAGCAGACAGTTCACAGATAACCAGCTGAAATATATGGAAAGCCACCTTGCATCTCAACCATGCAACGGAGGCTTTTCGTGCTGCCCACACTCTTTGATGTCTGCACGCCCCGCGAGGATGTCCTGCAGGGCAATCTTTCTGATGCCGATTTTGCAGCGGACCTTGCATCGGTGCTCAGGGGACAGGCTGTCAGGGAATACCAGGACCCTGTGGCCTTTTTTGCCAATACGCACCCCACCCGCGGCCTGCGCAACCTCCTGAGCAATATCTGCCTGCGCCTGACGGGCGACATGGATCAGATAACCGCAATCTACCGTCTTGATACCAATTTCGGCGGTGGCAAGACGCATGCCCTCATTGCCCTGTCCCATGTGGCCCGGGGCGTTCGACAGGTCCCGAACATCAATGAATTTCTGAAGCCGAATCTGCTGCCCCGCGAACCTGTGCGCGTGGCTGCCTTTGACGGTGAAAATGCCGATCCTGTCAACGGACATGCACTGGGCGACGGCATATGCGCCTATACTCCCTGGGGAGAACTGGCCTATGCCCTGGGCGGTGTCAAAGGCTACAAGCGTATCCAGAACAGTGACACAACAAGAATTGCTCCTGGATCGGATACGCTCAGAGAGCTCATTGCCGGCAAACCGGCACTCATTCTTCTGGACGAACTCTCTGTCTATCTGCGCAAGCAGACGGGAACCGGTCAGCTCAAAATGGCAGCAGGCCAGCTCACGGCCTTTCTGACGGCTCTTTTCAAGGCCGTGGAGTCTTCTCCCCGAACCGCCCTGGTCTATACCCTGGCCATTGGCAAAAAGGATCAGAAGGCCACCGACGCCTACAGCCAGGAAAACCAGGTCATAGCCGACATGATGCTGGAAGCGGAAAGCGTTTCTGCCCGCAAGGCCACCCTGCTCGATCCAACAGAGGAAGACGAGACTGTGAAGGTCCTGCGCCGCAGACTCTTTGCCCACATTGACGAACAGGGCGCACACCGCATCATACAGGCCTATGCCAGACTCTGGGATGTGAACAGGGAAGCGCTGCCTTCCTTTGGACTCGCCGACAAGAGACTGGAAGAGTTCGAGGCCGGATTCCCCCTGCATCCTGAACTCATTGCCACGCTCAAGGAAAAGACGTCCACCCTGAACAATTTCCAGCGCGTGCGCGGCATGCTGCGTCTGCTGGCCCGCACGGTATGCCGCCTCTGGCGGAACAGGCCTGCCCATACCTGTGCCGTGCACCTGCATCACATCGATCTGACCTTCAGTCCCATCAGGCAGGAAATCACCACCAAGCTGGGGCAGAGTGCCTTTGTTCCTGCCCTCAAGGCCGACATTGCGGCAGTGGAAGGTGACGCGCCCTCCCTGGCCGAACAGATGGATGCCAGTGTGTACGCCGGCCTCTGTCCCTATGCCTCCTGCGTTGCCAGAACCATCTTCTTCCACACCCTTGCCTTCAACGACAATCTGAAGGGGGCGGATCCGTCCGAGATCTGCTACGCCATTCTGGCTCCAGATCTGGACATCTCCTTTGTCACGCCTCTGTCCCTATGCCTCCTGCGTTGCCAGAACCATCTTCTTCCACACCCTTGCCTTCAACGACAATCTGAAGGGGGCGGATCCGTCCGAGATCTGCTACGCCATTCTGGCTCCAGATCTGGACATCTCCTTTGTCACGGATGCCATACGGCGCTTCCTCCAGGAATCTGCCTTCATGGACGATCACCCGAACAAGCCGCTGCGCTTCCTCGCCGAGCCCAATCTCACACAGATCATCCATCAGCAGGAACGGCGCATCAATCCCCAGGATGTCCGTAGCCGCCTCAACGACACCATTCGCGAGCTCTTCAAGGGCAGGGATTTCCAGCCTGTGGCCTTCCCGGGTCTTCCCAATGAGGTGGCTGACAGCTCCGACAAGCCTCTTCTGGTCATTCTGGGCTATGAAGCCGTCTCACTCGATGGCTCGGCACTCACTCCTGCTGTACCGGATCTCGTCTGCCGGCTGTACAAATACAGGAACAACGACGGCACAGCCCGAATCAATCGCAACAACCTTGTCTTCATAGTGGCCGATACGGGCAAGGTTGAGGAAATGAAGGGGCTCATGCGCCACAGGCTTGCCCTGGAAGATCTGCAGGACCCTGCCCTGCAGCAGGATCTGGCCCCGCATCAGCAGGCCCAGCTCAAGGAACGCTTCCAGAAATCCAGGCAGGAGCTGGCCATAGGGATACAGCAGGCCTACCGTCATCTCTTCTACCCGACAAACGCCATCCCGCAAAACGGTCAAAATGTGACGCTCGCGCACACAAGCATCGACCTGCCGAATACGGCAGCCAATCCCGGCAGCGGCCAGGCACACATCATCCGTATTCTGGAAAGCCTCGGAAAGCTGCACAGGGACGAGAAACAGGCCTACGATACCCCGTATCTCGTCAATAAAACACCCCTGAAGCAGGGCTTTATCTCCACAATCGAACTGTACAACGAATATCGTCGCAATACAGGCTTTGCTCTGCTCGCAAATGATTCCGTTCTCAAAAAGGCCATTACAAACGGAATTAATAGTGGAGATCTCGTTTACAAAAAGGGAGATCTCATCTGGGGCAAGGGCGACCCCCTGGCAGAGATTGAGTTCAGTGATCAAGCCCAGATTCTGACGAGCAAGTATGCCGGGGAAAACAAGATCTGGCCCAGACCAGCTCCTGACACCACCGGAAATAACGGTGGCGGTAACGGTGACGGAAATGGAGATGAACAAAAGGACGACAAGCATGATCCAAAGCCACCTCTGCCGCCGGCGCCGGTGCTGCAGGTGACTGCCGAGGGCGTCCTCAATGAAACACTGACCCGCATCTGGGAAGACGCTCAAGCCGAGAAGATATCGGCCATCTCGCACATGGAAATAGCCACCTATGAAGCCAGTGATGCACAGACGCTGGCCCGCATTGCGGCTACCGTTGCTGGCTGTGAAAAGTTCCTCAACATCGAGATCTACTACGAGACGCGCAATCAGAGTTCCTGCTCTTTTTCCTTTGAAGGCGGCATGCAGGATGCTCAGCAGCTTCTGCAGTTTCTGCTCCCCCAGCTCCGTGCTGCCAGTGGAAAGAGCTTCACAATGAAGATAATTCTGAATTTTGCAGAAAAAATGATTCTTTCCAGGACCAGTACTGAAGCCTTCAATGCACGGTTCAAGAATATCAGCCTGAACGGAAAAATCAGCATGACTGTCAGACAGGCCCAGGGGGGTGAATAATGGAACACAAGAGCGTTCTCTCTCCAGCCTACGAACTGCAGGCCTGCAATCACGGCACAAACGATCTGGAACTTGCCATCTGGCAGGTCCCCTGCCCGGCTACACCCCATATCAGCAAGCCGCAACGCATAGCCAGACTGCGCGGTCGCAACATGGCTCTGCTGGAAGGCCAGATTCTGCGCCGGCTCCGCAGGGTCGGCATCTCCATAGCCCCCGGCACGGGCAGTACCCAGACCTTTGCCATTGACGAGGAAGAAGCCCTCAGCCTGGGACTGCTGTGCAGAGCCCTGGCTCCCATGCGCAACGCCGAACGCATGCGTCAGGTCGCACGACACATTGAGGGCATGAACCACAGCGAAGCAGCCTACTGGCTTGGCATGGCCATGCACCGCAAGAACCCACGCCGTGTCCTGTGTGCACTCCGTCTGCTGCTGACCGACCCACACGCCTGTTAGGGAGAGTTACCATGTCTACACGTCGCCTTATCGAAGAATGGCTGCCCATTGCCGAGCTCAGCATAGAAAGCCTCAGGGAAAGAACTCCTCTGACCCCATATCCGGCTCCGAACAGGCTGCATGTCTGGTGGGCCAGACGTCCGCTGGTCGCTTCCAGGGCAGCCATCATGGCTTCACTGCTGCCTGCTGATGCAGACAGAAACCGCTTTGTGCATGCACTGGGCATCCACGGGGATCCAGTAAAAACAAAACAACGTCTTGATGAAGCAAAACGTACTGGTGAAAAACTTGGTACAAATCCTTACGGTTATGCCAGAGCATTCAATTACTCTCTCTCCCAGGAAGAGCTCAACTGGTTTTTTTCTGGAGCACAACACTGTAACGATTGTCATCAGTTTTCAGTACTTGATCCTACTTCTGGCGGTGGAAGCATTCCATTTGAATCTCTTCGTCTCCATTTAAATACATTTGCCAATGACATTAATCCAGTTGCTGTACTCATACAAAAAGCAACATATGATCTCAGTCAATTTGGTGTTCATGTCTATAAAGAATTTAAACGTATAGGCAAAAGATTTATAGAAAAGGCCGAACCTCTATATGATGGAATTTTTCCAAAAGAAGAGCCTGGCATTCAAGTCCTGGGCTATCTTTTTGCCCGCACCATCCGCTGCCCCTACTGTGGCGGACTCATTCCTCTCTCTCCCAACTGGAGTCTTGCTTCCGGAAGCACAGGAGTGCGCCTTGTTCCCCACACAGAACAGACACCTTCAGACCGCGTCTGCTCTTTCGAAATAGTGCATTCTGCCAGCGAGCAGTCCGAAGGCACCGTGCATGGTGGGAACGCCACCTGCCCCTTCCCCGACTGCGGCCGTGTCATAGATGGCGATCAGATCAAGACTCTTGCCCAGAATGGCGGCATGGAAGAGCAGCTCTACGCCGTTGTCTTCAAAAAGCGTGTCCTGGCCACAACAAAAAATGGCAAACAGAAAGAAAAATGGGTACGCGGCTACCGTGCCCCAAGACCAGAGGATGATGTCTTCGCTGCTGTCCGGGCCAGACTGGAAGAAAAGCTCCCGTACTGGGAAGCCATGGACATGGTGCCAACCGAGAGCGTTCCTGACGGCCTCAAAACAACCGAACCTCTCCACTACGGCATCCTGACGTGGCGGGATTTTTTCTCTCCCAGACAGCTGTGCTGCCACTGCACCAGCGTGGAAGTCTTCCGGGAGCTCCTTCAGGAAGAATCCGCAAAACCAGGCTTTGGCGAGCTGCAGAAGGCTACCTTTGCCTATCTGGCCCTGACACTGGATACTCTGCTGAATTATGGGACCAGATTCTGCCGCTGGGATACAACAACTGCCCGTGTTCGCTCTCTTTTTGACAGGCATGATTATGCATTTGTCTGGTCTTATGCTGAGATGGCGCCTCTTGTTTCTGGTCTTGGCTATGACTGGGCCATTGAAAAAACAGCCATATGCATAGCAGAGCTCACAGGGCTGCTTGATCCATCCATAAATGTCAAGGCCCTCAAGCAGCAAACAAAGAATTCGCCCAGATTTGATCTGGCAGCCCTGGCGGCTCCAGCGCAGCAGCACAATTCTGTCACCCTGACCTGCAAGTCCGCAGACTGTCTGGATCATATAGCCGACCACTCCATTGATGCCATCGTCATGGATCCTCCGTACTATGACAATGTCATGTATGCCGAGCTCTCGGACTTCTTCTATGTCTGGCTCAAGCGGACTGCCGGTTACCTCTATCCTGAACTCTTCACCCTCTTCCTGACAGACAAGGAGAACGAGGCCGTCGCCAACAAAGCCAAGTTCAAGGGACAGGCCAAGCCTCAGGTTCTGGCCCACAGAGACTACCAGGAGCGCATGGCCGCCATCTTTGCCGAATGCCGCAGGGTCCTGAAGCAAGACGGCATTCTCACGCTCATGTTCACCCACAAGGCCACAGGCGCCTGGGATGCACTGACCATGGGACTGCTTGAGGCCGGCTTCACCATCTCTGCCAGCTGGCCAGTCAATACGGAAGCAGAAGGGTCCCTGCATATCAAGGACAAGGCTGCTGCCAAGTCCACCATCTTTCTGGTCTGCCGCCCCCGTGAGGACAATGAGGACAATCCGGACAGGGAAATCCTGTTCTGGGAAGATATTGAGCCCATGGTCCGGCAGCATGTTCTGGACAAGCTGCGCCTCTTCCAGCAGGCCGGCATCTCCGGCATTGACCTCTACCTTTCCTGCTTCGGTCCAGCTCTCGAGTTCTTCTCAAGGCACTGGCCTGTCAGGCGGGGATCTCCGAAGAGTGCCCCGGTCACGAGCAAAAAACGGCGCAAGACACTCGTGGAGGAGCCTGCCGACCCGTATGCCGTGACGCCGGAAGATGTTCTGCAAACGGCCCGTTCAGCAGTGAAGGACTGGATTCTGCAGTACATTCTGCAGACCCGGCGCCAGTCTTCCCTGGACGGCCTGCTGGAATGGTTTGTGCTCGCCTGGCACAGCTTCAGGGCTCCGCAGTTCCCCTATGACGAAGCGCTGAACCTTGCCCGTGTCGTCGGTCTGGACATGGACAGCGACATCATCGGCGTCATCGCCGGCAAGAAGCAGAGCGATGTGGTGCTCTGGGACAGCGGCATCCGTGCCGCCAAGGCCGCACTGGGATCTGCCGACGGCTCCCGCTCCATGCTCGATGCCCTGCATCATGCGGCCCATACGGCACAGACCCAGTCCCTGCAGGCTGCCCTGGAACAGCTGCGACAGCACGGTCTCGACAAGAATCCTGCCTTCCTGGACGGCCTGAGGGCCGTGCTCGAAGTCCTGCCTCCGTCCCGCTCCTGCACGGGCATCGAACCTGCCAGGGCTGTCCAGGCTTCTGCCAGCGATTTCGAAGCTCTGGAAAACCTGCGCCGCCTTGCTCTGGCCGAACAGGTCACAAAGCCCCGCCAGCTCTCCCTTCTGGATGTGACCGATGCCTAACCTGCAAGACTACACATGGCAGTGCAAGTATACGCCTGCGAATGGCAATCTTCTGCAGACGTTTTACATCCCTGCCCTGAGCTGTGCGGTACGCTACGACCGCACCACGGGCTTTTTCTCTGCCAGAACGCTGGCTGCCGCCACCACCGGCGTCGAAGGCCTGGTGGCCAATAAAGGGCACATGCGCCTCATCTGCGGCTGCACCCTGGAACAGGCGGAAATCCACGCCATCCTGCTGGGCCAGTCTCTGAAGGAGACCGTGGAAGCCCGTCTCCTGCGCACGCCCTTTCCTGACAGTTCCCAGGCACAGGAATCTCCGGAAACCTCCGGACATGACCGGGAACTGCACGACGGCCTGGAGCTGCTCGCCTGGATGATTGCCAGGGACTTCCTGGACATCCGCATAGCCGTTCCCTGTGATCCCGTCAGCGGACGTTTTCTGGCAAGTCAGGCGATATTTCACGAGAAAGCCGGCATCATAGAGGACGCTCAAGGGGATCGCCTGGTGTTCAACGGCAGCCTGAACGAGACTCTGGCCGGCTGGACACAGAACTGGGACACCTTCCATGTCTTCCGCTCATGGAAGGACGATGCCGCACACCTGGATGCCGATGAGGCATCCTTTCAGGCCCTGTGGGAAAACAGGGACCGCACAGCCAGGGTTCTGGAGCTTGGCTGCGCCCTGCGCAACCGTCTCCTTGCCTTTCTGCCCCAGTGCTCGCTTCTGCCCGTTCGCCTGCGTCCCGAAAAACCGGACGATCCGGCTGTACCGGAAGACACTGCGCCTGATGACCCCGGGCAGCAGGACAGGGATTTGTACCAGCAGACCTGGCAGACAATTCGTGAGGCGCCCAAGCTCTCTCCTGGCGGCGATCGTGTTGGCGAAGCCACGGCAGCCGTGGTTCCCTGGCCTCATCAGCAAAAGACCTTTCTGCGCATGTACAGGCACTGGCCTCCCAAACT